>CAIYOB010000415.1 GCA_903927685.1 uncultured Planctomycetaceae bacterium
GTTCCTCGCGACTCCACCCTGCCCGCAAGGCTCGGATCCGCGTGCCACGGCCTGCCGCACGGAAACCTCGGGCGCGTTCGTGTTCCGGGCGGTGCTCGAGGGGGACGTGGATGTGCCCTTCACGGTCACCGCCGCCACCTATGACGAGACGGCCATCGGCGGCGCGGATTACGATCAAGCCCAAGTCGTGTTGCCGTTCTCCGGCCAGGACGGAGAGTCCGTTCCGTTCGCCGTGTACGTGCGCGACGACGGGCTGGTCGAACCGGACGAGACGCTGGGCGTGCGGTGGGTGAATCTGCAGGCCCAGGCCCGTGCCGTGGAACTGGGACCGAGCGCGGTGGCGTTGATCCTGAGCGACGAGCCGCCCGACCCGATCCCCGGGGACGACGAGGAGGAGGAAGAGGACGATCCGCCGTGCATCCCCGCCGACGGGGGTGGGGAAACAAATCCTCCCGAGCCGGGCTCCAGTCCTCCGCCAGGCTGGTTCCCGGAGGACTGGACGCCGCCGGCGCGGGGCGCGACCAGTTGGGGCGCGACCTTCTCCGCCGAACAATTCGTCTCCCTGGGCTTGTTCGTCGATGCGCGCGGTCATTTGATCCTGCCGGACGGCACGGTCGCGACCAGCTTTGGCATCGTCTCCAACGGCTCCGGCTGGTTCTCGGTGGTGACGCCGCCGGGAGTGCCCCTGTTCGACCCCTACTGGACCGGCGGGGCGAGTGGCCCCGGCGGGGGCACGGAACCCGGCGAGACGTGCCCGCCCGAAGAAGAAGAGGACGAGGAAGACCCGACGTTTTATCCCTTGGAGACCGTCTCGGCCGACTGGGTTGTGCCCTATACCGAGAGCCTGACGTTCAATCCGTTTCCGACGTTCAATTACCGGCTGGCGCAAGATGTCGGCGTGACGATTGAGCGTGGGGCCGGCGGCTTCGTCCAGATCGGCGAGACGGTGGCGCTGGCCTACGGAACGGTGACGGTCAATCCGGACTTCACGCTCACCTACACGCCCGCGGCCGACCTGATGACGCGGACCGAAGGGGCGCTGCTCACGCCGGAACGGGACGCGTTCGGCAACATCTTTCGCTACACCGGCCTGGAGACCTTTGCAGCTCATGTGGTCGATCTGAATGCGATCGCGCCGCCGCCGTCCGGACCTCCGGAAGGCGAAACGGCGCCGGCATTGCCCCTCATCTACGCCAGCGTGCCGGTGGAACTGGCCGTCTCGAACCATCTGCCGGCCCTGCGCGGATCACGCCTCGCGGCGCCCAATCCGGCGGACGGTCTGTTTCATCTGGACAGTCCGGTGTTCGTCGACCTGGAAACGACCGTGCGCGTGGATTTTCGACAGTTGTTTGTGGATCTGGATGGGGAGGCCGATCTGGACAGGATCAGTATTAAAGAAGTCAGCTATGACGGCGAACGGCTCGACATGAGCACGGCGGCCACGGCCACCACGCCTGCGGTTGTCGATCGCTATCGGCACCAGATTCGAGTCCCCATCGCGTCCACGACTTCGGGCGCGATCGTGACGGACCCCAACACGGGCGTTTCGATCGTGCAATTCGGCGGCGACGAAAGCGAACCGGCAATCATCGCTACGCCGGCCGGCGCATCGGCAATCGACTTCCATAACACCATCTCCTCGGGACTGATTGCCACACTCACCGATGCGCACTTCCCGTCCCAACTGAACTTCCGAGTGACGCTTACCGACGGCAGCCGGCAGGCGGTGCTGGACGAGGACGGCGAGCCGCTGATGGACGACTACGGAGAGAAGATCTTCGAGGACGTGACGTGGGACGTACTGATCCGAGTTCAGGGGAATCCGGACAACCCCCTGGAACCCGATTGGCGCGCGGCGACGTTGGCCCCGAAGGTCGACTTCCGGCCCTGGGTACATGAAGTCACCCCGGCACTGGATCCCCTCGCCCCCGACACCACGCCGCGTGCTTCGACCAACTGGTCCCTGACGGCGTCACAGCCTTCGATCTACGGCTCCAATCTGGAGAGCGTCGGCGGCGTGGAGGTGGATCTGCAGGCCGGCGAATTCCGTCGCTATCACGAACTGGTTCTCGACGGCTCGGGCGGGACCTCCGAACTGACCATCCCGGGGCTCGTGTACGACTCCTCCACCGTCCACGTCAACGGAACCGCGATGCCGGTGGTCACGGCGGTGGTTCGCAATCAAAGTGGCTCGGCCGCCACCAGCATCCAAGCAACGCTCACCTGGTACAATCACAGCGGCCCCGTGACCTCGACGTGGACGACCCCGTCCCCCGATCCGTTTGCCAGCGAGTACGTCATCGCGCTCAGTCCGCCCGAGATCGATGGTTTCACCTGCGTCTACGGCTGGGAGTTGACCGTCCGCATCACGGTCGGCGGCGAAACGGTGACCCTGACGCAGGGCGGTGAGACGCCCGTGATCGTGGGCGATCGGTTGGCCATCTTCGGCGCCGGCTGGGGCTTGCAGGGCGTGCCGATGATGTGGCTGGACACCCGGGATGAAAGCGATCACAGCGTCACGCGCAACACGTACGACGACCGGCTGATCCTGGGGTTTCCGGGCGAAGCTCCGAAGGTCTTCAACGCCATGCTGCTGACGCTGAACAACTTCAGTTACGCGGGCGAGTTGGCCAGCCTGCAGCCGGGCTCGACCGCGGTCTCGAACGACGGCTTTCGCGATCCCCGGGAGTTCGGTACGCTCATCTCGCGGCAGGACCCGAACGAACTGATCTACGACGACGGGACCGGCCGGGAATACGTCTTCCGGAAGCACGTGATCAACGGGCAAACGACGTACCTGATCGACCGCATCGAACAGCCCGGGATCGAGTTGGACGCGGCCACCCACACCTGGCCCGCGGGGCGCCGAGGCGTCTCGTTCCAATGGGATGCCGCGACGTATGCGCACCCGGTGCTGAGTGTGATCGAAGCCTCGGACGGCGCACGGACGTGGCTCGACTACACGCTCAACAACGGCTATCTGTCCTCAATGACGCTGGTCGACGGCGCGAACAATC
Organism: uncultured Planctomycetaceae bacterium; assembly: GCA_903927685.1. Next base: position 3,018 of record CAIYOB010000415.1, read on the forward strand.
CGATCCTGGTGGGCAGCGACTATGCGCGGGAGATCTTCTTCACGATTCAAAACAACCTTTGCAACGGCCTGGAAACGACCGAGTTGGTCGCGATCCGACACGACAACGGTTCGGAGGATCCCGTGCGCGTGTTCGGCTACGAGAACGGCCTGATGGTGACGGATCAATGGTACGACGACAATCCCGCGGACCCCGCGAAGCTTGTCCGCCACACGGAGTTCGACTACGACGCGGGACTGCTTGCAGAAATCCAACTCGGCGATGGAACGGGTGGTGAAAACACGCTCGTGTACGAAATCGAGCCGGCGATTACAGCCAGTGACCTTACCGGCGTGGTGACCATCGAAGTCAGTGATCTGCAAAAGTACGACGAGGCAAGTGGCACCTCGGTCCCCAACGGCGGCGTGTCCGAGACGTCGTACCGATTCTCCCTGGATGGGCAACTTCTGCGGCGTGCCGAGTTCTTCGATGGCCTGGAGTTGTCCCGCCAATCCTGGGACTACGACCATGTGGGCTTTGTCAAGTGCTACACCGACCCGCTGGGCCGCCCGACCTTCTACTGGCACGACTACGAAGAACCGACGGCTTACCCGCTGGCCGATCCATCAACCGCCAACGATCAGCAGCCCCGGTACGACCCCAATGACTATCGCGGCAACGTGACTTACGTGTTCACACCGGCCGGCCAGACCGTATACGAGTACGAAACGGATGACGAAACGGGCAACGCCCTCGGTCGGCTTGTCAAGCAGATCGACAAGCCCAAAATCAGCGCCACCGGAAAGCCCAAGCCGGGCGGCCCGAACGCGGAACTCGTGACGATCTACGATTATCGCGCCGACGGCCAATTGACCCGCCGACAGGCGATCCGGGGCAACCAGGATCGCGTGGCGGACCTGCCACAGGGGACGGTGACAACGGCTGCGGAGGACGCTGCCGCACTCCCGGCCGCAGCTTTGGGGAAGGAAGATCGGATCGAACTGTGGACCTACACGTCGGACAACCGGCTCGGCTTGTTCAAGGACGCGCGCGGCCTGCTCACCGAATACACTGCCTACGACGCTTGGGGGCGGTTGACTTCCTCGAAGACCACGGACGATTACGATGGCCAAGCCACGGTGACCGTCAACAGCTACGACGCGCTCGGCTATCCTGACACGGTCACGGTCGCGGACGGGGCCGCTTGGCCTGCGTACTTCTCCCTGACTGATTACGACTACGACCGGACCGGCCTGCTGCGGCAAGTGCAGATCAAAGATGCCGGAGGAACGACGCTGCAGCACGACCAGTACGAATCCGCCCCCGACGGATTCTTGACCGCGACCATCGAGGGCGACGGCGTGCGTAGCGAATCGACTTACGACAAGGCTGGCCTGTTGACCCGGACGACAACCGGACTGATCAAGAACGGTTCGGGACCGGCCGTGTCGGCCGAGTATTTGTCGCTGTACACGGGACAGCAGCAGGCGATTGCGCAGACCACGCGGTACGCCTACTACGCCGACGGGACCTTGAAGTCGATCACGTTACCCGATGACATTCGGCGTTCCGATGGCACCACGGCGAAGGCTACACGAGACCACTATTTCGACCCGTTGGCACGGACGAGTTGGGTTCGGTCTACCGGAATCGCCGGGGATTCGACGGTCGACGCGGATCCCACCGTTCGCCTCGTGAACACGGATTTCGTGGATGAAGTCTTCCGAACGGAATCGGATGAAATCGGTCGGCCGCTAGTCGAAGAAAACCTGCTTAGCGGCGCCCGCTCGGAGTATCAATACCAGGACGCTCGGCATGACGCGCCGACCCAGATCCTCGAAACGATCAATCGTGGCAGCGAAAGCGGAACGAGCTACGACGAGCAGCTGGATCTGCTGACCGTGCTGGCCTACGACCACGCCGGGAGGCTGCTCTCCTCGCAAACCGGCAGCATGGCTCGGGTCGGCAAGGAATACGACGAGTTAGGTTACCTCAAACACACTTACGTCGATGCGGTCCTGCGACCGGAGTTCGATTATTCGACCGACCCTCTCGGCAATCCGCTCACGACGACGGAGACTCGCAGACAAGGCAATGGGGCCGGAGGCCCCACTGACCCGAAGCTCTACACGACGCAGGCGGACTACGACGAACATGGGCGGCTCCGCCAGCTGGTCGAGCCGGTCTCAGATACCGAGGCGACCCCCGTCGAGACGCGAATCACAAATGTCGACTATCAACTCTACGATGCCGGCTACTCGCGGGTGACGACCATCGTGGATGGGCTGTCGACGACCCGCTACTCCGATGCCCTCGGGCGTGTGGTCGTGGACGTGAACGCTCTGGGCGGGAAGACCATCCAGGAATACAACCTGGCGGGGGATCTGGTGCGCAGCAAGTTCGAGCCGGCGAGCGGCGATACCCTTCCAGCACGCCAAACGGCGTACAGTTATGACGCGTTGCATCGCCTACGGAAAGTCGAGTACCTGGACGCCTCGGCAGCCGTGCAGCAGTTCGACTACTTCGACTACTTTGCGGACGGCTTCTGGGACGTGGTTTCTGCCGTGGGCATTCCAGGGCAACCGAGTGACTACGCGACCGCGGATCAACGCAACGAACTGCGACTCAAGGCCACCCGGGTGCGGCAAGACGTCCAAGGCAAACCGATTGTCGTGCAGCAAGCCTATGCTGGTTCGTACAACGACCTGAAATCTGCCTATCAATCTAGCGGGACCAAGGACGCGCCGCTGACGCTTTACAGTTACAGTTATGTGCCGGACAAACAACTCTACGCCGTAACGACGCGGGCCACGGTGGGGCCCGTACCGTTCGACTCGAGTACGCTGGAAGTCACGCTGGACATGGTGCCGGGAAGCTCGGTTCGCGGCGTCAAGGTGGGATTGGGCTACGACGAGACGCGGATCAATCGCCAAGTCTTCAACACGGCGGGCACGGTGATTCTGGTGGCCGACCGCATCGAGGACCGCGCTCAGCCCATCGCCGTGCAGGATCCTTCGGACTTCCTCGACGACCAGACGCAATCCGGCTTCACGCCGCGCCTTCGGCACTTCCTTGATACGAACGGCCGCGTGCGGTACGCCATCGATGCGCTGAACAACCAAACCGAGTACACCTACGATGACGTCTTGGGAGGTACAGGTCTGGTTGATCGGGTCGCTTTGGCCAATGGGCAGTTAAGCGACCCGGAATACGACTCCGCCGGAACTCGCGTGAAACTGACCGACGCCGAAGGTAGCGAAATCCGGTGGGACTACGACGGCTTGGGACGAATCATTGGAGAAACACTGACCATCGATTCCTACGATACCACGGGAACGATCACAGGCAGCGTTCCGGTCTCGCGCACGTGGGACTATCAAGGGCTAACGACGCGATACACCAATCGCAACGGCCATGTACTCACCGCCGTCTTGGATCCCGTGAATCGTACCCGTACCGAGACGGTCGTCTGCCCCGCGGGCCTGGCCCAGAGCACCGACGCCGGATACACCGCGGTGTGCGACGCGGATCGCAACGGGACTACCGACGCCGGAATCTCGCTGACAACAACCTACACGTTGTATTCCGACGGTTCCATCAAGACGGCGGACGAACACTGGACCGGAGGGCCGCTGGACGGCGACGGGTCTTCCGTAGAGTACACGTACGACGACCTGGGGCGCCTTGCAACCACGACGCAGGGATTTACGTTCCTGGGTCAGACTGCCCCGCGAAGCCGGTTCGTCACCGACTACGAGGGCACACCATTTCAGCCCTCGGATGCGCTGAGAGATATCGTCACCGGCCTATCGCTGGACGTGACCGACAACGGGGTGAACGACTTCTCAAATGTGGTCCGCACGACAACCACCCACGATCCCCTGGGGCGCATCCACGGCCTTGCTCAGGACGTCTTTCAGGCCGGTCAATCGGGCGCGCCGGCTGACGTCGGCCAACTCTGGTCCGGGAATCAGGTGCCCGGAGACAAGTCGGTGCGTATTGCGTACAACGCGGATGGAACCCGCCAGAAGGTCAGCCGCTACGCGGACCTCGGCTGGACCGACGAGAGGATCTACACGGAATTTCAGTACTACGGCGACGCGCGACTGAAGTCCCTAACCCACCGGGCCAACATCGAATCCTTCCCCGGGGCCGTCGTCGCTGGCTACGAGAACAAGTTCGATAGCCGAGGACTGTTGATCGAGCGTCACACCATCTTCAACTCCTCAGGCTTTACCGATTCGGGCGATCCGGACCCGGGGGCAATTCACGGTCTCGCCTGCGAAGACTTGGGATTCCGCCACGATGCGAAAGGACAGCTGACTGGGGTCAGAGCGGTGGCCCTCGATGGGACATCTACTGAGCCCTGGACGCCACTCGTCTATGACAACTCCGGGCACTTTGAACCCGACGTCGAAACGATCATCGGCAAGGGCGGACGCCTGATTCACGAACTGAACACCCAGTATCGGTACGACGCCGAAGGCAATCTTGTCGCCGTCGTGGATGCCCTTGGGACGCGCACGCTCACCTGGGACCTGCGAGGCCGTCTGGTGGCGGTGGAAGGGAGGACGGCATCAGGAGAACTCGTCTTCGAGGCCGACCTTGCTTACGACGCTCTTGGCCGCCACGTGGCGACCAAGATCGATGTCCCTAGCGGTACCTCGGACGAGTCGCTGTGGCGAGGCTACGTCCGCGACGGCTCGTCCGTCGCCCTTGAATTGGATCTCTCGGACGGCGATCGAATCGTCCGCAGCTACTTGAACGGCCCCGCCGCGGGAGAAGTACTGGCCGTGGATCAGGGCGGAGCCACCATATGGACCTTGTCGGATATGTCCGGCACGGTGCGATCTTACGCTACGGCCGAAGCCAGCGACGTGTGGCAGGTCATGCATCGTGACTTCGAGGAGTTTGGCGGTCAGGGCGCCACGCACGGGAACGGGACGCTGTACGATATCCCGATCATCTGGCAAGGCAGCCTGTGGTTCGATGGCCTGGGGTACTTCATCGATGGCCGCTGGTATGACGAGGGCAGCCATCGCTTCTTGTCGGACGGGGGTGAACTGCGAGGCTATCGGTTCGGGAACAACGACCCCAGCAGCCGTGTCGTGGCCACACGAACGCATGTCGAAAGCGATCCGTTGAAGAGTTCCGAGCCGGGGAATCTGTCGGTTTTCGACCCGATCATGCAAGCCCACCCCGATTTCGCCCGGTGGCTGGCTGGCCGAACTGAAGGACAAGTTTGGGCGGGATCCGTGGCTCTGGCGGTCCCGCTGGGAATCGGGATCTACTTCGCGGCACCGGTCATGTTGTCCTCCGCAGGCTTGACCACGGGAGGCTCGGTCACGGCCACCGGTGCAGCGGTCTACGTTGGTAAGAACGCGATCACAGCGGGGATCGCCACAGCAGCAGAAGCCAGCATCGCATCCTGGACGCACGACAGTTCCTTTAGCTGGGGGGCGGCGTACGGGCGCAACTTTGCCATCGACATGGCGATTGGACTGGTTCCCGGCTTGGCGGAGACGAAAGCGGGTACCCGATTGGCAATGGCCGGAGGAAGGCTGGGGACTCGCCTGGGGCTTTCTAAGGCCGCGGGCTTCGGCATCTCGCGATACGCACTTCACTACGGCTCGGAAGTCGCCGTCGGTACCGCAGCCGATACGGCTTGGTCCGTGGGCATCGACGGGCGCGGTTTGTCCGAGGCGTTAACGCAGTCGCTGGTCGGGAACATCGTCGGTCAGGGAATCGGCGACGTACTCAGCGCCGGCTTACGGCGCGGAATGCAGCGACTGGGCATCCAGCAATTTGGCCGGATTTGCTTCGTGGCGGGAACCCTGGTCGAGCGCGGCCACGCGCCCAACGAGCCGCCGACGTTCACGGCCATTGAACGGATCCAACTGGGCCAACGGGTGATCACCGACGCGCCTGCCGAAGCCGTTGCGTCGCGCGGCAGTGAGTTTGGTGAGCCGGAGGCAGCGACCTGGCGCAAGCTCGTGCTGCGAGCGGTCAACGCCGCAGACGCGGATGTCGAGATCGAACTGCTGCGGCCAGTGGCCTGGCTGGAAGCTCAGCGAGCGACGGTGGGCGAGGTAATTCAGGTTGATTTGCCGGAACTGAACACGCGCGGCCCAGCGCGGGTGCTTTCCATCGAACCGTCGCCAGAAATCGAAGCGGGGGCGGGCTCGGTCGTCACCGGCCGCTTCCGCCACGTGGCAAACAGCTTGCTGAACGTGCATGTCCAAGGCTTGGACGAGCCCATCGGCTGCACCGAGCAACATCCGTTCTGGTCAGCGACGCGCGGCCAGTTCGTGCCCGCGAATCGGCTGCAGGTCGGCGAACCGCTGCTCGCAAGCACCGGACGCACAGCCCAAGTCGCGTCAATCCGCTTCCGCCCGGCTCCCGAACTGGTGTACAATCTGGAAGTCCTCGGCCCTCACGTTTACCGCGTGAGCGAGCTGGGGCTGCTGGTGCATAATGCGAGTTGGGGTGACTCGATAATCGGCGAACTCGGTGCCACGCCGGGCTGGGGACGAAAAAGACTGCAGGAACTCGCGCGCCTTCGCGCGGCATTCCCGGAAGGGATTCCCGGTGGTGGTGAAGCCGATGGCGGCGTACTCGCAATGCTGCTCGTTGGAAACGGGAAGTTTACGGGTCTCAATGCCCACCGGACTACGAACATGGTCTTGAAAGCCAAGAACGGCTGGATTAAGAAGTACTCGCTTTCTCATGCGGAAGGCGACGTATTTAATCAGGCACTTCGGTCCGGCGTAAGCGCCAAATACGGTCGACTGATTGTTGATGCGGACCTTTGTACGTTTTGTCGGCGAACCGATGGAGTGATGGATTTCGCAAGACAACTGGGACTTAAACGGCTTGACATTGTCACGCCACACGGGATCAGGAGAGTCCGACTGTGAAAAATGTAAAGGTGTGTGTCGATGTTTGGGATGGGCCGAGAAACGTCGGAGAGTCTACCGCCAATGCGTCGGAGTCAGACGTTCTCTCTGCCTTGGAAAGTCTCGATGGAAAGAAAAGAGACTCGATGTTGATCGAGATTGATGAACACCATTATTTAGCCGTAGGTGGCGGCGCCGAAGACCGGTTTGTCCTTTCGATCGTTGATGGGTCCAAAACGCATGATTTGTTGGGCGATGAGGCGAACAATGGAGAGCAACTCATTAAGGTTGGGGGTCAACAAGTTCCATCTTCGCGATCACTACTTGTTTCCGGCGATATCGTTCGTATTGCCGTGAGTGAGTACCTCTCCAGCGGCGGACCGAGCGAGAATCTGAAATGGCGAGTTGAGCGTTTCTAGTATGGTGTCCTGGTCCAGCGACTTCCGCACGATGCAAAATGGTAGTACCGGGGCAGGCAGTTTTAGCCAGACGCGTGGTGGACTTCTGGGGACACCATACTCA
>CAIYOB010000416.1 GCA_903927685.1 uncultured Planctomycetaceae bacterium
AACGGGATTGAACTGCCTTACGAGTGGCCGCCGCGGCATCGCGATCCGGCGTCCACCGAGCCGATGCCCGTGCCGTACCTGCGGCGACCGCCGAAGACGATTCCGATTGACGTCGGCCGACAATTGCTCGTGGACGATTTCCTGATCGAGAAGACCGATCTGAAACGCACCTTCCACAAGGCCGAGAAGTTCGCAGGCAATCCGGTGCTGCGAGCCGAGACACCACGGGAGCTGGCGGACTCGACGCTGGGCGAGCGCGGCCAGCAGGCGACGCTCTTCCTCGGCCAGGGCGGCGTCTTCTGGGATCCTGCGGAGCAGCACTTCAAGATGTTCTACGTCGCCGGTTGGCGCGGGCCGCTGTCTTTGGCCACCAGCACCGACATGCAGCACTGGATGCGGCAGGGGCCGCTGTTGTCCGAGGGCCTGCGCTGGACCGGTCCGCAACTGGCCAGCGGCGGGTCGGACAACTGCGTCTGGCTCGACGTGAACGCCACGAATCCGGCCGAACGGATCAAGTTCCTGACCTGCTGGATGCACGTGCCCAAGGAGCAGCGTCCGGCGGGCTTCAACCACTCGCTGCACGTCAGCGACGGGCGCACGTGGTCCGAGGCTGTGCCGACCGACATGGCCGCGGACGACTACTGCTCGTTCTTCTTCAATCCCTTCCGGCAGAAATGGGTCTACAGCATCAAACGCGGGACCGCGCGGGGCCGCAGTCGCTACTATCACGAGAGCGACAGTTTCCTGGCCGGCGCGGACTGGTCCCGGGCCGTCTACTGGACCAACGCCGACCGCCTCGATCGGCCGGAGCCGGAGGGCCGTTATCCCGGCGCCGGCGATCCCCCGCAGTTGTACAGCCTGAACGCCGTGGCCTACGAGAGCCTGCTGGTGGGCATGCACTACATTCATCGCGGCCCGAAGAACGAAGTCTGCGACCGGGGCGGTTTTCCCAAGCTGATCGACCTCGAACTAGGCTTCAGCCGCGACGGCTTCCACTGGGACCGCCCCGACCGTAGCGGCTTCATCGTCGGCGAGCGCACGGAAGGAGCTTGGGACCGCGCCTATCTGCACAGCACGGCTGGTGTGTTTGTCGTGCTCGACGACCGGCTGGTCTTTCCGTATACCGGCACTTCGGGAATTGCGCCCAGCGGCAAGCGGGGCATGTACACCGGCGGGGCCATCGGCCTGGCCACGCTCCGCCGCGACGGCTTCGCCTCGCTGGACGCCGCCGACACGCCTGGCACGTTGACGACCCGCCCGCTGCGGTTCCAGGGCCAGCACCTGTTCGTCAACCTTGACGCGCCGGGCGGCGAGTTGCGGGTGGAAGTGCTGACACTGGACGGCCAGCCCTACGGGCCGTTCACCGCGGAGAACTGCGTCCCGCTGAGCGGCGATAGCACCCGCCAGCGAGTGGCGTGGCAGGGCGTGGACAGCCTCGCCCGCGCCAGCGGCAAGAACGTGCGACTGCGGTTCACCTTGACCCGCGGCTCGCTGTACTCGTTCTGGGTCACGCCCGATCCGAACGGCGCGAGCTACGGCTACGTGGCCGCCGGCGGGCCGGGATTCAGCGGCACGCTCGACGTGCCGAAGGCAGAATGATGATCAGCACGCAATTTGGCGCAGCCACAGAAGGCACAAGTCCGCGACGAGTAGGCGGACTCTGCGGACCAACCGATCGCAAGATCAAGTTGCTCCGAAGTTCGACTCAGGCCCTTCGTTGTCGCATTCCTTGTCATCGAAGAAGACCAATGGGTTACCGTTTACATCCATTGATTCAAGCTGCCCCTTGACGTTCTTGACGTCTTCAGCTGCATCAGGGACTTGAGGCGGTGGCTTGCCATCGTGCTGAAGAAAGAGCACAATATCGTTTCCTGGTGGCACCGTGAGCAGGCCCTGCTCGATGCGGATGAGAAGGTATTCGGCTTGATTCGCTCTGGCTTCGGCTTCGTCTGGTTCGACTTTGCCGATGGTGAAGGTGTGGCGTTTCCCAGGGTAATGAAACTGAAAACCCCAGCTTTCACCCTTCTTCTGGAGGGATGTCATGACCGTGCCTTTTCTGCGATTGTTGGCAACCTGTCGTCGGCGTGCCCGCAGCGCGACTGCGGTGGGGTTGTATCGCAAATCATTTAACAGTAAATAGTTGCAACGCGAAAGCAACACGACTGCAGCGTGAGCGAGAGTGGCGGAATTGGCAGACGCGCTGGACTTAGGATCCAGTCCCGCAAGGGGTGCAGGTTCAAATCCTGTCTCTCGCATCTTCAATCATGGAAAGGACTTGCGGCGACATGCCGCAAGTCCTTTTTCGTTGACATTGCACGTTGGTGTAACGTTCGTGTAACAGAGTCGCGGTGAAATTGCCGTGAAATGGCGGTGTAACACCGATGCAATACAGCCGGTCGCGGAGCAGCCCCGACCACGCTCACAAAGGCCCGCCCACGACCCATCCTCGCCCTGCCACCGCCGTGGCCGGAGATCAGATGGAGGCTCATTGGATCGCCCCGGCCCATGTCAAACCGGCGTCAGGGCCGGGATCAGCCGCCACCCGCCGCAGCATGGGATCAGATCAAATCTCGTCGGATCGCCCCGGATCGTCGGGTGGTCGGCCAAACCCGTTTCCAGGGCCACAACCAGTCGCATCTTCGCCCCATCATCACCCAAGCCGAAGATCAGCCTCATCCTCATCCCACCGCCCATGATCGCCGTGGGGCGGCCCGGCCCAACCCGGCAGCCAGGGGCCGGGAACAGATTAAATTCGGCACAACAGGGGCAGGGGACTGGAATCAGGCGGAGTTCGCCGGGATGAGTGGGATCGCCGTGGGGCGGCCCGGCCACGACTGGCAGCCGGGGGGCCGTGAACAGTCCAGCCGGGGGGCGGCTTTCGCTGAGTTGGTGGAGGGCCCTTGTATTTTTCCCGATTGGGGCGTGGTACACTACCGATCTGGTGGCGGTAAGGTGCTTTGCGGGACTCGCGTTCCGCGAAGGGCTTACTGGACCTTGGGGCGACCAAGTTTTTCGTCGGTCATGGGGGGCCGCTGGAAGCGGAACGGGTGACGGAGTGGCTGGGATGGGTTGGCAGTGGTTGAAGTTCCCAACCACGGTCTGCCCGCCCTCACCCAATCTCCACCAGATCCCTCATGCAGAACTTGGCGGCGACCCCTGCCTGCCGGCAGATTTCCAGGAACGGCCCGACCACATGTTCGTCGGCCACCTCCTTGGGCAGCCGCCAACTCCCGCCCCGCCAGACCGGCCTGCCCGGAGCCGACAACGCACTGTACAAGTCCCGCAGGGCGGCCATCGTGGCGGAAATCGGACGGCCACGAGGCTGCACGATCTTCACCGGCGAGTAGACGACATGCTGGACTCCCACCTCACGGGCGAAATCTACAAGCTGCTCCAGGTCGCCAATGATCTGTGCCTCGGTGAGGCCAACATCGGCCATGCTCGGTTTTCCAGCCAGTGGCAAAGGCGACCGTGGGAACAGCGGGTCAATTCGCAGGACTACGGGGATGCCTGCCTCCCGTAGTGCCCGGACGCCTGCCTTCCGGTCCTCGACGCTGGGGGCTGCTACATCGTAGGCCCGCCGTGCGTCGTCTCGCCAGAAGGCCAGGCTGACCTGAACCTGAAGCGGCGTGGTGACCTGGGCCTGCTTCGAATGGTCCGGGGAAATCATGCCCAACGACTGGAACAGATCCAGGTAGCCGAGTTTCACCGGCAGCAACGGGTTCTTGGTCAGCATTGTCACCGTGGTGAATCGGTGTCGATGTTCAAGGATGCCTTCCAGGGCAACACGTGTGTGACCGTGGACCTGCTCCAGGGGTTGGAAGGGATCGGTGCTGTTCGACAGATGGACGGGTGCCGGAGGCACGTCGAACGCTTCCAGGTCGGTCAGATCCCGTTCCAACATCCGCTCGAAACCACGCTTGCAGGACGCCTTCGACTGGGCGTAGCTCACGGCGTAGCAGTATTCGCACTCGTGGGAGCATCCGCTGTACACGTTCAGGCAGTAGCGGTGGCCGCTGGGGAAGACTGTCTGAGCAGCGAACGGGCAGTACCAGTGCAGGACACTTGGGCGTGTCGGGCCGATCTGCTCTTTCTTTGACCCCCAGGGCAAGAAATAGGCGGCCAGTGCCAACTGCTGATCTTCCGGCAGCCCATTCCACACAGGCTTGAAGTCTGGGTGAATCCGGGCGATGAGGCCCCGTAGTTCGTCATCCGTGGGCCGACTCCGTGTCGCACGGCCCTGGTCCGGTTCCAACAAATTCAATTGCTTTTTGCCCATCCCGACACCTTGGCATTGTCCGCCGCATTGGATCTGACGCGGCTCACACCGGTCATTCCGACAAACGCTCCCACGGCGTCCAGCGTGGAATCCAACGAGGCACATTCCGTCTGTATATCAGGTAGCTGCCGGAATGGCCACGGTCACCATGCCGGGGAGCAGGAGGATTGCTCGTAGGTGTTTCCAGGCGCTCATTGGGCTACCAACCAGCGGGGGTTCCCCAAAGGCCGGGGGTCACCAGTTCGACGGAATTACCTGCCGGGTCACGAAAGTAGATCGATGCTCCTCCTCTAGGCCACGACACTTCTTTCTCGATGGCGATCCTATTATCGGTGAGCCATTGTCGACAACTATTCAGCGATTCAGATCGAACACCGAGAGCGAAATGGCCCGGTCCTCGTGCCCCGTGGGCCGGAAAGACGCCGCCGGAAAGCGTTGCCTGCGGGTTGAACACCAACAAAACGCTGTGATTTCCAACTTGAAAGAAGACATGTCGCCCCGGCTCCCGTCCGATCACGTTCAAGCCGAGAACATCCCTGTAGAAGCGTTCGATCTGATCCAGATCCTCCGCATACACGGCCGTCTCGACAACGGCTTCAATCTGTGAGACTGCTGCATTGTTCATCTTGCCTCCGCTTGGCAAAGGTCAGTCCGCCATCTACTGGATGATCGAGGACACTTTGCCCCACTGGCCGCCAAACATGAATTCGGCGAGGGGCTTCCGCTGCCTGGTTGCGAGGTCACGTTGCCTGTAGACCTCGGCCAGGGCGTTCGGGTCGGCGGCGTAGCCAATCGCCAAGCCCGTCAAGGGCTGCACGCCTTCGGGGACACGGTACAATTCACGAACCTTCTCCGGGAGAATGCCTATCATCTGGTGGACGAATAACCCACGGGCTGTTGCCTCGAAGGTCAGGCTTGCACTGGCAAGACCCAGATCGTGAACGGCAGCGGCGTTGGGTTTGCCATTGCGAACAAAGTGCAAGTTGGTGCAGCCAATCGCCAGTACTGGAGCCGCCTTGGCCCACGCCTGATTCCCCTCGACGAGGCAGGAGAGCAATCGCTCGAAATCTGCGGGACTGGCTTTGGTCGCCACGATGTAGCTCCACGGCTGCTCGTTGTAGGACGACGCCGCCCAGCGAGCGGCCTCGAACAGGGAGCGAAGGTCGTCATCAGACACAAATCGCTCGGCAAACGCGTAGGGACTCCAACGGCTTGCGATCAGTTCGTGAATGGCGTGATCAGGAATCGCCTGTTTTTGCGTTGTCATTTCTCGGTCCTCTTTCCTGTGAGTTGGCCAGCACGCCTGAGTTCATGTCCGCAACTGACTACGGCAAATCGAAGAGCATCACTGCGGAAGGTTTGTTGGCCCGGATCGACAGTTGTGTCTCGTCGGTCACGGCAGCCCCATCGCTCGCCGCCAACGCAAGGCCGTTCAGTTCGACCACTCCCCGTAGAACTTGGAGCCACGCATGACGACCGGGCTGCAACTCGTGCCTGACCTCCTGATCGGCCGCCAGCGTCGAAAGGTAGATATGGGCGTCCTGATGGATCAGAAGTGATGCCAGGTATCGAGCCAGCCGTGGTTGGCGTGGCCCCGCTCGGCAGCCCGCCGCACTTGAATCTGCTTCGGTTCCACCTCCGGCCAGTCGCTTTTCGTGGACATGCCAAGTCCGCTCCCTTCTTTCGGCATTGTACAGGCGACGACGACGGCGGGCCAGAAAACAACCAAAACCACCGGCGTTTTGTGCAGCGGCCGCTCACTCAAAAACCACTTGGACGAGCGAACCATGCCACCGTCGCTGGTGTCTACATGCTCATGGACGCCACGTAAACCGTGTCTGCTGTGGGGATTCCCTTGGCCCATTGCGGTTTGCCTGCCGGGGATAATCGACATGCTACCGTCCAGCCGAGGGAGGAAAGGGCGTTCTGATGGGTGCTTCACATGGCGATTTCATCAAGTACCCACGGACGCCCCATCTGTTTGGCTCCAAGGGGACCGACGACGACAAGCACCTCGGTGAGGCCGAGTCCAATCGGTTCATTGCCGACGAGTCATTGATCGTCGAGGAAAAGATCGACGGCACAAACGTCGGCATTCATTTTTCCGACGACGGCGAGTTGGTCCTGCAATGCCGAGGCCACCTCATCACCGAAGGGATGCACCCGCAGTACGACCTGTTCAAGCAGTGGGCAACGGTCAAGCGATACATCCTGGAACAACGGCTCGAAAATCGATTCCTGCTGTTCGGGGAATGGGTCTACGCTCGGCACTCGGTCCTTTACCGCCAGCTAACCCATTACTTCTTCGAGTTCGACATCTACGACAAAGAGATCGAGGCGTTCCTGGATCTTGAACGACGGCTGGATTTGCTGGCAGGAGCCGGGATCGAGACCGTACCTGTCCTTCATTCTGGGGCGTTGAAGCGATCCGAACTCGAAGCCTTGATCGGACCATCCAAGTTCGACAGCCAATTTGAAAATCCGCTGACGCATCGGACTGACAATTTGATGGAAGGGCTGTACCTGCGAACCGAGGCAGACGGCATCGTCACCGGCCGGGCCAAGTTCGTTCGATCCGAGTTTGTGGAGAAGATCAAGCAAAGCACGCACTGGCAGTACCAAGCCATGGTGCCGAATCAGCTTGCGTCCGGCGTGGACATCTGGTCATGAACTGGCAAGAACTCAAGCAGTCATCGCTCAACGACATCCTGGCCTGGGCGGAACCCCAGCCGTGGTGTCAGGCGATGGCGGACTGTGCCCAGGATGCCGAATGGCATTCGGAAGGCGATGTCTGGACACACACGAAGATGGTGTGTCAGCAACTTGCCGAACTTGAGGCGTGGCCGAGGTTGTTTTCGGACGAGCAAGCCGTGCTGACCTTCACCGCACTGTTTCACGACGCTGCCAAGCCACTAACTTCGGAGGCCGATCCCAAAACCGGACGGATCACGTCACCGAAGCACGCCGTCAAGGGCGAACACCTGGCCCGTGGCGTCCTGCGTGACCTGGGCTGCGACTTGGCGACCCGTGAGCAGATCGCCCGCTTGGTCCGATATCACGGGCGGCCAGCGTTCCTGCTGGAACGGTCTGACCCGACTCATGAAGTGGTCCGGCTGTCATGGCTGGTCAACAATCGGCTTCTGTACCTGTTTGCCCTGGCCGACACCCGTGGTCGAGACACCGAGGCCATGTCTCGTCCCGAAGAGAACCTGCATTACTGGATGCTGCTGGCGGAAGAAAACGGCTGCTACGAGCAGCCCTACCCGTTCGCCAATGACCATGCCCGGTTCTTGTTCTTCCGACAACGGGAGCCGAACCTGCACTACGTCCCCCACGAAGCCTTCGCCTGCCGGGTGACGGTGATGTCCGGCTTGCCCGGCAGCGGCAAGGACACGTGGCTGGCACGGAATCGAACTGACCTGCCGGTTGTATCGCTGGACGACATCCGTGGGGAACTGGATGTCGATCCAACGGACGATCAAGGCACCGTGGTGCAGTTGGCTCGTAAACGGTGCCGTGAATTCCTGCGGGCCGGTACGTCGTTGGCCTTCAACGCCACCAACATTCTGAAGCAGACCCGCCAACGGTGGATCGACCTGTTTGTTGACTACAACACCCGCATCGAACTGGTCTACGTGGAACCGCCGTTTGACCGGCTGTTGCGTCAGAACAAAGGCCGGAAGAACCCTGTCCCTGAGCAAGTCGTGCGGAAGCTGGCGGCCAAGTGCGAACCGCCCACGTGGACCGAATGTCACGCCTTGCTGCTGGTTGATGGCGAGACCAAATGAACGGCGAAACTCGGATCAAGCAGGTCATCGTCATGCGTCACGACTTGAAAATGCGTCGTGGCAAACAGATCGCCCAGGGTGCTCATGCCGCCATGTCGTTCCTTTGCCGTCGCTTGCAGGAAGCAGGCTCCGTGTCGCTCGACGGCCTCACCGACGCCCAACGTGCATGGCTGACCGGGGCGTTCGCCAAGGTCTGCTGCCGGGTGGACAGCGAAGAGGAACTGATGCAGATCCACGACAAGGCGGTGGAGGCCGGGCTGGAAGTCCATCTAATCACGGACAGCGGCAGGACGGAATTCCACGGCCAGCCGACTCGGACCTGCCTCGCCATCGGCCCCGACGAGGCCGACAAGATCGATGCGATCACCGGCCACCTTGAACTACTGTAGACGGTGGGCAACATGCGACGCAAGCTTTCCACGCCGGTAAAACTCATCGTCCTGCTCACCCTGATGCCGATCTGCGGAATCGTGGCGGTGATCTTGGTCGTTTTCTTGCTGATGGGGATCGGCCTATGGCTTGAAGACAACTACGAGCTTTTGTCCAGCGGCTCCAAGGGCACGGTGATCGTGGCAGGCACGTTTGCAGTCGGAGCGTTGGCTCCCGTGCTGCTGCTCTGGCGATGGCTGGGCGACGAGTAGTCCGAATCACGGCTGTCATGCCGGGGGGCGGGTGTCTTCTTGAATGTGCCGCCACTTCGCCCGGAACAACACGGAGCCGACGATAACCGAAGCCAGTCCGCCAAACTGAATGCCCCAGATCGAGCCGCCCACCCACGCATACCGGAGCATTTGGCTGAAATCCTCCGGGACGCCACGAAAAGCGTGCCGATAGAATTCGGGGCTGAGTGTCGCCAATCCCATCGCCACCACGCCACCCAGTGCCCAGCAGACCAATGCAGCAACACCAATCAAGACCAGATGGACAGCAGCGAGACCGTAGGGCGACCGGGCCTTGGACACGATGCCCACCACGGCGGTGAAGACCACGGCGAAGGCCAGCCCGAACAGGATGCCTTCGAGGATTCCTTGGGCAATGCTGGCCCGCCAGAGGTCCTGCACGTCGTCCCACCGCATGATGTTGCGGAAGTAGAGCGGGCTTACCCAGCCGTTGACGCTGTTCGTGATCGCACCGAGCAGGGCTCCCAGCACGACACCGCTGAATGCGACACCGATCAAAGCTCCTGGACGGCTCCGATCAGAACTCGCCATGAAAAAACTCCGTCGTCGGTCACTTACCACTGCTGCTTCAGCGTCAGTTACTTCCGGTGCCGAAGATCTGGATTCCGCACTCATCCTGTCCACCGCACATCGATTTCGCACTTCGGCCTCAGTGCTGCCTCACGATCCGCTGCCACCTTGCCTGATTTCGTTGATCTTGGCTGCGACATCCTCCCAGGTTTTCCGCCCTATTCCACAGCGGTAGACATGCTGGCAGACCTCCGTTCCGTACTCGTCAAGCCCGACCACTCGCAGGTGCGATCTTCGCCAAAACGATCTCCTTGGTGCCTCGGCAGATCGAACGCCGGAAATCGTGAATTCCCAGCTACCTGTCCTTTGCAGGGCCGTGATGTCCAACGACTTTGCGATCCGTTCGATCATTGCTGTTTCGGAGTAGAGGCCGATTCCCTCGCCCTTGCCACAAGAAAGGAAAAACACCCGCCGATTTGTCAGAACCAACTTGCCGATCACCGGCGACCGAAACCGAAATAGGCGGACCCGTCCACTTTCTGATCGTGCGGCAATCTGGACGAGAATTTTCTCGCCGTCCTCCAACGAGGCTTCAAGGGAGCGGTCCTGGACCCCCAGGTACTTGGGGGATTCGTAGGGGTTTTCGTCCATGTGGAAAAGCCCAAAATCGTGTCCCATGGCCCGGCCTCGCTACTCGGCACAGTGTGCATGGTGCCACGAGGAAAAACCGTTGTCCAGACTCGGACGCCCAGAATCGTCCGGCGATTCTTTTCGGCGGACTCGACCTGTCGGGTATTTTGCCGGGACGCAGCGGGGCGGTGGGAACGGCATCCCCGTCTTGGATTCCATCCGGGACGTGTCGGACGCTAAACAGAAAAAGCCGCCACAGCCCGATCATAAGGCTGTGGCGGCTTTGAACGAAGTCGACGAACGATCCTACCCCGCAACCACCACGCTAACATGCACCGGGGCATCGTGCAGCGTCAATGCCGAAGCGTGGACCTCTTCACCCTGGTTTGCCCGGTACTCTTCACCTTCGCCAACCGGATCAGCCTGCTGCCACGGCAATGCGTTGGCCGTACCCAGCAGCCGCTCCACGTCGGCCGTTTCAGCCTGCCCTTGCTCGGCTTCGGCCTCCAGGGCATCCAGCACGTACCCGGTCAGCAACCGATCCCAGACCTTCCGGCACGTAGTCACCTTGTCGAACAGGTCCCTCGCCTCAACCGCCTGTCAGCCAGCCGGTGACGAGGTCCGGCAGGTTGCCCGCCGAGTCCAGGGGCAAGGGCCGGAGCGGGGCGAGGATCTCCAAGTCGGGCCGCTGGCGGGCTTCCTCGAGGTAGGCCGCCGAGCAGGCGAGTTCGGCCAGGTGCAACGTGTTGCGAAGCCACAGCAGCTTGGCGTCCGCCGGTTCGGTCAGGCCGATCATCGGCAACGCCGTGTCCAGGATCTCGCGGTCCGTCTCGTAGTCCAGCGGGGTCATCGCACAGCAGACGTCGCCCCCGGTGCAGCTGTTGATCCGCGTAATCCGCTCGTCCCGCTCCCGCAGGACCCGGCTGCGGCAGAACTCGGCCAGCCCCAACCCTGTCGCGTTGCCGTGCGTCTGGGCCGTCAGGCCGCGGACGGCGATATAGCGGACATCCGGCGATTCCTGCGGCCCTGGCTCGTGGTACGCGAACTTGCGGCCCACGACGTTGGTGTCCATGCCGGTGCCGCTCAGATCCTTGCCCAACTCGTCGATCAACAGGAGGTCCGCGCGGTCAAAGGGCAGGCGGGGCAGCCATTGCTTGGCGAGCACCAGCAGCTCTTTCTCCCGGGCCTCGAACTCCTCCGGCCGGACGGCGGTGATCAGGGCCGTTTCATCGTAGCTGTTCTCGACGATCGCCAGGCCGGCCACGATCCGGCACCGGCCGAGCACTTCGCGGGCGACGCTGCGGATGATCTGCTCAAAGCTGTAATCCATGATGGCCCGATGGTAGATCTTGGCCCCGGCATGCTTGCCCAAGCCGATCAGCATCATCTTCATCAGGCCGCTCTCCAGGTCGCCGGCGAACGACGTGTGCGGCTTGACCCGCCCGCAGACCACGACATGGTCGGCCCCGTGCGCAAACCGATCAAAGTGGACCGGGAACCCTTCCCGAGCCTGGCATACAACCACCGTGTCCATGCTGGCACGGATCGGACAGCCGCAGAACGACTCGGTGATCCCGTACTCCTCGATCAACTGCCGCTGCCCCTCCGCCGTGCCGCCGGCATGGCTGCCCATGGCCGGAACGATGAACGGCTGGGCGCCCAGGGTTTTGAAATGCTCGACGATCGCCTTGAGAATCACGTGAATATTGGCGACGCCGCGGCTGCCGGCGGTAATCGCGACCGTCTGGCCGGGTTGG
Organism: uncultured Planctomycetaceae bacterium; assembly: GCA_903927685.1. The sequence goes on from CAIYOB010000416.1 coordinate 11,645, forward strand.
ACCTTGGCGCCCAGCGACAACTTGGCCAGTTCCGCCTGGACTTGCGCCGGCACATCGGCCACGCGCGGACGCTCGAAAGTCTGGCGCAGAGCGAAGATCTGGGGGTATTGAGACATTGCTAGCGTTCTCCTGGGAACCGGCAAGTCGATCTAGGACGAAAACCGTGTTTTGCCTAGAATCTGGCCCGCGCATGCGGTCTGCGTACGACGGACACAACTCCCGTTCAAGTGACCCTACATTCGGCCGTCACGCACGCTTGTTCTGGCTGGCGAGGACACCCATGAGAAAGCGACGAAGTCAACCTGAGGAGCATCGCGAATCATCGTTCACCCGGCGGCGCCGCTTGCGGCGGTGGCTGATCGGAGTTCCGGCCGTGCTGAGCGGACTGTTGGTGCTCCTCTGGTCCGTGCCTGTCATTGTGGCCCACACCAGCTTGCGGCAGACGATTGTATCGGCTGCGCTGGCGGATTTCGAGGGGAGCGTGACGATCGGGTCGGCGTCCCTGGGCTGGTTGTCGCCGCTGCTGGCCCGCGACGTCGAGGCTCGCGACCGCAACGGGCAACCGCTGGGCCGAGCGGCAGCGCTGCAGAGTGAGAAGTCGCTGCTGGGCCTGCTCTCCGACACCTCCCGACCCGGCGTGTTTCGCGTGACGGAGCCCGACTTGCACTTGGTCTTGCGGCCCGATGGCAGCAACTGGGAGGATGCCTTGACCAAACTGCTGTCCGGGCCCTCGAACGGGGCCGCGGTGCGAGCCCTGGCGGTTCAAATCGAAGGCGGCACCGTCGAGGTTCGCGACACGGTCCGGCAGGGCCAGTTCCGCCTGGATCAACTGAACCTCGCCTTGCAACTGGACGACGCATCGCCGCTGCCGATCAAGGTGCGGGCGGCGGCCGCGGTCGTGGCGGCGGGCCAGCCGCCCGGCCAGCTGTCGGTCGATCTGGCTTGGAAACCGGGTGAGACCGACGCGGCTTATTATGGCGATGGGCAAGTCACGCTGCGCGGCGAGACCGTACCTCTGGCGGCGCTGTCGGCTCTGGCCCAACGGTTTGTCGGCGACATCCAAGCCCAGGGCGCAGCCAGCGGCGACGCGCTGTGGCAATGGAAAGAAGGCGGCAACCGGCAGCGGCTGCAGGTGGATCGCTTGGAAGCCAGCGAGCTGACCCTGCGGGCCCCGGACTGGTTCGGCCCCGACGTGTTGCGGACGGGTACACTTCGCGGCAGCGCCCAATTGGAAACGGCGGGCAGCAGCTGGAATATCGAGCGTCTGACGCTGGACGCGGATTTTGCTCAACTGGCCGCCCAGGGGGTGCTGCAGGCGGATGACCTCACCTCGCTGGCGGATTGGGCGAAGCTTGTCAGCGAAGTGCCCGCCGTCGACTTGAAAATCGATGGCCGGGTGGATCTGGCGAAACTGACCCAACTGCTGCCCGCGACGTTGAATCTGCGGTCTTCGACCCAGGTCAAGTCAGGATTGGTCACGCTGTCGCTGGTGAATCGGGCCACGGAGCCGCCGCAGTTGTCCGCGCGGCTGGAGGCCAGCGACTTGGCTGCGGTCGAGAACGGCCAGGAATTCACCTGGGAAAAGCCGATCCTGGTGACCGCCAACTTGCACCGCTCGCCTGCCGGCCCAGTCATCGACGAGCTGACCTGCCGCTCGAGCTTCCTGGACTTAGCGGCCAAAGGGACGCTGAGCGAAGGCACGGCCAACGTTCGCGGCGACCTCCGCCAACTGGCCGCGGACGCCGGCCGCTTCATCGACTTGAGCGGCTACCAAATGGCCGGGCGGGTCGACGGGAACATTCGCTGGCAACGCTCGCAGGACGACCAGGTCGCCGCCGACGGAAAACTGAAGCTGAGCGATTTCGAACTGAGTTCCCGCGGCGAGCTGCCGTGGCGGGAACGCGAGTTGACGCTGGACCTGGTTGCGGTGGCCGGGTTGCAGGGCAAGCAGATCCGGCGTGTCCAGTCGGCGTCGGTTCAAGTCCGCTCGGACAGCGACACACTGAAGACCGAGTTGCTCCAGCCGGTGGCCGACGTTGGACCGGCAACGACGTGGCCGCTGAGCCTGCACGCGACGGGAAATCTGGCGACGTGGCTGCCTCGACTGCGGCCATTCGTGTCGCTGGGGGAACGCCGGCTGGCCGGCGCCGTCAATTTGGACGCCACCGCGCGCGTGTCGGCGCAGAAAGTCGACGCCGATTCGCTCCAGCTGCAGATCGACCAGTTCCAGTCGCGGGAGTGGAACCTGGCGATCGACGAGCCGACGATTCGGCTGGACGCCAAGGGCAGCTGGGACGGCGCACAGGGCCGCATTTCCGCCCAGGACGTGGCCGTGACCAGTTCGACGGTCGCGTTCCGCGCCCAGCAGGTCGTGGTGCAGTTGCCCGGCACAGAGCCGATGCTCAGCGGCAAACTGACGTATCGCGCCGACTTGGGCCGCTTGGGCCAATGGCTGCAGCCTCCGGACCAGCTGGCCACCGAGCAGCTGACGGGGGCCGTCACCGGATCGCTCGAGGCGACCTACGAGTCCGGCGTGACGCAGGTCAGCTGGACCAGCGACGCGGAGAACGTCGTCTACGCAGCGCGGCGGACCACGCCCGCGCCCGCCGGCGCGAGGCTCGCCGCGGCATCGAGTCCGTGGGAGGAAGTCTGGCGGGAAGCGAAGCTCAAGCTGACCAGCCGCGAGCGATACGACGGCCAGCGGGATGTGCTGGAGATCCAGGAACTGACCGCAACCGGTAGTTCGCTGCGGCTGGTCGCAGCCGGCCGCGTGGAACAGTGGAGCGGCCGGCGCCAGGCGGAACTGAGCGGCGAAGTCGACTACGACTGGGCGGACGTCAGCGCCAAATTGCGGCCGTATCTGGGCAACAGCGTCCAGTTCACGGGCCGCGACAAGGGGCGGTTTGCCCTGCAAGGCCCGCTCCGCGACTTGCCGTCGCAACTCGGCCAGGCCCCCCCGTCGGGAAGCGCGGAATTCCTCCTGACCTCGGCCACCAGCCCCGTCGCACGGACGCCGGGCCTGGTGCCGGCCGACCTGACCGGCAGCGGGCGAGCCGGCTGGGAATCCGGCACCCTGTACGGCCTGCTGATCGGCCAGGGCGAATTGAAAGCGTCGTTGACCAGCGGCGTGCTGCAGTTCGCTCCGCTGCAGGTGCCCGTCAGCGAAGGCCAATTCCGGGCGGTCTCGCGGATCGACTTGAACGCGACACCGGCCAGCCTCGCGTTGGACAAGGGGCAGCTGATCGACAACGTTCGCATCTCGCCGGAAATGTGCCGGACTTGGCTCAAGTATGTCGCCCCGCTGCTAGCCGACGCGACGCGTGCCGAGGGGCGATTCTCGGCTCTACTGGATGGCGCCAGGGTGCCGTTGAGCGATGCGACTCAAAGCGATGTCCACGGCCAGCTGACGATCCATTCCGCTCAAATCGGCCCGGGGCCGGTGGCCCAGCAGTTGATCGGACTGGCCCAGCAAGTCAAAATGGTCGTCGAAGGCCGGCCCGCCACGGAGAACTTGACGGCCGCTTCGACGTGGCTCGTGATTCCCCAGCAGACCGTGCGCGTCGACGTCGAGAACGGCCGCGTCAAGCACCAGGGGCTGACCATGACCGCCGGCGATGTTACGATTCGGACCAGCGGTTCGGTCGGGTTTGACGAATCCCTGTCGATCATGGCCGAGGTGCCGATTCGCGACGAGTGGGTGGCGAACAAGAAGTACCTCGCGTCGCTGCGCGGTACGACGATTCAGATCCCCATGCAAGGCACCCTGTCCAAGCCTCGCCTGGACAACCGGATGCTGACGGAATTGAGCGCCCGCATGGTCGGCGGCGCCGCCCGCGGCGTGCTGCAAGACGAAGTGAACCGCGGTCTGCAACGGCTGTTCGGGCCGGCGATGCGAGGCGCCGCCGAGGGCGGGGCGAGCGGTACGCCGTAACACGCCACCACCCCCGTAACACAACACCAGGAGCTGATCACATGCAACGTTCGGTCATGCGGGAAATGGCGGCGGAGTTCTTGGGGACCTTTCTGATCATCGTCTTCGGCTGCGGGGCCGTGGCCCAGGTCCTGCTCAGCGGCCACGAGAACGGCGAATACCTGTCGATCAACCTGGGCTGGGGCTTGGGCGTCATACTGGGCGTCTACGCCGCGGCCGGCGTATCCGGAGCCCATCTCAATCCGGCGGTCACCTTGGCGCTGGCCGTCTGCCGCCGGTTTTCCTGGTCCAAGCTGATCCCCTACTGCCTGGCGCAAGTGGCCGGCGCTTTTGCGGCTTCCGCCGTGGTGTACGTGACGTACGCCGAGGCGCTGGCCGTGTTCGACGGCGGCGTGCGGCAGGTGCTCGGTCCGCAAGGCACGGCGGGCATTTGGGCGACGTATCCGCAACCGTTCCTGTCCACCTTTCCCGGCGGCCTGATCGACCAGATCGTCGGCACGGCGTTGCTGGTGATGTGCGTGTTTGCCGTGACCGACCAGCGGAACAGCGCGCCGGTGGCCTACCTGACGCCGGTGTTGGTCGGGGCCATCGTCCTGGCCATCGGCATCGCCTTCGGCTTCAACTGCGGCTACGCCATCAACCCGGCCCGCGATTTTGGTCCGCGGCTGTTCACGTACCTGGCGGGCTGGGGCAGCGAGGTGTTCCAGGCGGGCAACTCGTGGTGGTGGGTCCCGATCGTCGGCCCGCTGGTCGGCGGCGTGCTGGGCGGCTGGATCTACGACCTGCTGATCACCCGCCATCATCCTGCGGCGAATCAGGAGGAGCCAAGCTAGCAGCGCGGTTGATCCTGACTGAAACCCGAAGCGCCAGCGAGAGGGGTAAGTCTCCCACTCGCTGGCGCTTCGGGCTACAGTCGGACGCCGCCAAGTGAACCGTCCTCTTCAGCTGGCAATAGGGCAGCGCGGTTGGCCAGCGGCGCTGTGACCGGTCTCCCGACCGAGCCACCTAGCCGACCGCAGGTCTCCCAGCGGCGGGGAGACCTACCGGGCCGCGTTCCGTAAATCACCGCCGTCATGCCGCCCGTCACGCCTGTCACGCTGCTTGCCCGCCCTCGGCATCTGCGTTAACATACCCGCTCGCTCAAAGCGGAGATTCCGCCCCAAACAGCCCTCCAGGGGAGACATACACATGTTGTCATCACGCACGAACTGGTTCTGGTCGCTGCTCGGCTGCTATTTCCTCGCCGGCCTGGCCGGCGGTGCGGAGCAAGTCAATGAGTCCGCTCGGCAGATTCCCGTCGCCTACGATGTCGACGTCGTCGTGGTCGGCGGCGGCACGGGCGCCGTGGCGGCGGCGGTCGCGGCGGCTCAGGATGGCGCCAAGGTCTTCTTGGCGGCCCCGCATCCGTACCTGGGCGACGATATGACGGCAACCTTGCGGCTGTGGCTGCAGCCGGGCGAGCACCCCACCTCGCCGCTGGCCCAACGCGTCTTCGGCGATCGCAGCCAGGGACTGGTCGATCCCGACCGGATTCCGTACACCTACGAGGCGGACCAGCCCAGCGCCGCGACGCATCGCGACACGCAGCCAACCAGTCGTTTGACGGACGGCCGCTGGGAGTCGGCATCGAGCGAGAGCGTTCAGTACGACAGCGACGTGCAGATTGTCGCCGACTTGGCGAAATCCCAAGAAGTCCGCAGCGTGCGGATCCAGGCCTTTCGCCGCGCCCTCGGCGGTGCCGGCGGCAGCGCCTTTGATGTGCAACGCGTCACGGTGGCGCTCAGCGACGACCAACAGAATTGGCAGCCGGCGGTCGTGATCGAAAACGACCGGCCCAGCGGCGAGGCGTCCACGCTGACCGCGGCCATTGGGGCCACGGCCCGCTACGTCCGCTTTCACGTGCAGAAGCCGGAGGGCTACGAGCGTTTGCTACTGGGCGAGATCGAGATCATCGGTCCGGAACGGCCGGCGGTGGTCGAGGTCACAGGCGAAGTTCCGCCGCCTCCCCGCCCGATGCACGTCAAGGACACGCTGGACGACGAACTGCTGGCAGCCGGAGTGCAATACCTGTACGGCTGCTACGCCACGGACGTGCTCCGCGACGCCGACGGCAAGCCCAGCGGGGTCGTGATGGCCAACCGAGCGGGCCGGCAAGCGGTGCTGGCCAAGACGATCATCGACGCCACGCCGCGAGCGGTCGTCGCGCGGCTGGCGGGCGCCAAGTTCCGTCCCTATCCCGGCGGCACGCACACGTTCCAGCGGGTTGTGATCGGCGGCCAGCCGCGGGGCCCGGACTTTATCTCGTCCCGGATCGCGGCCCCGCCGTTCCGCGGGCCGCACCCCAACCCCGCGGGGACATCCAGCGGCGACTTCCAGGTCATCGAGTACACGATGCCGTTGAATATCGAGGACGACAGCTACGCCGCCCTGATGAAAGTCGACCAGCAGGCCCGCACCATGACCTATGATCCGGAACAGCAGTTCACGTCGGACGACCTGTTCGAGTTGCCCCCGGATCCGATGCATGGCCGCGAACCGGTGACCGGGCCGTGGCAAGGGGTCGAGCAGTTGCCGCTGGGCGCGTTCCAGCCGCAAGGCGTCGAGCGTCTGTATGTCCTGGGCGGCTGTGCTGACGTCCCGCGTCCCCAGGCGGAGAAGCTACTGCGCCCCGTGGCCTTGATGGACCTGGGGCAGCGACTGGGAAAAGCGGCTGCCGCAGATACGAAGCAGATCGCGGCGCTGGCCGACGTGAACCTGCCGGGCGCCCCCGCAACCGCTCCTGCGGCCGAGGGCGACGTCCACGAAACGCTGACCGGCGTGCGGCCGACGCAGCAGGCGTTGCCGACTGTCCAGCAGGACGGCCGAGCGATCCCCGTGCTGGGACGCTATGACGTCGTGGTGGTCGGCGGCGGCACCGGCGGGGCGCCGGCCGGCATCGGCGCGGCCCGCGCGGGAGCCAAGACGCTGGTGGTCGAGTACCTGCAGGGCCTGGGCGGCGTCGGGACGATCGGCGCGATCGCCGGCTACTACTGGGGCAATCGCGTCGGCTTCACGGCCACCATCCAGGACGGGGCGACCAGGTGGGTCATCGAGCAGCGGGCCGAGTGGTACCGGCAGGAGTTGCTCAAAGCCGGCGCAGACCTGTGGTACGGCGTGGTCGGCTGCGGGGCGTACGTCCAGGACAACCGCGTGATCGGCGCGGTGGTCACCACGCCTTACGGCCGCGGCGTGGTCCTGGCACACACCGTGATCGACGCCACCGGCAACTCGGACGTCGCCGCCTCGGCCGGCGCCGAAACGATCTACACCGACGCCTCGGAATTCGGCATGCAAGGCACCGGCTTGCCCGGCTACCGGATCGGCGGCACGTATAACAATACGGACTTTACGATCGTCGACGAAACGGACCTGGTCGACATCTGGCACGTACTGGTGTATTCGAAGGGCAAGTATCCCGACGCGTTTGACCACGGCCGGCTGATCGACACGCGCGAGCGGCGGATGATCGTGGGGGACGCGACGATCACGCTGACCGACCAATTGAACGAACGGACTTACCCGGATTCGGTGTGCCGCTGCTGGAGCAATTTCGACTCGCACGGGTACACGATCGATCCGTATCTGCTGTTGGAGCATCCCGACAAGAAGGGCATCGGCGTCTACATTCCCTTCCGCGCGATGCTGCCCAAGGGCTTGGACGGGGTGATCGTGACAGGGCTGAGCATCAGTGCGCATCGCGACGCGGTGCCGTTGATCCGGATGCAGCCCGACATCCAGAACGGCGGTTATGCGGCCGGCGTGGCGGCGGCCATGGCCGCGCGCGACGGTGTGCCGATCCGGGGGATCGACATCAAAGCCCTGCAGAAGCACCTGGTGGAGATCGGCAATCTGCCCGAGAACGTACTGACCGACCAGGATTCGTATCCACTGTCCGACCAGCGGCTGGGGGAGGCCGTCGCCGGCTTGCCCCAAGGCCGCGGGGCTGCGGTCCTGATGACGGCCCCCGACCGCGCGCTGCCGCTGCTTCGCAGCGCGTACCAGGCGGCGACCGCCGACCAGGACAAGCTGACGTATGCCCGGGCGCTGGCCGTGCTGGGCGACGCGACCGGCCTGGAGACGCTGGTGGCCAAGGCGCAGACCTACGCCCAGTGGGATGAAGGCTGGAATTACCGCGGAATGGGCCAGTTCGGTTCGGCGTTCAGTGAACTGGATAACCTGCTGGTCGCGCTCGGCCGGGCCGGCGACCCTAAAGCTGTGCCGGCAATCGTGGCCAAGCTCCGCCAGTTGGACGCGGAACAGGCGTTCAGTCACCATCGTGCCGCCGGGTTGGCGCTGGAACTGATCGGAGACCCGTCCGCCGCGGAACCGCTGGCGGAATTACTGGCCATGCCCGGCCTGACAGGCCACGTCCACAAGGACTTCCAGGCGGCCAGCGAACGCGGCGTCCCGGGCGGCACCAACGCCGAGCAGACGCGCCGCGAGTCGCTCCGCGAGCTGATGCTGGCCCGCGCTCTGTACCGCTGCGGCGACCGGGATGGCTTGGGCGAGAAGATCCTGCGCGAGTACACCCAGGACCTCCGCGGACACTTGGCCCGCCACGCCGCCGCCGTGCTGGCTGCTGGTCACTAACGATCCTCTCATTTCCAGTAACAACCTCGCCCCTCACCTGGCAGGAGTAACGACAATGAACGGTGCAGTCATCCGCGTCCGCGATAACGGCCCGCTGGTGATCGAAGGCCCTGTGACCGTGCTGGATGCCGAAGGCAAGGAATTCCCCCTCGACAAGACCAAGCCGGCAGTCGCGCTCTGCCGGTGCGGCGCATCGGCCAAGAAGCCTCTTTGCGACGGGTCGCATAAGAGTTGTGGTTTTCAAGCCGCGGAACGGGCGCCCGGCTAAGCACCGTTCGAGAAACGAGTGTCGTGTTTCGCTCCGCGAAAGTACGTCCTTTCGGGGAGCGAAAGGCGACATTCTGACACTCACTTCTCGGACGATGCTAACGCAGCACGATCACGGCGGCTGTGCATCCGATCTGCCGCCCGCCATCCGCCGCCTGCAGCTTGCCGTTCAACGAGAGAGGGCAACCAAGTGATTCTCCATTTTCGTTTGTTCCAGGCCGTCGTGTTGCTTGGCCTCTGCTGGGTCCTCGCCGAACTCCAGGGGGGTGAACCGCCGGTTCCGTTTCCTGTCCAGGTTCCCTTGACCGGCGAAACGTCGCCGCCGGAGGGCGAGTGGGTGCTGTGGTATCGGCAGCCGGCGGAGAAATGGGAGCAGGCCCTGCCGGTGGGCAACGGCCACCTGGGGGCGATGGTCTTCGGCGGCGTGCGGAGCGAGCGGATTCAGTTCAACGAGCACACGGTGTGGACGGGTCAGCCGCACGCGTATCACCACGACGGCGCGGTGAAGTTCCTGCCGGAGATCCGCCGACTGCTGGGCGAGGGCCAGCAGCGCGAGGCCGAGCAGCTGGCGACGCAAGAGTTCCTGAGCATCCCGCTGCGGCAGTTCGCCTACCAACCGTGCGGCGATTTGTGGCTGGAGTTTCCGGAACATCAGCAAGCGGCTTCCTTCCGCCGCTGGCTGGACCTGGATTCGGCCGTCTGCACGACCGAGTATCGGGTCGGCCAGGCTCTCGTCCGGCGTGAAGTCTGGGCGTCGTACCCCGACCGGACGCTCGTCGTGCACATGACTGCGGATCAACCAGGCCTGTTGAACGGGACGATCCGTCTGACCAGCCCGCACGCGGATTCCACGGTCCGGGCGGACGGCGAGACGCTGGTCCTGCAAGGCCAGGTTCAAGCGGACGGGATCCGGTTCGAGAGCCGTGCCCGGGCGGAGGTCGAGGGCGGGCAAGTGGCGGCGGAGGCCGCTGCGCTGCGGGTGACGGGCGCCACCGCGCTGACCATCCGTCTGGTCGCCGCAACCAACTTTGCCAACTTCCGCGAGCTGACCGCGGACCCGGCGGCCGGCTGTACCGCGGCGCTGGCCCAGGCTGCAGGCACCTCCTGCGAGGCCCTCAAGCAACGGCACCTGGCCGATCATCAAGCGTTGTTTCGCCGCGTGCACCTGGATCTGGGCCGCACGGACGAAGCCCGCCGGCCCACGGACGAGCGGATTGCCGGCTTCGCGGCCGGGCAGGATCCACAACTGGCCGCCCTCACGTTCCAATACGGCCGCTACCTGTTGATCGGATCGAGTCGTCCCGGCGGCCAGCCGGCCAATCTGCAGGGCCTCTGGAACGAGAGCCTGAGGCCGCCGTGGGACAGCAAGTACACCTGTAACATCAACACCGAGATGAACTATTGGCCTGCCGAGGTTGCGAACCTGAGCGAGTGCACCGAGCCGCTGTTCGACGCCTTGGACGAACTGGTGCTCTCGGGCCGCGCGACGGCTCGGGCGCACTACGGCGCACAGGGCTGGGTGCTGCATCACAACTTCGATCTGTGGCGTGGCACCGCTCCGATCAACGCCGCGAATCATGGGATCTGGGTGACGGGCGGCGCGTGGCTCAGTTTGCACCTATGGGAACACTTCCTCTATTCCCGGGACCGGGAGTTCCTGCGCAGCCGGGCGTACCCCGTAATGCGGGAAGCGGCATTGTTCTTCACGGATTTCCTGGTCGAAGACCCGAAAACCGGCTGGTTGATCTCCGGTCCTTCCAACAGTCCGGAGCAAGGCGGCCTGGTGATGGGCCCGACGATGGACCACCAGATCGTTCGTTCGTTGTTCGCGGCTTGCAGCGAAGCGGCTCGGATCCTGGACACCGACCGGGAATTCGCGGCTCGCCTGGCCGACCTGCGGCAACGCATTGCCCGCAACCAGATCGGTCGGCACGGCCAGTTGCAGGAGTGGCTCGAGGACCGGGACGATCCCAAGAACCAGCATCGGCACGTCTCGCACCTGTGGGGCGTCTATCCGGGCAGCGACATCACTTGGCAGCAGCCCGAACTGTTCCGCGCGGCCCAGCAGTCGCTGGTTTTCCGGGGCGACGCCGCCACCGGCTGGTCGATGGGCTGGAAAGTCAACCTATGGGCCCGATTCCTGGACGGCGACCACGCCTACCTGATCCTGCGGAACCTGCTGGCGCCCGTGGGTCGGGGCAAAGGCGGGCTGTACCCCAACCTGTTCGACGCCCATCCGCCCTTCCAGATCGACGGCAACTTCGGTGCTTGTGCCGGCATTGCGGAAATGCTGCTGCAGAGCCATGTCTTGGTGACCGAGGACGCGGCAGCGGAGGCTTCGCCGACGCGGGAAGGCGCGTCCGCCTCGGCGTCTCCTCCGGCATCCGCTGCGGCGTCCAGTCCGGGTTTCCTGCTGCACCTGTTGCCGGCGCTGCCGAGCGCGTGGCCCACCGGTTCCGTGCGGGGGCTCAGGGCCCGCGGCGGCTTCGAGGTCGACCTCCAGTGGCGGGAGGGAAAGCTCGCGACTGGCTTGATCCGAAGCACCGCAGGGACAACTTGCCTCGTGCGTTACGGCGAGCGGACCGTGCCGCTCAAAATCAAGCCGGGCGAAGCCATTCAACTGCCTGAGCAGGCCTCGCTGGACGAGTAGAGCACACCCAGTCGGTCCTTTGGCGACGCCAATCGACCTAACTGCTTTCAGGCTAGGCTTTTGCGCAGACAACCCCAGTCTTCCGGCTGGAACACCTCGGGAAACTCATGCCGCAACCAGGGGCGGCGTACGAAACGGGGGCTGCCAAAATGGATCGGTCGAATGGCCCCTGCGGCCGATGGCAGGCTGGCAAATGTAACGGAACGGTAATTCTTGGAGGCTTGGCGCCTATTCTTATCCCACGATACCGGTATCATGACACCGTTACCTGCAAAGCTTGGCGTTGCAGTGCGGCGTCGCGAGGGTTCGCGGTGGCCCGCTCGGTCGGGCGAGATGCATTCGGAGGTGCATGTGGTAAATGAACTGCCGGCGATTATACAAGGCGGGATGGGTGTCGGGGTATCCGCTTGGCGACTAGCTCAAGCGGTGTCCCGAGCGGGACAGTTGGGGGTCGTGTCCGGAACTGGACTCGATCTGGTCCTGACGCGCCGTCTGCAACTGGGCGACCCCGGCGGCCATGTTCGCCGCGCAATGGAGTTGTTTCCGATCCGCGGTGTGACGGAGCGGATTCTCGAGCGGTATTTCATCCCTGGCGGTAAGCCCGAGAACCAGCCGTACCGCTCGAAGCCGATGCCCGCGGTCGAGCCCAGCCGGTTTCTGGAAGAGTTGATCGTCGTTGGGAACTTCGTCGAGGTGTTCCTGGCAAAGGAAGGCCACTCCGGCTCGGTTGGCATCAATTACCTGGAAAAGATTCAGTTGCCCCTGTTGCCCTCCCTGTATGGGGCAATGCTGGCTGGTGTGGACTATGTCCTGATGGGGGCGGGGATCCCCAAAGCGGTTCCGGGCATTCTGGACCGCTTGTCCCACGGTGAGCCGGCGCGGCAAAAGCTGTATGTCGAGGGAGCGCAGGCGGGAGAGGAGGCGGCGACTGAGTTCGATCCGCAGGCCTTCTCGCAGGGCCAAGTCGGCAAACTCGCGCGGCCGAAGTTCCTGGCTATCATCTCGTCGGCAACCCTCGGTACGATGCTGGCGCGACGGTCGGACGGGAAGGTCGATGGCTTTGTAGTCGAAGGCGCTACCGCCGGCGGGCATAACGCGCCGCCTCGCGGTCCGCTGCAACTGAACGCCGCGGGCGAGCCGATCTATGGCGAGCGGGACCGCGCCGACTTGCCGGCGATTCAAGCGATTGGGCTCCCGTTCTGGCTGGCCGGGGGATATGCGACCCCCGATGACTTTATCCTGGCTCGCAAGGCAGGTGCGGTCGGCGTTCAAGTGGGCACGGCGTTCGCCTTCTGTGAAGAGTCGGACCTGGAACCCGAGGTGAAGCAGTGGGTGCTGAAGGCGAGCCAAGCCCATCAGGCCCGCGTGCTGACCGACCCGCTGGCTTCGCCGACCGGTTTCCCGTTCAAGGTCCTCCAGATGCCGGGCACGCTGTCGGATCCGAGCTGTTACGATGGCCGCCCGCGCCGGTGCGACCTGGGCTACCTGCGTCAGGCCTACCGAACGCCCGACGGGACGCTCGGCTGGCGCTGCTCGGCGGAACCGCTGGAAGACTACGTCCGCAAGGGCGGGTCGGCGGAGGATATTCGCGGCCGCAAGTGCTTGTGCAATGCCCTGCTGGCTAATATCGGGCTGGGGCAATTGCTGGCCGACGGTTCGACGGAAAAGCCGCTGATTACCTCGGGAGACGACGTCGCCCTGGTCGCGAGGTTCCTCCGGCCCGGGGCGGAATCCTACCGGGCGATGGACGTCATCCGGCAGATCCTGCCCGGCGACTTCGAGTTTGACCCCTTCCTGGACGAAGGCGAACAGATACCGGTCGACGGCGAGTTGGAATTGGCGGCCAGCCCGGGGCTGTGAAAATGTCCAGTCAGCTTCATTTCCCTAAGGACGACGACGAGCCAAACGGTGAACGCGCCCGTCGCGCCCGGACCGGCAAGACGGTGCCGCCGGGCCAAAACGACCTTCGTCCGACGCCGCGCGGCGGACGCGACAAGTCGGTGCGCATCGGTCGCACCCGCGTCGGCAAGGGCGTTTTCGCTCGCAGACGCTACGCGGCGGCCACGGTCATCGGCGAGATCTACGGCGATGTCATCGAGGACCCGCACTACGGATCCAGCTACTGCATGGACATCGGCGGCGGTTGTATGCTCGAGCCCGCTGCCCCATTCCGCTTCGTCAATCACAGCTGTGATCCCAACTGCGAATTCGATGTGTTCGAGTTGAGCGAAGAGGGGGGCGAGTTCCCGACGTTACGCCACGTGTTTCTGCTCGCCCTGCGCGAAATCAAGCCCGGCGAGGAATTGACGATCGCGTACAACTGGTCCGCCGAGACCGCGATTCCGTGCCGTTGCGAATCGCCCAACTGCTGCGGCTGGATCGTGGATCCGGACCAATTGGACGTGGTCCGCGCCCGCCTCGCGGCGGGGTAATGCGTCGTCCCAGCCAAGTGTCAGGGCGTCCGGACAAGACGCTGGGTGGAGCCGCGGCCCTCCTCGGCCGCTAGCATCGATCACGAAATAGAGTCCTCGTTTAACGCCAAGCCGGCAGGCGACGGCCTGGGTGGCCGCATCCGGCTGATCCGCCGTCGCCTGCCGGCTCGGC
>CAIYOB010000417.1 GCA_903927685.1 uncultured Planctomycetaceae bacterium
AAACCTGATCGGCAACGCGCTCAAGTTCTGCAGGCTGGAGACGCCGTGCGTGCATGTCTCGGCCGCGCGCGTGGAAGCGGGGTGGGAGTTCGCCGTCCGCGACAATGGAATCGGCATCGAGAACGCCAACCTGGACAAGATTTTCAAGCCCTTTCAGCGGCTGCACTCGCAGGAGGTGTTTCCGGGAACCGGGCTCGGCCTGACGATCTGCCGGACGATCGTGGAACGGCACGGCGGCCGGATCTGGGTGGAATCGGAGAAAGGACGCGGCAGCGTGTTCCGCTTCCTGCTGCCAGCGGACTGATGCGGATGGACGGCGTCGCACACGCTATCCTCCGGAACGCCGCCGCCTACTCGTACACGTACTCGTACACGTACACCTACTCCTACTCGCCAATCGTCCTGGCTCGGAGGGGGAAGAGATTCGGGTGTACGAGTAGGTGTACGAGTTCGTGCCACGGGACGCATCGTTGCCGGCCTGCCCGAGGCCGTGTCGTTTCGAGAACGGCTGATGCCGTCGGACGCCACTTGGCCGGCGTGCCTCGCGAACCGCACGTTGGGCGGCGGCGCTTCCAACTCACCAATCATCCTTTCGCCGACACAGGGTCGGCGGTTCCGTGACTTGTCAGCTAAGCCGCGCCCAGCCTAACCGCCCTTCGCATCCGCCTCACGAAGGCCATCGGACGACCTAGATGTGTAAACATCCAGAAGCACGTCCGTCACCGCCCCATTGCCCGCAAGCAACACCCGGCCGTGCCAAACGGGTCGGACAAACAGAATCTTCGAAAAATTCTCTGCCGCGTGATACATCCGAAGCGGTTATGTCAATCCTACGGGTAGGGCGCTCTGCGCTGTCCGTACCTTCGCACGTCGAGAAGTCGCGAATAGAGTCGCTTGCACGGACGCACGTCTTGCAGCCGAGTGCCTCGTCGGGTCCCAGTTCTGGATCCGCGCCCAGAGTCGGAATACGACATTCATTGAGATAGCAATATCACTATATATCCAAAGAGCGTTTTTCATGCGTCAATCTGGCCGCCGTTGGAAGTCGTTGTTGGGTTCATTCAAGAGCACCGGGGCCGCCCGTCAGCAGGCCCGCAAACGCCGCGGGATGCGGAAGCGGTTCGTCGAGCCCCTCGAGGATCGGCGCCTGCTGGCGACCCTGTCGCAGGTCGGGACGACATTGACGATCGACCTCGATAACACGGGCGAGCAGGTGCGGATCGCATCGGGCGGCAGCGGCACGTACTACACGCTGGGATCTGAATCCGCCCACAGTTTTGTCAACGACGGGACCAACCCGGTCAACGCGGCCTATGTGACGGGCTTCGGCACGACCACCGCCACGGTCACCGCTGCCGGGTTGGCTGCCTATGACACGATCCATGTTATTGACTCGGCGCAGAATACACGCTTCAAGTTCGATGGCGCCGGCGGCAGCACATTCTCGGACAACTTCGCCATCACCATGAATGCCGACACCGCCGTCGGCGCTGGTGAATTGGCGGTCGGCTTTGACGGCACCGGGACGTTCCACGGAATCGAGTTGAACAGCACCGCGACCGTCCAAACCGCCAGCCGGGCGATTACGCTGACGGGCAAGGGAGGCACCAGCGGGGCCGGCGTGCGGATCATTGGCAGTTCGACGGTGCAATCGGTTGACGGCGCGATCACGATTGACGGCACGGGCAAGGCGGACCATGGCGTGGAAATTTCCGGCGGCTCGAGCGTCCGTTCCACGGGAACTGGGGCCAGCGCCGCCACGATCACCATCACCGGGACGGGCGGAACGGGTGTCGACAAGAATGGTGTGATGATCGACGGCGCTGGTACGCTGATTACCTCGGTGGACGGCGACATCAGCATCACCGGCAGTGCTGCCGGGAATTTTGGCGTCGAGATCTCCGCTACCGCCGTGGTCAGTTCGACGGGCACCGCCGCCATCACGATCAACGGCAACGGCCCGTCCGGCGTGGAAGTGAAGAATTCCGGCGTCACCGCAACGAGTGGTGCCATTGCGATTACTGGGACCGCCACATCCGCAACCGGGGTTCGGCTGACTGGCAACGGCTCGATATCGACAACGACGGGGAGTATCACCCTCACTGGAACTGGTGGCTCCAGTCCGTCGGGTGCCGGTATTGCTGTGGGAGGCCTTTTCGGGGACGGCACGATCCAGCCGACCGACGGCGCCGGTTCGGTAATTTCCACGGCGACCGGCACCGGCAACGTCACCGTGACCGGCACCGCCGGAGGCGGAACCGGCCAGTACGGTGTCGCGCTACGCAATGGCGGCGCCGTGACCTCGGGAAGCGGCACGCTCCTGATCGACGGCCTGAAGTCCGTGCCCGGCGGACTGAGCGGCGACGTCCAGTTGAACGGGCCGGTGACCTCGTCCGGGGCCGACATCACCATCCGCGCGGACCGGGACATCGTCGGCGATGCCAACGGCGATATTTCTTCGGGGCCCGTGGGCGGCAATATCTTCATCACCGCCAACCAGGACGCGGTGGGCAGCCCGAACGACGCCGGCACGATCCAGACCGCGGGCGACGTGACGGCCGGGACGGGCAACATCACGCTCAGCTTGACCGACTGTGACGGCAACATGACCGGCAACATCACGTCCGGCAACAACCTGGTCAAGAACGGCAGCGGCGCGCTGCGGCTGAGCGGAGGCGCCAACACGTACTCCGGCACCACGACGGTCAACGGCGGCTACTTGCTGGTCAACGGCGTGCTGACCCAGACGACGGTCTCCATCTATGGATCGGGCGGCGGGACCTTCGGCGGCACGGGGACGATCAACGCCACCAACGGCCTGACGGTCTACCCTGGCGGAATTCTGGATCCGGGCGACGTGAGCGCGGGCTGTGCGGCGCAGCCGGGGATCCTGACCGTCAACGGCAACGTGACGATCCAGCAAGGCGGCACGTACCGCGTGCAGCTGAACGGGCTCACACCGGGCACGGGCTACGACCAGTTGCGGCTGAACGGCGGCGGCAACTTGACGGGCGATCTGGGCGGCAACAACGGCGCCACGTTGTTGATGCAGACCGGCGGCGGCCTTCCCGTCGGCGCCGAGTTCCGGATCATCGACAATGACAATACGGATCTGATCACCACGCGGTTCCAGGGCTTGCCCGAAGGGGCCTTCCTGACGGCGGGCGGCGTGATGATGAACATCTCCTACCTGTCGGGCTCCAACGACAACGATGTGACGCTGACCGCGCCCGGCCGCTTCGACTTCAACGGGTACAACGGCTACACGGCGGACAATTACGTCGGCGTGTCGCCCTTCCAGCAGAAGACGTCCGGCAACAGCTACGGCTGGCAGACGCTCCCGCCGCGGTACTTCGAGCGGAACTACCCGGTCAATCCGCCGTACACGACCGCGGAGGAGCGTCTGAAGTTTGACGGCCATTCGACCGACCGGGTCGGCAGCCCGTTGACGTTCGAGACGACGGTGGTCGCGGGGAAAGCCTACAACGTCTGCCTGCTGACCGGAGACACGAACTGGAATCACGACAAGCAGCAGTTCCAGGTCTGGGATGGCAGCACGGCGGAGCCGCCTCTGACGGTGGACCCGACGAACCCCCCCGCCGGCACGCAGATCGTGGACACCTGGGGCGCCGGGGCGATTGAGGGCGGGGGGAGCGGCATCACGTGGGGCGGCGGCACGGCGAACACGGGTGCGGGTTATTACCGCTGGGTGTGCTTTACCACACCCACGATCGGCGACGGCCTGCCTGCGGACGGCGAGGGCACCATCCTGATGCGGATGCGCGACCTGGGCGGCGTCGACACCACGGCGGTGATCCTGGCGATGGACATCCGCCCGGTGGAGACGGTGGGCCAGATCACGCTGAGCCGGACGAGCCCCAGCGGCACGCCGCCCTTGAGGTCCTTGCCGGCCGACGGCACGACGGTCGACACGTACCAGGGCACGGGGGCCCCGCCGGGCGCGACGATCACGATCACCGTGTCAGCCGGTTCGCCAGTGCAGTATGCGAGGGTCACTCCGGACGGGGATACGACCGCCTTTGGCGCGCAGGTCACGGCCGACGCCAGCGGCCTGTTCACGTTCTCCGTCAAACGGCCGGCCACGCTGACGAATACCTCCCTGACGACGGAGAACTGGACGATCACGACCCTCGCGTCCTCGGGGCTGTCGCGGGGCAGAGTGGCGCAGCCGTATGAGGCGCCGCAGCAGGCGGCTCCCTTGCGATTCGACTTCGGGATTTACGGCAGCCCGGTGCAGACCTACGGCACGCCGACGAAGAGTTTTCTGGAGGTTATCCCGCAGATGCTGTACAGCGCGACCCGGGGCTACGGCTGGAACGTGCGTGTCGCCGGGGCCAACCGCAAGGATCCGGGCATGAGCGCCCTGCGGACCGATTTGAACTACGCCCGGGACGCCACGTTCAAGGTGGATCTGCCGGACGGGGCGTACAACGTCCGCATCTACCACAGCAATCCGAAGTACTACGGGACCGTGTCGTACACCGCCGACAACTTCAACGTCTATGCCGAGGGGGCGTTGCAGTACAACGTGCCGAACATTCCGGCCGGGACGACGGACATCCGGACGTTCAACGTGACCGTGAGTGGCGGGGCGCTGGAACTGCGGTTCCAGGACGCGGGGGGCCTGGATGGGAACT
>CAIYOB010000418.1 GCA_903927685.1 uncultured Planctomycetaceae bacterium
CAGTGTTCGCCGACGCGGGAACAGATGCTCGCGGCCGCGCACAGCGGGCGGCAACACATGGCCCAGGGTAGTCGGGGCTCCACCACCTCCCGCGAGGAAGAGTTGCAGCAGATGAATGAGGCCCGGGCCAGCTTGGCCGGGCTTCTGCTGGACTACCAGGACTTCCTGCGGAACCCCGGACCGGGGCATGTTCCGGATGACCAGCAAGAGGACATGGAGCGAAACTCCCGACGGCGCGGTCCGGCGGCCGGCAACTCGACCAGCCTCCCATGCCAGACGGCCTCCGGCTCGTGGCTGGAACACGCGACCGTCGTCGCCAATGCGGTGATCGCCCTGATCCACCAGGCCAACGAGTTGTTGGACAAACACATCGCCGGCCTGGAGCATCCCTGCGAGGCCGACAACGGCTCGTGCGAGCGTTTCGCAACCGCACCCGGCGAGGAGCCTGGTCCGGCGGAGACGGACGATCAGATCGACTCCTGACACAGACTTGGCCCGGCACGTGGGGTAAGCTTCCAGCTTGCCGACCCGTGGGGCAAGCCACCGTGGGGCAAGCCACCAGCTTGCCGACACCGCCCATCTCCCGTACGCTACTATTCCTAGATCGCAAGCTGGAAGCTTACGCCACGATCAAATCAATCGTCCGCAGGCCCGGTTTGTTATTTCCGCGGCTTGAGTCCGTCGATGTCGCCCGCCTGGATCGATTCGCCGTAGGTCTTGCCGCTGCCGTCTTTCAGTTCATCCAGTTTCTTGACCGTCTCCGAGAATTCCTTCTCGATCGCTTCCTTGACCAGCTCTTTCTCCTCTTCCAAATCCTTGACGGCGTTCAACCGTTCGGTGATCTTCTGGCCTTCGACCAGCTTGGCGATCACCAGCCCAAACGGCGTCAGCTGGTCCTTCGTTTTCTCCTCTTGTTCTTTGACGTGGCAGGTGTTGCACGAGACGGAACGGAGGTTGTAGTGCTTCTTGATCACCGTCCCCAACTCGGTCTGCCCAAACACCGGGGAAGCGATCAATGAACAGGCGAGCCAGGCGGCCAGGATTCCTCGGATGACACGCTCCATATCAAGTCCTCCAGCTGTGCGGATCGGAGAATGAATGCTTCCAGGATAACCCAAATGCATGCTCGCGGGTAGATGCTTGGGCGGCCTTCGTGCTTGAGTTGCCTTCGTGATCTGCTACAAAGGGGAAACGGAAAACGGTTCCTTCAGCCCGGAGACCCCCGCTCATGCCGAAAATCCTGATGCCGCTTGGCGATGCCACGGAAGCCCTGGACACGTTCTACCCCTATTTTCGCCTGCCCGAAGACGGTTTCGAGGTGGTCGTAGCGGGGCCGGAGGCGAGGTTGTATCACTCGGTCCTGCACGAGATTCCGCCCAATGCCGACGTGCCCTGGGATATCACTCAGGAGCGGCCGGGCTATCACATCCGCGCGACCGTCGCGTTTCGCGACGTCCGGCCAGAGGACTATGCCGGGATGTTCATCTCCGGCGGCCGCGCTCCCGAGTACCTGCGGTACGATCAGGATCTGGTTCGCGTCACGCAGGCAATCTATCAGGCCGGCAAGCCGATCGCCTGTGTGTGCCACGGGATCGAAATCCTGACCGCCGCCGATCTCATCCGCGGCAAGACCGTCACCACGGTCGCCAAGTGTGCTGCGGACGCCCGGCAGGGCGGAGCCATCTATGTGGACCAGCCGTTCGTGGTCAGCGGGACAATCGTGACCGCCCGGACGTGGCACGACAATACGCCGCTGCTGCGGGAGTTCTTGAAGCTGCTCAAAGCGGCCGCCGGGTCCTCAGCCGGCTCGTAAGCCCGATGGACAGCCCCGCGATCTTGTCCTAAAACGGATGCCTGCCCACGGCTTCGAATCGCGACCCGCGTGGGTTCGTAACGGACGACAGCTACCAAAGGGAAAACGATGTTCGAAACTCTCCAACTGGCCCCGCCGGATCCGATCCTGGGGCTGACCGAAGCGTTCAAGAAGGATCCCCATCCCCACAAGATCAACCTGAGCGTGGGGATCTACAAGGACGAGCACGGCGACACGCCGATCCTGCCCAGCGTCAAGGAAGCCGAACGGCACTTGGCGGCTACCGAAAAGAGCAAGAGCTACTTGCCGATCGACGGGCCGCCGGAATATGGCCTGCTGGTCCGGCAGATGCTTTTCGGCCGCGACCACCCGTGGACGACGGACGGCCGGGCGGTCACATTGCAGACGCCGGGCGGCACCGGCGGGCTGCGCGTGGCCGGCGACTTTCTCAAGCAGAAACTGAACGTGAACCGGATCTGGGTCAGTCAGCCGACGTGGGAAAACCATCGCGCGGTCTTTTCGGCCGCCGGCCTGCAGGTGGAAAACTACACGTATTTCGATGCCGTTGGCAACTGTCTGGACTTGCCGGGCCTGCTCGCCAGCCTCCGGCAGATTCCGGCCGGGGAAGCCGTCTGTCTGCACGCCTGTTGCCATAACCCCTCGGGCTTCGATCCC
>CAIYOB010000419.1 GCA_903927685.1 uncultured Planctomycetaceae bacterium
CTCTTCCCCGTTCCCGCGCCGTGCTGAACCTGTCCGTGCGGTTGCTCCCGAGAACCGTCTGGCGTATGGTGGGAGAGTCTTGATGAACATCGGCTTCGGCTGCCTGAGGCCATCGAGACAACCCAATCCCCAAGGGAGAGACTCACGATGGCAACGCATTCGACTTCGGTCGCGCTGAGACCCGGGGCTCGATCTGGGAAAGCCGCGGTCGTCCCGGCGAGACAAGGGCTTGCTTGGCGGACGGTTGGGAGCCTGCTGCTGGTCGTTGCGGCGCAGCCGGCCCTTTCGGCAGAGGCCGATTTCTACGTTGCCGCCGCTGGGAACGACTCCAACGCCGGCACGGCTGCGGCGCCCTTCGCCAGCTTGGCCCGGGCGCGCCAGGCTGTCCGCGACCAGGTGGCCGCGGGATTGACCCGGGATCTGCTCGTCCTGGTCCGCGGCGGAACCTACCCGCAGACGGAAACGCTGGCATTCGGGCCCGAGGACTCTGGAACCGAGCGTTACTCGATCACCTACGCCGCCGCGCCCGGCGAGCGAGTGGTGCTCAGCGGCGGGCGGAAGATCTCCGGATGGACGAAGGGCCCTGGCGAAATCTGGACGGCCGAGTTGCCTGAAGTCAAGTCGGGTCAGTGGTACTTCCGGCAACTGTTTATTGGCGGCCGGCGTGCCATTCGGGCGAGAACGCCCAACGAGGGTTGGTGTGAGGGGCGCCCCGTGCAACCCATCCAGCAGGACCGACCCCAGGATCCTGTCGTCATCCGGATCAGCTTGGAGGGTGGGATCGCTGCCTGGCGCCATCCGGCGGACATCGAGCTGGCCTATATTCGCAACAACGACGGCGGCCGCAAGGCACTGCAGGCGATCGACGCCGCCGCCCAAACCGTCACCCTCCGTCCGCCGCATCGCTGGGCGCCCCGGTGCTTTGGCTTCGACTGGTACAACGGCGTGCCCGATGGTCGCTGTTACCTGGAAAATGCCCGCGAGTTCCTGGACCGTCCCGGCGAATGGTACCTGGACCGGAGCACCGGGACACTGTCCTACTGGCCGCTCCCCGACGAGGACCTATCCCGGGACGAGGTCGTGGCGCCCGTGTTGCAGCACACGTTGCTGGCGATCGTCGGCACGCGGCAGCGTCCGGTGCGGAATCTGCACTTCCGCGGCATGCAAGTCGAGCACGTGGACTGGCCGCTGCCGGAGCATGGCTACATGGGCCTGTTCGCCTGCAATGTCCCGGTGCTCCGCGAAGGAAGCGATCCCGGGCACCGGTTCATCGAGGCGGCGGTCGAAGTGGCTCAGGCCCGGACGTGTAGCTTCCGCGACGGCGGTGTCGGCCGGGTCGGCGGCATGGGCCTGGTGCTGCGCGAGGGCACAGCTGAGATTGCCGTCGAGGGCAACCACATTCAGCAGACCGGGGCCGGCGGCATCGGCCTGGGCCAGTGCAATGTCGCCGCAGGTTACCTGAAGGCCGCGCCGTCGCCGGAACCGGGCGAATACGAACGGTTCCGCGTGCTCAACAACTATATCCATCACTGCGGCGCGGATTATCACGGCGCCACCGGCATCGCCGCATACCGGATGAAGCACTCGACCATCGCCCACAACCTGATTCATGACACGGCCTATTTTGGCGTGTGCCTGGCCGGCGACCAGGATCCGCAATGGCGGTTCGCGGAGGGCAATACGGTCGAACGGAACCACATCCACCACGCGATGCAGGTCACGCAGGATGGCGCCGGATTGTACGTCTGCTTCGCTCATGCCGGAGGGGCGAATCGGGTCCGCGCGAATCTGATCCATGACACCAGCGACCACCACGCCAGCGCCGGCCTCTATCTCGACAGCGCCTGTGCCGGCGTGGTGTTCGACCACAATGTCGTGTACCGAAATCCGTCCATGACCATCATCCTCAACCGCCCGGAGGACCTGGCCAAGAACACGTGGGCGGACAACCTGGTCGTCGCGAGCGCGGACGAGGCTCCGCCGGAGCCATTTGTCGAGGTCATGGCGGCGTATGCCGGCCTGGAACCGGCCTACCGCAGCGTCCTCCAGGGGACCGAGTCGCGGCCTTGCGAACTCCACGTCCTGGAGGGCGCCAGTGGCCATGCGTGGCAGTTCGATTTTCCTGCACAGGGCCGAGGCGTCCTGTATCGAGTCCAGACCGGGCCGGCGACGGGGGCGGCCGTGGAGCTCAAACTGCGGAACCTCGTGCCCGGCGCTGCGTACCAGCTGACAGCCTACTCCAGCCGTCTCGAGCCCACGCTCGCTCCGGGCGAAGGCAAGCTGCTGTTTCCGATGGCACAGACGATCGGTCCCGCCGACGACCTGGGGTTGCCCGCGTCGGCGAGCGGCCGCGACCTGCTCGACAAGGGCGTGACGCTCAAAGATCGTCCCGCGGCCATTTGGGTTGCCTATCGGCGAGAGCCTGCAAAGTGATTCCGGCCGGGCGCCGACTCGGCCCTTCCCACGCGATCAGAAAGGCATGCACTTCCATGAACCGCTACCTCACGCCCGTCATCCTCGCCAGCCTGCTGTTTGTGCGGGCGGCCGTCCTGGACGCCGCCGATACGCCCGCCCGGGATCCTGCCGCGGCGGCCAGGCCGAACATCATCTTCCTGCTCGCCGATGACCTCGGCTACGGCGACTTGGGCTGCTACGGCGCCACGCGGCACCAGACACCCCACTGCGATCGACTCGCGAAAGAGGGGCTGCGGTTTACGGACGCCCATTCCCCCTCGGCGGTCTGCACGCCCACGCGGTACGCATTCATGACCGGCGAGTACGCGTGGCGCAGGCCAGGCACCGGGATCCTGCCCGGCATAGCCGGTTTGATCGTCGAACCCGGGCGCAAGACGGTGGCGGCCCTGCTGCAGCAGGCGGGTTACGCGACGGGTGTCGTCGGCAAGTGGCACCTGGGATTGGGCACCACACCGACCGATTACAACACGGAGATTCGTCCCGGCCCGCTGGACATCGGCTTCGACTACGCCTGGCTCCTTCCGGCCACCGGCGACCGCACCCCGTGCGTGTGGGTGGAAAACCGCCGTGTGGTCAACCTGGATCCGGCCGATCCGATCCAGTTGGACTATACGGTGCAGCGCGGCGAACCGCGGTCGTTCGTCAACGGCATCCCGCGGATCGGCGCGCAGACGGGCGGCCAAGCGGCGTTGTGGAAGGACGACGAGATCGCCGACGTGCTCGCCGCCAAGGGCGTCGCGTTCATCGAGCGGCATCGCGACCGGCCGTTTTTCCTGTACCTGGCCACCCACGACATCCACGTGCCACGCGTGCCGCATC
>CAIYOB010000420.1 GCA_903927685.1 uncultured Planctomycetaceae bacterium
AAACCGGCGGCTAGCGCCGTGCCGCTCACCCATCGCGACCCCAACACTTAGATTGGACGGGGTACTAGTGCGATCGGCGCCAAGGAAGGAAATGATGCGTCTTTGGTTTCTGAATCATCATGCTATCCCAGGGCGGGGTTCCGGCGGAACTCGGCACGCGGTGTTGGCCAAGTACCTGCAGCGGCGAGGGCACGAGATCACGATCTTCGCCGCGGACGTGCCACATGCCGGTGGCAAGGCCCTGGCTGGTCCTGCACGGGGCGACTCGGCAAATCCGTATACACATGAAGTCATCGAGGGCGTCACCTGGCGGTTCGTTCGCGTCCGTCCGTATCACAACGCCATCGAACGCCTGCTGAGTATGCGCAGCTATCGCACGAACGTCGGCCGCTCGACCGACGAACTCCCTCTGCCCGATGTGATTGTCGGATCCTGCGTCCATCCGTATGCCGTGGACGCCGCGTTGCAGCTGGCCCACCGCCTGCAAGTCCCGTTTGTGTACGAAATCCGGGATGTCTGGCCGGAATCCCTGGCCGATGTCGGCGTCCTGCCGCGGTGGAACCCCGTCTATTGGCACTTTCGCCAACTGGAACTTCGAGCATTCCGACACGCCGACGGTGTAGTCGGTGTCTGCCCCGGCATGCAACGCTATGCCATCCAAAACGGCGTGCCGGCGGACCGTTTTCTGTATCTGCCTAACGGGATCGATCCGGAACTGCACGCGGAGGCTCGTCCGTCGCCGCAGACAGATACCCCCACGATTACATATCTTGGCTCACAGGGGCCAGTCAATGATCTGGCGACCCTGGTCGAGGCAGCAGCCATGCTGCAGCATCGGGGCCCACTCGCCCCGCGGATCCGGCTAATTGGCGATGGCACCGAAAGACCTCGTCTGGAACAGCAGGCCGCTCGGTTGGGGCTGCACAACCTCGAATTCTTGGCCCCGGTTCCCAAGGCCCAAGTGGCGGCAGTCTGCCAAGCCTCCGATGCCTTCGTGTACTGTCATCGCTACATGCCGGTGGTCGCCAAGTACGGCGTTAGCGCAAACAAGATCTTCGACTACCTCGCGGCGGCACGGCCCGTGGTCTTCTCCTGTACCAGTTGGAACGACCCCGTGCGTGAGGCCGAGGCCGGGATCTCCGTCCCCGCCGGGCAACCTGTCGAGTTGGCTGCAGCGATCGCACAGATTTGCGGTTTGTCCGCCGAGCAACGATGGCGATTGGGATGCAACGGCCGGAGGCATGTGCTGGCTCACCACAACCTGGCTTCGCTAAGTGAGAAACTGGAGTCTTTCCTCGACAGCATTGCCGCGCCCCGGCAAACGAATGCTCGCCGTTGTGCGGCCTAGGCTCGTCCATCACATTTTGGGGTCGCGCGCACTGGGCCGTGTCAGCATCCGATGGTTTTCCTCCATGATGACACAAGTGAACTCGCGATGACCGACTCCCAGACTGCCGCCGTGACGACGAACGTTCAGCCAGACCCTGCAACCGCCGGACTGGCGGCCAAGCGCGTCCTCGATCTGGCTCTAGCCGGAGCCGCTCTTGTCGTGTTGGCCCCATTGCTGGCAGCGGTGGCCCTGCTGGTACGCTTCAGCCTCGGCACCCCGATTCTGTTTCGTCAACGCCGTCCTGGGCAGCATGGCGTGCCATTCACACTTCTCAAATTCCGTACCATGACCGAGGCCCGGGACAGGCAAGGCAGGCTGCGGCCGGACGCGGATCGACTGACTCGGTGCGGTCGTCTGCTGCGTGCGACCAGCTTGGATGAACTCCCGCAACTGTGGAATGTATTGCGTGGTCAAATGAGCCTCGTGGGGCCGCGACCGCTGCTGTTGCAGTATGTTGAGCGTTACACGCCGCGGCAGGCACGCCGGTTGAAGATCCCGCCGGGAATCACCGGCTGGGCTCAGGTCAACGGCCGCAACACGCTGACCTGGGAAGAACGATTCGAATTGGACGTGTGGTATGTGGAACATCGGACACTGTCGCTGGACATCTACATTCTGGCCGTGACCGCGTGGAAAGCCGTTCGCCGCGAGGGGATCAGCGCTGCCGGGCACGCCACGATGCCGGAGTTTCAGGGCTCGCCGACGACGCACCGGGAGGCCGCATGAACGACGCTCGACAAGTCTACATCCTGGGTTGCGGCGGCCATGCCAAAGTTGTCATCGGCAGCCTCCAGAGGCTCGGCTACCAGATCGCTGGCATTTTCGATGATGATCCGTCACGTTGGGGACAGTCCTTGCTGGGCTTTCCGATCATCGGACCGGTCGCCCAGGCCGAACAGTCACCCTGTCTCCCGGCGGTGATCGCTATCGGCGACAACCGCTCGCGTCGGACCGTGGCGGAAGGCCTAGAGCTGGACTGGCTCGTCGTCGTCGATCCGTCGGCTTGGGTGCATCCCTCCGTACGACTGGGCTCTGGAACCGTCGTGCTGCCCGGGGCGATCGTTCAAGTCGATGTGCAGTTGGGCGCGCACGCCATCGTCAATACCTCCGCCTCGATCGACCACGACTGCCGCTTGGGAGCCTATGTGCACGTGGCCCCCGGCGCTCGTCTGGCCGGCGGCTGCCAGTTGGACGAGGGGGTGCTGTTCGGAACGGGAGCCGTTGCCATTCCCGGCGTGAGCGTCGGCGCCTGGTCGACGGTCGGCGCCGGCGCGGCCGTCACACGTCATCTGCCCCCAACCGTGGTCGCCACCGGCGTTCCGGCCAAGCCGACCCGCTCCCTCGCGGCAGACCATCCGAACGCCCCGGCGGTCACTCCGGCCGGCGGGATGCCTCCGCCGCGGATCTACCTGTCTCCGCCGCATATGTCGGGCCGAGAACGGGAATTGCTGCTGGACGCGTTCGACTCGAACTGGATCGCGCCGTTGGGCCCGCAGGTGGATGCCCTGGAACACGAGTTTGCGGCGAAGTTGGGCAGTGCGGAAGCGGTCGCCTTGTCCTCCGGCACGGCGGCCCTGCACCTAGCCCTCCTCATGTTGGACGTCGGACCCGGCGACGAGGTGTTGACCTCGACCCTGACCTTCGCCGCCACCGCCAATGCGGTCACTTATCTGGGCGCCCAACCGGTGTTTATCGACAGCGAACCCGGATCCTGGAATCTGGACCCGAACCTGCTGGAACGTGAGTTGCGCGTTTGTGCCCGGCGCGGTCGCTTGCCCAAGGCCGTCCTGCCCGTAGATTTGTATGGCCAATGCGCCGATTATGGGCCCATCCTGGAGATTTGTGGCCGCTACGGCGTTCCGGTGATCGAAGATGCCGCCGAGGCTTTGGGCGCCCAGTACCGGGGGCAGTCGGCCGGAACGTTCGGCAAGATTGGCTGTTTCTCGTTCAACGGCAACAAGATTATCACGGCCAGCGGTGGTGGGATGCTGGTCTCTGACTCGCCGGATCTTTGCCGGAAAGCTCGATACTTGGCCACGCAGGCCCGCGATCCGGCTCCGCATTACCAACACTCCCAGATCGGCTTCAATTACCGCATGAGCAACCTGTTGGCCGCCGTGGCCCGCGGACAACTGAGCGTACTGGACGACCGCGTTCGCCAGCGCCGCGCGAATTTCGACAGCTACCAGGCGGAACTAGGATCGCTGCCAGGTATTGCGTTTATGCCCGAACCGGAGACCTGCCGGTCTACCCGCTGGCTGACCTGCGTCACGGTCGACCCGAGTCAATTTGGAGCGACGCGCGAGGAGATCCGGTTGGAGTTGGAACGAGCCAATATCGAGTCTCGCCCCGTCTGGAAACCGCTCCATCTCCAGCCGGTCTTTGCGTCCTGCCGCGTTGCAGGTGGCCGCGTAGCGGAATCGCTGTTTGAACGAGGATTATGCCTGCCCAGCGGGTCCAGTCTCACCACGGCCGACCTCTGCCGCGTGGCCGACACAATCCATCGTCTCGCCAGCCGCGTCGGGGGGACATCTCGTCCGCCGACTTTGATCGCCGGCCGACAGGCCGCGTAGCCAGATCGGCGGCAGTCCGCTGCGTCACGCGGGTCCTTCCTAACATCTCCGTCGCGAACGCCCCTACCCTAGTCCGGCCAACGCAACTGTTCTCCCTCCAGCCATTCACTCGTCGCAAACACGCGATCCACATCCGCCGTTGTTGGTAGATGGCTTACATCTGGCATTAGTGCATCCCCCATCAACACGTCCTCGCCGTCCAGGTCGCCTATGCCGAGCACATGGCCCATCTCGTGCAGCACGACCGTCAGCAGGTCCATGGAGCGTCGCGAGTCGAGAGCGGAGAGCGGCGTGCCGGAACTCGAATCGCCGTCCACGTACCAGCCGTGGCCGGCGGCGTCGATGTCCACCACGATCCGGTCCGGCGTCGCCCAGCCCAGGTAGCGGTCGGGCAAGTCGGCGATCTCGAACGACACCGAGTTCAGCGCGGCCACGTGGTCGGCGTCCAGCCCGGACGCGGCCCACACCCCGATTGCCTGACCGACGACCCTGTCCAACGCAGCAGCGTCCAAGGCCGCCGTAGGAATGCCGGCGCCGCCGGCCAACGCTGCTGCCTGCAGCGCGGACGTGATCACGGAACTGGCCGAGAACTCACTGGTGTTCCCATTGGCGTCCGTCGCCGTCGCCACGATGCGTTTGCCAGCCGTGACTCCGCTGACGCTCAATCCCACCGAATCCGCGCCCGGTGCCGCGTACGATTCGCCCCCGAGATACGTCTGCCCCTCCTGATTGTCCGCATCCGCCAGGAAGAACTCGATGGCCAGCGGGTAGGTCGAGTTGGCGGTCGTCGACGGCACGCTGTAGCTCACCGTCAACGTCCCGGCGTTCAGCACGGCCGCCGTGATCACCGGAAAGTTCTGGAGATTGTTGGGCCCCGCGTCCGGATCGTCCGTATCGTTGGCCGTCAGGCCGTCTCCGTTCAGGTCCACTCCCAGGCTCGTGTTCTGGAAGATGGAATTCTGGCGTATCGCGTTCCGCAACGTGCTCGCCCCAGAGAGGGTAATCCCGCGGTTGTTGTTCCCCATGATCACGTTCCCGGCAGCCGCCGTTGTGCCTCCCACGAGGTTGCTCGAGGCTCCCCCGGCTAGTAACACGCCGGCCCCCGTGTTCCCCAGGTCGACGGTGCCCGTAACGTCCGTGCCGATGCGGTTTCCCTGAATCACATTCGCCGTCGCGGACGCCCCGAACACTTGCACACCCACCGAACCGTTGCCCGAGATCAAGTTGCCTGCCCCTGCCGCCGTGCCACCCACCGTGGTCTGCGGCGACCGCAGATCGATCCCGTAGGAGCTATTGCCCAACGACGCCGTACCCGCCGCATTCGTCCCGATCCGGTTGCCTTGAATCTGGTTCCCCGTACCCGCCACGTACACCCCGCCTTGCCCATTGCCCGAGATCAGGTTTCCCTCTCCCGTCGCGCTGCCCCCAAGGCGATTGTTGGCGGCCGAGACATAGACGCCGTACAGCGTATTGCCCAGCTTCGCTGTCCCCGTCTGATCCGTGCCAATGTAATTGCCTACCACCAGGTTCTGGGTCGTGCTGCTCCCTGCGATCTGCACCCCGTAATGATCGTTCCCCGAGATCACATTCCGAGCCGCCGAGACGGTGCCTCCCACCGTGTTCTGCGACGCCGTAGCGATCGATACTCCCGGACCCTGATTACCACGATCCAACAACCCGCTGATGTCCGTGCCGATCAAGTTGCCCTGAAGCAGGTTCCCGTGCGCGTTCGTGCTCGTCAATTGCACCCCGCCGCCCACATTGCCCGAGATCACGTTTCCCGCCCCAGCCACTAGACCGCCGATCGTATTTCCAGGACTCCGGACGTCGATCCCGAACGTCCTGTTCCCCAGCACTGCGGTACCCGTCACATCCAGGCCAATCCGATTCCCCTGAACCACATTGCCGGAGCCGCCGGAACTGACCAAGTACACGCCACCAACGTTGTTTCCCGAGATTACGTTCCCGGCCCCCGTGGCGGTGCCGCCAATGGTGTTATTCGGCGCCGCCACATAGATCCCAAAACTCCCGTTGCCCAGCGCGCTTTGCCCGCTGATTTCGGTGCCGATCAGGTTGCCGGTCACCATGTTGCCCGTGGCCAATGGGTCGGCGATGAAAATCCCGTGCATGTCGTTGCCGGAGATCAGGTTGCCGCCCGTGCCGACGCCGCCCACCGTAGTGTTGGGCGCGTAGATCACCACGCCACGGAAGCGGTTACCCAGGTCCAGCGTACCGCTAACGTCCGTGCCGATGGCGTTCCCCTGGAGCACATTGCCCGTGGCCGTCGACGTGTACACAAACACCCCGTCGACACCGTTGCCGGAGATCACATTGCCGTCATTGACTCCCACCCCGCCGATCGTGTTCGCCGGGCCGCGAATATCGATCCCGTAGCGAGCGTTGCCGAGAACGGACGCCCCGGTCGCGTCCGTCCCGATCAGGTTGTTCAGTACTTGGTTGCCCGTCGCGGCCGCCGTGTTCAAGTACACGCCGCTGGACAAGTTTCCGGAGATCAGATTCCCTTCGTCCTCCCCGGTGCCGCCAATACGGTTATTGGGCGACGTGATGTACACCCCTTGGCTGGCGTTGGGAATTATCCCCGTGCCCGCCAAGTTTGTCCCGATCCGGTTGCCGACCAGCACGTTGCCCGTCGCACCGCTGCCAGTGATATACACGCCGTGCGTCCCGTTGCCCGAAATCAAGTTGCCGGCGTCGACGCTGCCAAGCGTGTTGTTTGCCGCCCCCGACAAGGTCACTCCTGGCCCGCGGTTGAGCACCGCCGCCGTCCCAATCGCATTGGTGCCGATGCGGTTCCCTTGCAGCACGTTGTCGTGTGCATCCGCTCCCACCAACTGCACGCCGCCAGCCTTGTTCCCGGAAATAATGTTGCCGGACCCAACACCGGACCCGCCAATGGTGGCCCCAGACGCTCGAAGGTCGATCCCGTAGCCCCCGTTGGCAACGACTAGCGTGCCTGTCAGGTCCGTCCCGATCCGGTTGCCCGACACCACGTTCCCCGTGCTTCCCGAACCCGCAATATACACCCCGCTGCCCGCATTGCCGGAAATCAAATTGCCTGCATCTCCGCTGCCGCCGATCTGGTTGTTGGCGGCAGCCACGTAAATCCCGAAACGGCCGTTGGGCAACGCCGCCGTGCCGCTCGTACCCACTCCGATAAAGTTCTTCGATACTTGATTCCCACCGCCGGACGTGACTTGTAGACCATCCCGGCCGAATCGATTGATCACCAAGCCCTGAATCGTGCTGCTGCCCGCGGTAATCACCAGGCCCGACGACGTGGCTCCCGCCAAGCTGCCGTTCAACTCCACCACCGGCGTCCCCACGTAGCCCGCTTGCGTCGTGGCATCGATCACCACCGGACCGGTGATCGTCGGCAACGCACTGGTCGGTTGAATCGTGTACGGACCGGGCCCGGGAATCTTGAACTCGATCACGTCCGGGCCGCCGGCGAGGTTCGGCAGCGCGTTCGCCTCCTGAATGGCCGCCCGCAGGGTGCAGGTTCCGCTGGCGTCCGCACAGATCCCGTCACCCGGATTGGCATCCGCCGTGTCCGCCGTCGAATTGACGGTGAAGACGTTGCGGGGCAGAATCGAGAGCACCAAGGGACTGGCCACGGTCTGCGTGAATCCCTGGTTCACCGGCTCGATGACAAGGTTCTGGTCGTTGCCGTCCAACGGGTATACGAGCGTATCCGTCTCCTTGTACAGATCCTCGTCCGTGTTCGACGGATTACCGGAGAATTCCACCAGCCCCGGCCCCAACGCCTTCAACTGGACATAGAAAAACGGCTTGGTTGCCGCAGGATTGGTGGCCGTGAACTCGCCGGTGAAACTTCCCGCAGCCGCGAAAGACTTGCCGCCGGCCGGCTCACCCGCCTCCGGGGCCCGATCCCAGCCCCGCACGCCGTTAACGTACGGGGCGATGCCCGTAAACGCGGTGCGGAACGTGTTTGAGTTGGTCGGATCCGCGGGATACAGTTCCGTGGCCGCCGCGCCGGCGCAATTCACCAGTCCCGTGGCGTTGACCCCGATCGTGGGCACGTCGCGCTCGCCCAACGCCTTGACGAACTGGATCCGAAACACATCCCCTGTCGCCGGCTCGTTGGGATCCGTCGGTTCCACCGTCACCAGGACATTGCCGGGACCGACATTGGGCAACTGCTCGAGTGCCGACTGGATCTTGACGGCAAAGCAGTCGCCGTCCCCGGTGTAATCCTCGCAATCCCCTCCCCAGCCGTAAGGAATGCTCGCCGTTTCCCGGCCGTCGTAAGTCAGTGTGAAATTGCCGGAAATAACTTGCGACGACTGACCCCAGAGGAACTCCAGCCGCTGGGTCTCGCCGTAGCGAACATCGATCAGCTGCTCATTCGTGTAGAACACGTCCAGGTACGCGGCAAACACGCCTTTGGCGCTCGAACGTAAGTCCTTGGCCAAGCCGTACAGCCGAAAAGTCTGCCCCACGGCGACCGTGGGACGGCCGTTGGCATCCTTTGGAAGCGCTTTGCCGGCGGCGTCCAACAGGCTTAGCGAATACTGAACGTAAACCGGCTCGCCTTCCCCCTCTCCAGCGACCAGCGGCTGTGAGGCACCGGCGCCAAGATACCCATCCAGGCCAAGATCCGGCTGGCCGGCCAACAGGTCCCGCCGCTCCAGCGACTCAAAGGCCACGGCCCTGCGAAACGCCTCGCGCCGGCCTCGCCTGGACAATGACGCACGATCTTGACGTGGCCTCCGCTGCGAAACGTTCAAATCCGACAACCGCAAGATATCGAACATCACCCAACCCCTGCCCTCGAGAAGTGCCTGGCCTGAGATGGTCTCCAAACCATCGATTGATGTCTATTGTTGCAGTCTCGATCCAAAACACCAAGTGCATGTCAACACTACAACAGGACTGTGGATGACTATTTTCGTCACCAAGTTCCTGGAAAGTTCCCGGCCGCGGCAGATTGTTTGTTAACATCACTACACAAAATAGTGGGAAATTTCGCCATCGGGCTGCATGCACAGCCAACAGGTTCTTTGTACATTCATCTCCAATGATTTCTCGCTAATGCCGCGCACGCTCACTGGCTCCGCACTCGCGGCCCGTAAACCGGCTGCCAGTGCCCCCTCAAAGGCTGGCGAGCCGGCACATTGAACGGAAACGCCCAAGTGGCCGCGGGTCGCGCAGGCCGAGCGGCCAGAGTCCGCACTTGCCGGGGCGACTCGTTCGAAACAGCGTGACGAAGTCCTCGCCCGCAGGGCTTCGTTGGCGGGCGACCTGCGCATCCTGCACGGCTGACTCGCACACCGGTAACGCTCCATCCCAAGGTCAACGTTGGTTGGCGTTGTGCGAGCAAGCCGTGCCACACCGGCTGCGCGGCGAGCAGCACCGGCCGCCCCGCAGGTTCAGCGGTCCCGCCACTGGGCGAGCCGTTGGCGGATGGTGTCCGCCACGGGCCGGTTTCCGCTGGCTTGGGCCAGGGTCCAGGCCTGCTCGGCCGTCCGGATCGCGTCAGCCGTTTGTCCGGCCTCGTGATAGACGACGGCCAGGACCAGCAGAACGCCGGGATCCTGGCGGCCCGTCAACGTACAAGCCTTGTCCGCCAGTTGGAGCGCCTCGGACCGGTCCCGCAGCGACGGTTGCTGGCTCGTCGCCCGCAAGGACGCCAATTGCAGCAAGGCGGGCACGCAGTCGGGGTCGATCGCCAGGGCCTGCCGGAACGCGGCCTGGGCTTGATCCGCCAAGCCTTCGCGCAGCAGCGCGACACCCAGGACAACCTGCGGCAGCGGGCTGTCCGGGGCCAACCGGGCCGCTTCGGCCAGATGCGGTTGGCCCTCGGGGAATTTGCCGGCATCGACTAGCAGCGAGCCCAGGGATGCGTGCTCGTCGGCATCCAGCGGATCCAGCCGCAACGCCTCGCGGTGCTGCCGGATCGCCTGGTCCGTGTCGCCGAGCATGGCGTAAGCCTGGGCCAGCTGAGAGTGCGATCGCTTGCGGTCCGGCTGCAGCTCCACGGCCCGCTGCAACTGATCGCGGGCCGCGGCGAATTTGCCCTGCCGCAGCAAAGCGATCCCCCAGCCTTCGTAGGCCGCCGGCTGCCGGGGATTAAGCTCCAGGGCCTTCTGGAAAGCACCGATGGCCAAGTCGTAATCGTCATAGAACAGGTGATGCTCGCCCGCATCGACGTACGACTGTTCGTTCAGGAATCGTTCGTGGATGCTGACAATCGCGTTGGGACGGGCGTTGACGAACTCGGGAATGTTGCCGGCTTTGTCGCGGGCCGTGAAGTGTTCAAGAGCGACCGGCGGACTGCTGTTGCCCGCCTGGTCGATGTGCGTCAGGAACAACTGCGTGTACGGCGACTGGGCTTTGGAGGAGAAGACCAGCCAGCGGCTGTTAGGCGACCAGCTGTGCCAGGAATTCATGCGGGGCGTGTTGCCCTGCAGGAGCCGAGCCTCGCCGCCGGCGGCCGGCAGGATGTACAGCTGGCTGTCCGGCTGCAGCAGCATGAAGCTCTTGGCCTGGCAGAACACAATCCACTTCCCGTCCGGCGAATACCTGGCGAAGTAGTTGCTGCGGCCGTTGTGCGACGCTCCGGCCAGCGGCTCGGCCTGGCCTCCCCGGCCCTCGTTAAACGGCAGCCGATACAGGTCATATTGGAACTGGCCGCCGGCCTGAAGGAACTCGGGGACATCTTCCTTGGCCAACAGCACCTTTCTCTGGTCTGCCAGGTTTTTCAGCGGCAGCGACTTGGCCCGCGCAAACACGACGTACTTGCCGTCGGGACTCCACGTGGCGTTGCTCTGCACATACTGCGGGTCATCGGCCCCGGGCAGGGCAAAGAACTTGTTGGTTGCTCGTTCGTAAACGGCTAGGATCCCTTGCACCGGAAAGAACAGCTGGCTGAACGTGAGATCCGGCAACGGGAGAAACACGGAGCGGTCTTTGACCGTGCTGACCACGTAGTGGCCGTCCGGCGAGACCTGGGACAGCATGCCGAACGTCGGCTGCTTGTCCTCCCGCTGGTACTCGCTCCACGTGATCACCCGGGCCCGGTCCAACGTCATCTCCCGCTCGACAGGCCGCACGATGTACGAGCCCTTGTCGCTGGCATAGTCCACGTCCATCCCCAGAGTGCCGCCATCCTGCGAGAACGAATGGCAATTGGCGCAGACGGGCATGTTTTCCAGAACCACCGGCGGCTGCTGCGGGGAATCGATCGTCCCGAACCGCCAGCGAATATGCCGCGCCGGATCCCGGACCGCTGTGAGGAACGGCAGATCCACTTCGCGGTAGAAGAGCGGCGCCCCGACGGCGTCGTGGGATGTTTGGAACGACAGGCTGGCGGCCGCGAGGATCTCCTCCGGCCGATCGCGGTGGAAGCCCAGGATCGTCGCCTTGGCCGGCCGCTGGGTGCTGCGGCGTTTGACTTCTTCCCAAGCGTCCGGCGGCGGAGTCCACTGGGGCGTGTCGCTGAAAAAATTCCGGCGCGGCCCGCCGTCCTGCGGTTCGACGGAGACGAGCCATCCGGTACATTCGCGGCGCGGCGTTTCCCAGCGGAAGACCGGGGCGCAAATCTCCGGCGGGAACACGGCCCCCTCGGCCGGAGACAGAACCGAGACGCCGTCGTATTGGCCGTGGTCGCGGTAGGCAGCGAGAATCCGGTCCAAGCGAAGCGCGCTTGGGCGAGTAGCGAGCCACCACGCGGCCAGCACGGCAACCAGCACGGTCACGCTGCCGACAGCCGCCAGGCGCAGCACGCGTGCGGACAGCTTCCCAACCGGTCGTTGTTCCGGCGGTCGCGGTGGCAGTGGTTTGCGGCGTCGGCTCACCGGTTGCACTCCTGGGCTTGCGGGCGGGCAGCCAATGCCCGTCACGCGTCCGAGGCGGTGAAACGGAAACGAGTATAGCCGGGGGAACGGGCGAGACAAGGGCGGGGGCAGAGCAGTGTGCAGAGCCGGGCGCGGCGCAGGGGCCTGGCAACGTCGCCACGAACACGTGGCTTGGTGGTGCTCGCCGAACGCGATCCTTGCTAGAATTGGACCGTCTCGCAAACCGTTGTCCGACAACCTCGTATCAGAAAGGAAAGTCCGCGATGAATTCACATGCCAGGCAATCTCGACGCGATTTCTTCAAGGTGGCCGGGGCCGTTGGGGCGGCCCTGGCTGTCAGCGCGGCCGAAGGCCAACCGGGGCGTGCGGCCGAAACGCTGCCGCAGGGCGAAAAGAAGCCGCCCTTCCCCCTGGGACTGGCTTCGTACACGCTTCGCAAGTTCGACTTGGACCAGACGCTGGCCATGACCCAGCGCGTGGGGTTGACCCATATTTGCTTGAAGAGCTTTCATCTGCCCCTGGACGCGACACCGGATCAGATTGCCCAGGCCGCGGCCAAGGTCAAGGCAGCGGGACTCGATCTGTACGGCTGCGGTGTGGTCACGCTGAAGACCGACAAGGACGTGAATCAGGCCTTTGATTACGCCAAGGCGGCCGGGATGCGGACGATCGTCGCCTCGCCCGTGCCGGAGGTGCTGCCGCTGGTGAACGACAAGGTCAAGCAGTTCGACATCGAGGTGGCGATCCACAACCACGGCCCGGGCGACAAGATCTACCCGACGCCGGAGAGCATCTACCAGAAGGTCGAGAAGCTGGACCCGCGGATCGGGATCTGCATGGACGTCGGCCACACGCTGCGGATCGGGGCCGATCCGGTCGCCGATTCGGAACGCTTCGCCGACCGGCTATTGGACTTTCACATCAAGGACGTGACCGCGGCGGCTCCCGAAGGCAAAACCCTGGAGATCGGTCGCGGCGTGATCGACATTCCGGGGCTGCTGCGGACGCTGATCAAGGTCAAGTACGCCCGGATCGTCTCGTTCGAGTATGAAAAGGACGAGAACGATCCGCTGGCGGGCTTGGCCGAATCCGTCGGGTACGTCCGCGGTGCGTTGGCGGCGATCGGGTAAGCGGCGTTCGCCCTGTCACGGCACAGAATCGGGGTGCCTGGGGTCGACTGCAGCGAGCCCCCAGAAGCCGAACCTGGGGGCTCGCCACTCGTACCTCGCGGCTCGACCCCTGGCACCCCACTCCAGCTTCCAGCCGGGCTGACTCCGCCTTACTTGGCCCCGATGACGCCCTCCAGGGGGCTGCTGGCGGTGGCGTACAGCTTGCGCGGGATGCGGCCGGACAGATAGGCCAGGCGGCCGGCTTCGACGCCCAGTTTCATGGCGCGGGCCATGTTCAGCGGATCCCGCGCGTGGGCGATCGCCGTGTTCAGCAGCACGCCGTCGGCGCCCAGTTCCATGGCGACCGAGACATCGCTGGCGGTGCCTACGCCAGCGTCGACGATCACCGGGTAAGCGGGGTCGCCGTCCTTCAGATACTCCAAGCAGATCCGCAGGTTGCTGAAGTTCAGGATCCCCTGTCCCGAGCCGATCGGACTGCCGGCGGGCATGACGGACACCGCCCCGGCCTGCTTCAGTCGCCGCGCGGTGATCGGATCGTCGGTCGTATAGACCAGCACCTGGAAGCCTTCGGCAACCAGTTTCTCCGTTGCTTCCACGGTGGCCACGGGGTCGGGCAGCAAGGTCTTGCTGTCACCCAGCACTTCCAGCTTGACCCAATCGGCGCCGGGGTTCTCCAGCCCCAGCAGGATCTCGCGTCCCAAGCGGGCGGTGCGGATCGCGTCGTCGGCCGTGAAACAGCCGGCGGTGTTCGGCAGCAGCGTGACATGCTGGAGGTCGATGAAGTCCAGGATGTTGCGGCCGCTGCTGTCGACCAGCCGTTCGCGGCGGACGGCGACGGTCACGCAATCGGCGCCGGACAGAGCGAGGGCCTCGCGCATGATCTCGTACGTCTGGTACTTGCCCGTACCGACGATCAGCCGGCTGCGCAAGACGTGGTTACCAATGCGGATCTCGTCGCTCGCCGGACCGGCGTTCGCGGTGGTCGCGTCTGACATACCGTTTCCTATCCTCCTCCCACAAGGGTCACAATTTCCAGGCGGTCGCCCTCGTTCAGCACGCATTGGGCGTGCCGGCCGCGCGGGACGACATCCAAATTCACTTCGACCGCCAGCGTCCGCGGATCCAGCCGGAGCGATTCCAGCAGTTGCGCCAGCGTTGTCCCGCTGGCGACTTCGCGCAGCTCGCCGTTCACAGAGATGTTCACGATCGGGTCACTCGCAGTCTGGCCCACCAAGGGCGTTCGGGTCACTCGCGGATTTCCACGCTCCGAGCCTTGCCCGACTGCAGCAACCGCAGCGCGTCGGTCTGCACCTGGGGTGTGCGGGAGGCCGTCTTGTTCCAGACCAGGCTGTAAGCCGCAAAGTTGCCGCTGTTCGCGTCCATGACGTACGCCACGCACATCGCCGGCGTCTGCTGGCCGGTGCCACGCAGGAATTGCGTCTGCCCGGTGACGAGCACATAGTTCGGGTCTTTGCCCTGCTGAACGCCCAAATCGGCAATCACGTTGGACTTGAAAATGCCGCTCCACTGGAACGTGCGCGGGCTCATCACGTAGCACTGCAGATCCCCCGTCAGGAAATCCAGGATGAACAGTCCTTCCGTTTCTTCGTCGATCATTCCCGTGGCCATCGCCATCGACTTGCCGCTGGCCGAACCGGAAGCGTGCAGCAGCGTTTCCGGCAGCGTCAGGGCCGTTGCCGGGGCGCTACGCACGGCTGCCAGCGTGCCGATCAGCATGCCGACGCCGACCAACAGGCCCATCGCCAAACCCGCCAACAACATCCACGCCGAACGCGTGCGCAAGTGCCGCCACATGGTGAGATCCTTTTGCATGGGTAGAAAGAGTCAATTCCGATCCGAGCCTGGAGGCCATTTTAGGCCCTCCGGCAGCGACGGGCAACCGGGAGGCGGTCGGGACCAACGCGGGACGGATTGCCAATCCGTCCTACTCGTGCCTCGCCCCGGGACGCTAGAAGAACCGCTGGATGTCCAGCGTGAACACCAACACCATCAGGCTCAACAAACAGCCGACGCCGATCAGGGTCAGCGTGACTTGCAAGCGTTCGTTCAGCGGTTTGCCCCGCACGCCCTCGGCGAGCAGGAACAGCATGTGACCGCCGTCCAGGGCCGGAATCGGCAGGAAGTTCAGCACCGCCAGATTGGCGCTCAGGAACGTCAGGAAGACCAGCAAACGAGCCAAGCCCTCGGAAGCCTCAGACCCGGCCGCCCGGATGATCATGATCGGACCGCCCAAACTGCGATAGGAGATATGGCCCGTGAACAGACGCTGGAGCACCGCAAACACCTTCTTGACGCTGACTTCGGTTTCCGCGTAGCCCAGCGACCACGCTTCCGACCAAGAATTCGCCGTCCGCACCAGTGTCAACGGCTTGGTCTGCACGCGACGCGCGGGATAGAAGAACTGGTCCGACGGGACCGGTTTGATCGCGACCTCGCGGGGCGACTCGGAGCCGCGACGGTAGGTCAGCTGCAAGTCCGTATCGGGAACGACTTGGAGGATGCTGTGCACGAAGTACCAGTTCGACAGGTCCTTGCCGACATCGCTCGCCGGCGCCGGTTGGCCCGTCACCGCGCGCCAGACGCCGCCCAGCCACCGTGCCGATTGAGCCAGCCACGAGGTCGGCAGGCCCTTGGCCAATTCGACCGGCTCACCGTCCGGCTTGCCATCTTTGGTGAATACGGCCGACTGCAAGGTGTCCCCCGGCTGCAGGCCCGCTGTCGCCGCCGGACTGCCGGGGACGACTTGGCTTACGACGTTCGTCAAGTGAAACGCCAGCCCCAGGCTCTCGACACCCAGCGGCGAGCCCGGGCTGAAGCCGTCCTGATAGGCCGTCGGCACCTCGGGAGTGGCCCGCACGGACACTTCCGCGCCGTTTCGCCGCACGCCAAACTCCACCGCCTGGCCGACCAGCGCCAGGAGCCGCTGATTCAGCGTCAAGGCGTCCCCGATCTCCGCCCCGCCCAGCGAGACGAGCACGTCGCCTTCGCGGAGTCCCGCCTTGTCGGCCGGCGACTCGCGCCGCACCGCCACCACGGGTCCCGGTTCCATCACCAGCCCGATCATCCGCATTTTCGTCGGCGGCAGAGTGACCTGCAGGGTGGTGGCAGCCGCGGCCGAGCCGCCCGCACCAGAGGCCGCCGGCCGGCGGATCGTGAGCTTGACGTCGGCAGCCATCCGCGACGCCAGCAAGCGGTCGAGGTCATGTTCGAAAACAAATCCCGTCCGCGGATCACGCGGCAGCTCGATGCCATCGACCGCCACGATTTCGTCGCCGCTTTTCAATTCGTCGTAGCCGGTCTTCAGGCCCGCCTTGACATCGTCCTCGAGCACTTCCACGATGCTCGTGGTGACCGCAGGGCGGACCCCCAAGGTCGCCGGCCGATCGGAATCGGCCAAGCGATCGGTTGGAGTGATGGACAGCCACTGCGGCTCCGTCTGCCCGGCGCGCCGCACCAGGAGATCCAGCGGGCGTGCAGCGCCGTTCAGCGTGACGTCGATCATCAGGTCTTTGTCGAACCGCAACTGCTCGTCGGGCTGGCCCTGACGACCAACCTGCAGGATCTTGTCACCTCCCGCCAGATCGGCGACAAACGCCGGATCACCCGGGGAACTGCCGCCCAGCAGGCAAGGCGTATAACTCACGCCTTGGCCGTACGCGATCGCGGCAAAGATCACCGCGAAGATCAAGTTCATGATCACGCCGGCCGAGATGATGATCATCCGCTGCCAGACCGGCTTGGCCGGATAACTGCGCGGATCCAACACGAACTCGTCCTCGCCCGCCGCCTCGTCGGCTGCCGAGACTTCCGACTTGCGGACCTTGATCCGCTCGTTTTCCGAGGCTTGGTTGGAGGGATTGTCGTCCTGCCCCAGCATCTTGACGTACCCGCCCAACGGCAGAATGCCGATGCCGTATTCCGTCTCGCCGCGGCGGAACTTCAGCAGCGCCGCCGGCAGCGGTCCGATCGGAATGTCAAAGCCGACATAGAACTTCTCGACCTTGACGCCGCACGCTTTGGCCGCCAGGAAGTGGCCCAACTCGTGGACGAAAATCACCAGTCCCAGCCCGGCCGCGACGGACAGAATCATCCAGAGCATGCCCAACGTCTCGCCGGACACGGCAATCAAACACCAATCCACTTTGTCATCTCCTTCCTGGCCCAGGCGTCCAGTCCCCACAGTTGCTGGAGCGAGGGGCTCGGGTCGTAATTGTGTACGTCCAGGACGGCGCGGCAAGCGGGCACGATGTCCGTGAAACGGATTCGGCCCTGCAAGAACCCGGCCACCGCCGCTTCGTTGGCCGCGTTCAGCACCGCGCCGGCCG
>CAIYOB010000421.1 GCA_903927685.1 uncultured Planctomycetaceae bacterium
CCGACCGGACTGGACAGCGTGACCGTAAAGCCTTCGTCCTGTTCGACCGTCGCATCGCCGTTGACGTTGATTGTGACGACCTTGGTGGTCTCGGTGGCATTGAACGTCACGCTGCCTCTGGGCAGCACGCCGCCCGCAAAATCGGCGGCATTGGCCGGGTTGACGCCGCTGCCGGTGACCGCAAAGCTGGCGGTCGAGACGCCGCTGACGTCGCCGCTGCGTGTGACCGTAAAGGTAAAGCCCGTGCTGCCTGAGTTGCCCTCCGCTTGACTGGCATCGCTCGCCGCGATCGC
The DNA here is from genome assembly GCA_903927685.1 of uncultured Planctomycetaceae bacterium. The sequence continues at coordinate 294 of CAIYOB010000421.1, forward strand.
CAGCGTGGGGGCAGCGGGAGGCGTATAATCGATCGTGAGGGTGGGCCGGTGAGCTGCATTCGCCGACTCGCGAGAGTCGATCATCTTCGAAAGCAACTGTGTCTCGTCTGCTTGCTTGAGCAGCCAGCCGTAGTTCGAGGTGGGATTGTTCAGCCAGTTCTGAACATCGGCCACCATTTGCGGCGTTGAATTCCAGGTAAAGGCACCCGTATTGGCTGGGCCGAGAGCCGATGTCCCGCTCACGACGGGCGAAAAATCCCCTCCCGGGTTCGTCCAGCTTTGGCTCGGATAGAACGTGTTGTTCCAGGTCGCATCTCCCGGCTGCGCGGGACCGTAGGGGGGCATCCAATTCGTCGGGTCTGGCGCCGATCCGGCCTCGCCCCAGTTCTGCAGGACGCTGTGCAGTTCGATGTTGGGAGTGCGGTTTCTGGGGTAACTGTAGTTTTCCCAAACGCTGAGAGCGACGCTATTGATGGTCGAGCCCGCGGGAATGCTATTGGCGACATCGAACGCCGCAAGTCCGCGCATGATGGTGTTGTTATAGTGATCGACCCCGATCGAAAGACTGGTGCCGGCGCCCGAGGCAACGATGCCTGTCGTCCCGTCCTCGAACAGCGTTGTGTCCTTCACAGGAGTGAGCGAGACGACGGCCAAGAGCTGACGACCCTCAAGCGATTCGAGCGTCAGCCGGCGATGCCCGAGTTGAGTTCGGCGGCAGCTTGACTTGCGACGTTGCTTTGTGACAGCGAAAGACCCCATTCTCGATTCTCCCTTGCCCACTCCAAGACCGCTGAAGACGGGTGCGTTCTGGCAGCACCCGCGGAAATAATGAACCCAAGCCAGATGTGTATCCCGAGGCATCGACGCTGCCTCATGCCTCCGACGGGGTCGGCCTGCGCCGCCGCGGGCGTGCTGGCAGCAGACAAACCTCGCCCGTCTGTCCCAACGGAAGAAGACCGCCGAGGCGCGCCTGAATTCTGAAAAGGACTGAAATGAACTGAAAAGAACTGTCGCTTGACAAGTCCGCAGCGGATCGTCATCATTCAAGAATATTTATGCGTTTCCGTGTTTGGTTCCGCAGAGCCCAATCGGTGCCGAGCGCAAGCCGGGAGCGTATTTCACATCACCTGGCAGTTGCCGCTCAAAATGGGACGTGATGCCGACGTGCGGATGTTGCGTTCGGCACAGGAGCACCCCAATGTCTCGACGATCAGCAAGGAACAACGGTCGTTCACGGCGGCCAAGGTCTGTCCGGCGGCGTGTCCTCCGGATCGACCGGCTCGAGGGCCGTCGGCTTTTCCACAGCTCGTTTGGGGACGACTCGCTGGAGCACTCGTTTCCGGACGAAGAATGGGAGGGCGACGAGCAGTTCGAGACGGACTCCGAACACGATCTGAGGCTCGCGGCAGGTCCTTCCCGAGTCGAGATTGCCCGTTTTGGAGATACGAAAAGCGAGGATGCGGAAGGCGAGGACGATGATTGGGAGGACAGTGATTGGGAGGACGAGACCGAGGACTTGGAATCCCTCGTCCCCACTCCGCCGACCGGCTGGACCCAAGACGCCGCCGGTGAATCGGGCGAGTCAGAATCGCAGGAACCTGTCTCGCCGGGCCAATTGGTCCCGAACTCCGACTCGCTCCCCCAGGGCGACGACTTGGCCGAGACCGAAGAACCCGAGCACCTCGCCGCATCTCCAACCGGGACGGCGGTTTCATTCGTCTCCATTGTGGTCCGCTACGTGAAGGTTTCGCCGGAGCGCGACGATTCGACGGTTGCAGAAGTCGCCGCGGGAGACGAGGAGACAGCGGCGAGCGGAGGAGAGGAAGCGAGCGTTACCGAAGCGAGCGGGGAGAATGAAAACGTTGCCGCAGTTCCCGTGCAGACACAGGATCGTATCGAGGCGGAGGCCGACGCGAAATCCTTGGAGGCAGATTCCCCGCGCCCAGCCGAAGTGAAGGCCTCGCCGCCGCCGGCAGAGACGGGGACCAGGGAGCGAGTCGCCGGCCAGGACGTCGATGTACCGCGTCTGGAACTCGTCGAGGTGCCGCGACAAGCAATGCCCCCAGTCGAGCAGCAATCTGGCAGCGAGTGGCGGTCAGCCGGGATTCCGCCGGCCGACCGTCGATCCGGGCATGCTTCCACCTTGGCCGCTTCGTTTCCCGGATTCCTCGGCGTCGACGCCTGGCGGCTTCGCGACACCGTGCCTCAGGATCTCACCGCCCTCGAAACCGCCTTGCGGGACCTGCTGGCGGATTCGTGCGAGGTCGGGTGGGACGTGGTCGACTGGCTGTTGAGTCCGGACGTCCTCCAGGGGATTCTGGCGGGGACGATCGCGGTCTTGGCGGCGGAGATCGTGCGGCAGAAATTGCAGCAGGCCCGTGCGGACGCAACACCGCCGGAGGATCGCCTGGACTGCTCGTTGGGTCTGTTTCCCGAATTCGTGGGCCTTCCGCTCGGCAGGATTTGATGACCGTCAACTCGCTCGACACCCTGCTCGACCAGTTGAAGCAGGGCGATGCTGCGGCTGCCGAGCAGGTCTTTCGGACCTATGCTCCGTATCTGCGAATGGTGGTCCGGCGGCAGTTGTCTCGTGGGCTGCGTGCGAAGTTTGATTCGATGGACGTCGTCCAGTCGGTGTGGGCCGATCTGTTGTCCGGTTTTCGTGACCGGCGGTGGGAGTTCTCGGACGCGAATCACCTGCGTGCGTTCCTGGTCAAGGTGACGCAGAACCGCTTTCTGGACCGCGTTCGCCAGCACTCGCCATCCCTGGCGCGTGAGCAACCGTTACCTGCGGACGGGATCGACGCACTCGCCGGTTCGCCCACAGAACGTCCCAGTCAGCTGGCCCAGGCCGGCGAATTGTGGGATCGAATCGTGGCCGACTGTACGCCCACGCATCGCGAAGTGCTGACCTTGAAGCGACAAGGCTTTTCGCTGGACGAGATCGCCCAGCAAACCGGTTTTCACAAGAGCAGTGTGCGGCGCATCCTGTATGAGATGGCGGCGCGATTTGCCCCGCAGTCATCCGGCACGGAGCCGGGATGATGCGGCGATGTATGGCGTCCCATCCCGATCCCTGTCGACGGTCCCCCGATTCCAGCGTCGTTCCGGAGGCCCCGTCACGGAGCGAGTGGCACGAAAGTCAGGGAGCCGCGTTTGCTGGGGCGGCGTCCGAGGATTCCGACCCGCCGCTCGTCCAGCAATTCGTGGCTGCATGGGAGGCGCGACAATGCACGTCGGTCGAACAGTTCTTGGCTGACCAGCCGCTGGCCGCCACGGATCCGCAGCTCGCCGTCCGGCTGATTTACGAAGAATTTTGCCTGCGTCAGGAAGCCGGCGACGCGGTCGAACCGGCGTCCGTCCTGGCCAGGTTCCCGCAATGGCGAGCCGAGTTGCAGCTCGTTCTGGAGTGGCACGCTTCGTTGCAGATCGCCGGCGTCCCCCCCACGTTTCCCGTCGCTGGCGAACGGATCGGCGAGTTTCAGCTGTTGGCGGAATTGGGACGCGGCGCCGAAGGCCGGGTGTTCCTGGCGACCCAACCATCGCTCTCCGATCGGCCCGTCGTGCTCAAGCTGGTCCCGCGAAAGGGCGCTGAGCACTTGGCGCTGGCCCGCTTGCAGCACACGTCGATCGTGCCCCTGTACTTTGTCACGGACGATCCGCAGCGAAATCTGCGCGTGCTGTGTATGCCGTATCTCGGCGGCGTCACCTTGGCCCGGCTCTTGGAACTGCTGGCGGAGCGGTCCTTGGCCGGGCGCACGGGAAACGACTTTGTCGTCGCGCTGCAACGGGCCCGCGCCGAGGCGCCGGTCGCCGTGCCGCTCGACGGCCCGGTGCTGCAGTTCCTGCCGCACGCGTCGTACGTGCAAGGCGTGTGCTGGATCGGCGCGTGCCTGGCCGACGCGCTGCAGTATGCACACGGGCGGGGTTTGGTACACCTGGACATCAAGCCGTCGAACGTTCTCCTGGCGGCCGACGGACAGCCCATGCTGCTCGATTTCCACCTCGCACGCGAGGTCGTCATGCCCGGCCGCCTCGCCGGTAACCGATTGGGGGGCACACCGGGCTACCTGTCGCCCGAACAGGCACAAGCGATCACCGCCGTGCGGCAGCTTCGTCCCGTGCCGGCGGTCGTGGACGGCCGATCGGATATCTACTCGCTGGGCCTGCTGCTGTACGAACTGCTGGGCGGCCCGCCGTGGATTGCCGCGGGCGAGTTCCGCGTCCCAACCCGGGACGAGTTCGATCCG
>CAIYOB010000422.1 GCA_903927685.1 uncultured Planctomycetaceae bacterium
GCCACTGGGGGCTCGCTGCACTCGACCCCAGGCACCCCAGCATTTCGCCTGGACGACGCACTAGCCTGGGCACCTCGGCGATGCCCCCGTCCAACGCTACTCACCCGCAGCGCCCGCGGCAGCACAGAATTCGATCAGGCAGAGCTCGCACGGCGGCAGTTCGACTGGCCAAGCCGGTTCGCGGGCGTCGAGCTCGCCCAGTCGCTCGCGGCCCGACGAGTCGATGCGAAACACCTCGCAGCGCGCGGGCAAACCGTACGCCGGGACATCGATCGGCAACCGCAGCTGCAGTGGCTGGTCGTGGATGCTGGCCAAGGCGATGGCCACGTTCCCGTCGGAGGCCCGCCACGCGCCGGCCAGGGCCACGGGGTAGGTTCGCTGGGACGCTTTCAACGGCGTATAGACGCCGATCTGGGCCACGTCGATCTCTTGCCGTGGAACGTCGAGCGCCGGCGGGCGCAGCCAGCTGCCGTGCAGCAGGTATTTCAACGACTGCATTCGCGTCCGGACAAGTCGCGACACGAAGTCGATTTCTGCGGGACGTTCCTGCAATTGGGCTGGCAGGAAATTCGCCACCATCGGCTGCATGCCCCAAGCGAACGTCCGTGCCTGTTCCAACAGAAACTGCCGGCTGAACTTGGGGTCCAGTAACGTCAGCGCGTCTGGCAGCGTCTTCTCCGCCGGCCACTTCTCGTCGTAGGGCGGATGAACCAGTCCGGCGTAGTTGCCAAACACGACCGTGCTGCCGTGATAGACGGCCTGGAAGAACGGGATCGGTTCCCAGGGCGGAGCCAGGCCAATGCGGTCGGCGCTGACGCTCAGAGCCAGTGTCAGGTCCAGGTTGCCAATCCACGGCTCGCCGCAAAACTCCCCGCCTAGCGCCACTCGCCCGCGCGGCGAACAGCGATCGCGGATCTCGCCGGTCAGCATCGCCAGCCCGTCGGTCCAGTACCGGCCCGTTCCCGGGATGTGGCCGTGGCTGGCGTCGTAGCAGTTGGCCAGGACCCCCGTCTGATCCATGTACACGCCGGCCGCTTTCAACCCGCCGCAGACTTCTTCCGCCAGGCCGGCGTACTTGTCGCGCCAGAATCGCGTGCCAATGCACATTGGGACACAGGGCGCCTGCATGAACACGTTATATACCTCGGGACTGATCTGGCCATCCGGATTCTTGACGGCGTACCGCACGGCGTCCTCGTCGCGCCAACTGGGCGTCTGCGTTCCCCACAGCCGCTGGTTCATGTACAGGATCGCATGCACGTCTTGTTGAGTCGCTGCCGCGACGGCCGCCTGGAACGGTTCCGTGCCTTCGCGGGGCGGCAAGTACTCGGGAAATCCGGCGTCGTAGGCGCACTGATGCCACCAGTGCCACAGGACGCTGACCGGGGCCTGAAGGTGCCGACGCATCACCAGCGCCGGTTCCAGCACGCCCGGCGACCGCCCGCGGTTCCAGACCCAGAGCCCCGTTTTGGGCAACCAGTCGGGGCACAGTCCGCGGCGCAACCGGCCGCGGTCCGCGATGGCCCGCGCGCCCGGCGACTGGCGATACAGCGTTGCCGCGGTCGTCCAGTCACCGTGAAACGCACCGAGCACGGCCGCAAAGGGCAGGCGGAATTCAGCCAGGTCCGCGGCCTGCTGCTCCGGTTCGTGCAGGATCTCGAAATGGACTTGACCCTGCGCATCCCCCCACAGCGCAAACTCCTTGCGGTAGCTCTGCGAGTCGTCGCAGGCCGCGTAGAACCCGGGACCGTCCGGCTGGTACCAGGCCAGGCACTGCAGGGCCATGACCCACGGGTAACGCCAGGCCAGCCGGACGCCCTGCAGGGCCCGGCCCTGCGTCAACTGGCGAGGATCCCGCGCCAGGACCCCCAACTCGCGAGGAACCGCCAGTACCTCGTCGCCGCGCTCGCGCAAGCTGGCCACGCGGGGAAACCGGACTTGCTTGATCCGCAGGCTCTTCGGCTTGGCGACCGACAGTTCCCAGCAGCTGAGCGGAGCGTTGGGGAGCCCCACCCGAACCTTGACTTCGACGCGCAAGGGCGTGTCTTGCCCCTCGACGACGACCTTGTCCCACGCCAGTCGCAATCCGGGCGGAGCGCCGTCCAGCGGTTCGATCCGGGGCGGCCCCGCACGTTCGGCGGACAGGTCAAGCGAGCGCTCGCCCACGGCCACGGTCAGCTGCCACAGCCCCAACGGCGCGGGAATGTCCGCCAACTGATTGACGCCAGCCGGCAATTCGCGCAACTCCCGGAGCGATCCTTGGACGCGGTCGAAACCGATCTGCAGATTCGCGTCGGCGACGCGCACGACATCCGGAAGCGAGGACCCCGTTTCCTCGCCGGCCCGCGTCCAGGCCGGCAGCCCTACGGTCAACAGCAACACCCACAGCATGTACCGCACTGCAACACTCCCGACAAGCTTGGGGTTCCCGCTTTACGCGGCCCATTCCCGGTAGATTCGCTCGATCTCCGCTTCCTTGGGATCTCCCGCAAACAGGAGCACGCGGTACTTGAGCGTCACGGACTGGCCGGCCGCCAATTCCCATGGCTTGTCCACGAAGTTCAGCGGCGTCGGCGAGATGAAACCGTAGTCGCGGGTGAACCACCGCGAGGGCGCCCAGGGGTTGCTCGGGTGGTCCAGCAGGGCGATTCCTTCGACCACGTTCGGATTTCCCTGCCGTTTGCCGAAGTAGGCGCACCAGGCCGCGGGCTGGCCGAACGTCGCCTGTTCGCCCTCCTGGCCATTGGCGTTCACTAGCGTGCCGCCGCCCCAGGGCGTGATGTCCCGCGCCGCCCGCAAAGCGAACAGCGAATGGTTGGTTTTCAGCACGGTCGCGTCCACGATGGCCGTCCAGGTGATGGCGGCATCCAGGATCCGCAGACGCGGGCCGGCGATCGAGATCGTAAACAGCCGCTGGTCCCGCATCACCGCCGCTTCGCCCGGCTTCTGCCACTGGCATTCGTCCAGGATCTCCGCGGACTCCGGCGTGCAGGTTCCCAGTTTGGCTCCGCTGGAAATGATCTGGCCGGCCGTGTTATCGCCTTGCCAGTAGTTGCCGCCGTTGACCCGATCGCACGCGAATAGCAGCGAACGGTGGTGCGGATACGACGACCCGCTTTCCGTGGTCAGCGACAGGCCCGAAACGGGGCCGCTGAGCGGATAGAAGTACGGGTACTTCTGCGTGGGATGCGCGCGATAGCAGGTCACCGGATCGTCGGCCCAGCGGACCCAGATCTGAGGCCCGAACTGGTAAGTCGTCAACTGGTCCGCGCCCGGTTGCGGCTGGATTCCCCGCTGGTCGGCCCCCGCGGCCCGTCCGCAAACCGCCGCCGACGTTCCGGCGGCCAGGGCTCCCATCAGAAAGTCACGACGCGAAACGCTGGATGACATGTTGTGCTCCCGGGAAATGTTGAAGGTGTGACAGGGATGCTGGCCGACGGTTGGGCCGGGGCGGGTCGCGGCCTTCCGGCAAAGCCCAAGTTTGCCGGCAAGTCGGCGGGCCTGCCTTCTGCTCGAATTCGCGCGGGAGCGTATCAAGCGGGCGGAGTCCGCCAAACCGGACGCGCTGAAGCGTGAAAGCCAACGAGCTGGGCACCCCGACTGGACTACGCCCAGCGTATGACCTGGCCGCGGAAAAGAAAAGAGGGTTCCGGCCGACAGGTGTCGGGCGACAGGGTTCCGGCCGCGTGGTTCCGGCAGGGCCGGATCGCTCGGCTCCGGCCCGCCGTTGTGCCGGCCACACGCGTCTGCGACAATCGGCGGCATGACCGCCAGGCACGCCGCTTCGAAACCACGCCCAATCATTGCCATGCCGACCCGACTTGCAGCCATCGTGTTTTTCGTCAACCTGTCCCTTGCCGTCTCGCTGGGCGCACAGGCCGGCGAAGACCAGGCAGTGCCCCGTCGGGGGCCGGTCGCCGGGCCTGTCCTGCCGTTGAGGCGGGGAATTTGCATTGACCGGCAATTCCGCACCATTCCGCCCGAGTCCATCATGCGGATCGCCCGCGACGACATCCGGCTGATCAAGTCGATGGGGTTCGAGTTTGTCAAGCTGATTGTGAACCCGGAGCCGCTCTTGGCCGACCAGGGCCTGAGCGAGACGACCTGCTGGTATCTGCAGGAGATCGTGCAACGTGTGGTGGATGAAGGCCTGCCGGTCGTCGTCTGCATTCATCCCGAGTGGGAGTTCAAAGGCAGGATCCTCAGTGATGCTGACCAATTCGCGCGGTTCACGCGGTTCCTGGAGCAGACCGGGCGATTCCTGGCCGCCCGCTGGGGGCCGGGCCAAGTGGCGCTGCAACTGCTGACCGAGCCCGGCAACAACACACTGGACTGGAACGAACTGCAGCCGCGGTTGTGGCAAGCTGCGCGGCGGGCGATGCCCGGCCACACGCTGATCCTGGCTGGCGATCAGGTGGGCAAGATCGAAGGTTTGCTGACGACGCAACCGGTCGACGACGACAACGTGCTGTACAGTTTTACCTACTACGATCCGTTCGTATTGACCTTGCAGGGCGGCGAATGGCTCACGCCCGGCTGGTGGTCGCATCTGGCCGGCGTACCCTACCCGGCGAGTCCCGAGATAATCTCCGCCCGCATGCCCGCGATCCTCGCCAAGATCCCCGCAAATCCCGCCGACTGGCGGCCGACGGTCCAGCGGATTCTGACCGAGTACGGCGCGGAGCAATGGAACCGCGAGAAGATCGCCGCCCGAGTCCGCCGGCTGGCGGATTGGAACCAGGCTCACGGCGGCGGCCTGAAGATCTGGTGTGCCGAGTTCGGGTGTTATCAGCGGACGATCGACGCGGCGGACCGGTATCGCTACCTGCAGGACGTCCGCGATGCGTTCGAGAGTCACGGCATCGGTTGGGCGTACTGGTCCTACAACGAAACGCTCACGGTCATGACGCCCCAGCGTCAGCCGTTCGGCCCCGCGAACGCCCAGACGCCGGACCAGAAATTACTGGACGTTCTGACGCCGCAGACAAAGGCTTGCGGCGGCTTGACGGTGAAGGTCAACTGTTCGCCAGCCGCTCCCAAGTAGCCGCCCCAGCCGACGCTGATGGACGCGATCTGGGAAACGTCGAGTTCGCCCTGAGTGTCACCGAAGGGCCGGAACTGACTGAACATCGCGTAAGCGCGGCGCGCCCCGGGCGAGTTCAAGTAACAGCCCGTGCCCGCCAGGAATCGTCCGCCGGCCGCCGTGTGCAGAAACACCAGCAGCTCGCCGCCCGTGCGTTGGCCCGGCGGCACGGAGAGCTCGATAGCCAGCCCCTCGCGAGCGGTCAGATCCAGCGGCTGGGGATAGGCGAAGTTGAGGAACAGAAACGTGTCGACCTGGCCCTTGGTCAGCGTGGCCGCCGCGCGCCAGCCGGAGGCGTCGTCGCCGGTCAGTTCCGACTGGACGAACTGGCCTTGGCCGACGCCCGGTTTCGCTGTGGCCGGCAGAGCCTGGCAGTCCAGGCTGAACGCCGCCGCGGCGGTGCCGCCCAACCGCCGTGGGATGCTGGCGGTCGTCGCCCGGAACAGCAGGGCTCCGTAGGGCCCCAGCCGCACCGGCACCTGCGTGCCGTGTGTCAACGGGGTCATCCGACCGGTCACCGGGTCCCATTGCTCGTTCACGCCCTGGCCGCAGAAGCGGAGTTCGCCGTCCCAGGCCTCGCTGCTGTCGTTGATCGCGAAATAGACTTCGTGCCCGTCGATGCGCCGGTGCGTGATCTTGACGGGCGACCTCGCCGCGGTGCAAGCGGCATCGCGCTCGAACAGCGAGTCGATGACCCGCGGCACCAAGGCGATCATGGCCGTCGGCAGCAGTACGCCGACCCCGCCGGCCGGATTGGTCACCAGGCTCGGCATCGCGTCCGTCCCGAACAGCTCGCTGGCGATCTGCTGGACCTGCGGCGAGCCGAACTCCGTCTCGCTGTTGGCGGGACGCGCGCCGAGCGCGAGCACCACGCCGCCCTGCCGCCAGAAAGCCGCCACGTTTTCCCACGCCGGCAGCGGCAGCGTATCGGCGGCGGGCAGGACCAGGACACGCCACCGCAGTTCGCCATGCACCAGCGCCCCGTCGATCACTTTGGCATCGCACAGCGCTTGAGCGTCGACGTAGGCGAAGTCGCGGTTCGCGCTGTACAGCGCGGCGCTCACGCCGTCGAAGACGCTTTCGATCCGACGTGCGGCGGGAGCGTCCGTGGCGCCATGCAGTGCGGGCACGAAGCCGGGCCACACGCTCTCGACGGGATACAGCACGGCGACATCCGCAACCTGGTGCCCGCCGCGCAGCATGGTCTGGCAGCGGCCGACGTGCGTGTTGATGCGCTGCAACTGCTCGTCGCTCAGCCCCTGGAACGCGTAATAGCTGGTCAGCGTATTGATCCCGCCCCAGGCCAGCCGGTTGCAGGTGCCGCGGATCTCGTCCTCGGTGACGACGTGGACCGGCCGCGTATCGCCGGCCGGCCGGTACCGCTGGCTGTGGTCCGAAACCTCGCACATCGTGACGGTGCGGCCTTCCAGGTCCGCGACGGAGCCGATCATGCGGGCGACGGACCACGGCACTTGCGGCGGCAGGCTGGTCAGGCAATCGATGCTGGGCGCGTCCAGTCGCCGCACGCAACGGAAGAAATGGCCGTACAGCGGCACGTGCCCGGCCAGTCCTTCCTCCATCAACAGGTGACCACCGGACAGCACATGATGCGCGCGGCACCAGGTCTGGATCTGGCCAAAGTAGTTTTCCGCGACCAGTTCGCCGACGGTGTTCCAGAAGTCGTAGCGGGCCCGCGCGCCAGCCGGTCCGGCCTCCGCGACCAGCGCGGGCAGCAGCGGCCGCAACTCCCGGCCGCGGCGCTGCCTGAACTCGCGTTCGATGGTCAGGGACCACGGCAGAACGCGGTACGGCATGGGGCGGAACCAGTAGTTTTGCAGCGACGGCTCGTCGGTGAACGTCGAGACAAAGTAGCGGCCGAGATCCGGCCCCAGTCGTTCTGCGTACCGCTCGTGCGTGACCTCCAGGAACCGGGCCGTCGGTTCCGGCGTCAGCAGGTCGATGCACGGCTTTTTGTAGGCCAGGCTGATCGCCGCATGAGTTCCCTCGTAGATCAAATCGTCGGTCATCGCCACCACGAACCAGTCGCCCGGCGGCGCCTGCCAGGCCAATTGGCGGCCGTCGATCGAGGCCGTGAGATCTTGGGCGGCGTCCAGGTCCAGCACGCCGTCGCGGCGCGGCAGCGCCGCCGCCAGCACCAAGCGCCCGGGCGGCACGGCCAGTGAAACCGCCCCGCCCCGGGACTCGGCTTCGGCGACCAGCAGTCCGCGGGCGGCCCATTCGGGATGGTCGCGCAACGTCAGGTCGCGGGCGCTGCCCGACGGGTAGCCGCACTCGTCGTACAGCCACAACGACATGCCGGCGGCTTTCGCCAGGCGAACGCCGCGGAGGAAGGCCGGCCACTTCGACTCGTCATCCACGTAGCCGTCAAAGGCGACGTTGCCAGCGAACCCGCCGAAGCCCTGCGCCGCCAGCGTCCGCAGTTGCCGGTCCTGCTCGGCCGGGTTGTCCCGCTGGGCATGAATGATGCGCAGGATCCGCGCCGACGGCGGCGGCGCGGCGAAACGTTCGGCCAGCGGCCGGTCCTCCGTCGGCAGGGGCGCGAGCACGGGCTCGGGTGGCTCGGCCGCGGGGCAGAGCACGCCCGACAGACCAACGAGAATTCCGATCCAACAGGGCAGATTCATGTGCTTTCCTTTCCGATTCGATGGCGACGTGGGGCAAGCTCGAAGACACGCGCCGCCGGTGGTCAGGCCGCGGCAATCGCCAGCAGCCCCAGCAGGGCCTGGGCGAGCTGTTCGAGGCTATACGGCTTGGAGACGAAACCCGCCAAGTCGTGACCCTCCAATCGCTTGGTGACTTCGGTCTCGCTAAACCCGCTGCTCAACAGGACCGGCACGTCGTGGCGGATGCGGCGCAATTCCCGGAGCGTCTCCAAGCCGTCGAAGCCGGGCATCGTGACATCCAGGAGCACCGCCACGATTTCCTGCTGCCGGCGAAAGGTCTCGATGCCTTCGCGCCCGTCGCAGGCGGTCAGGACCTGGAAGCCGAGGGCTTCGAGCATCCGTTGAGCCAGGCTGCGGATGAAGTCCTCGTCATCCACCACCAGGACGGTGCCGCCGCCCGGGCAGGTGGGTAAGGCAAGCGGTGGTTCGGCGGGGCTGGCGACCGGCTCGCAGGCCGGGAGGAACACGCAAAAGGTGCTCCCGCGGTTGGGCTCGCTGGCAACTTGGACGGCGCCGTTGTGGCCCCGCACGATCCCCAGGACAGCGGCCAGTCCCAGGCCGCGCCCCGTGCGCTTGGTGGAAAAGAAGGGATCAAAGATCTTGGCGCGCGTTTCGGCGGTCATGCCGTGACCGGTGTCGGTAACTTCGAGAAACGCGAACGATCCGGCGGGCAGGTTCGTCTCCGGATAGCAGTCGGGCAGCGGGCCGCCTGGCCAGACTCGTCCTCCGGTACGGACCCCAATCACGCCTTCCGGGTCACCGATGGCCTCCGAGGCATTGATGATCAGGTTCATGATGACCTGCCGCAGTTGGCCGGCGTCGGCCTGGACCCACGGCGTGTCGGCCGCGCAGTCGAGCTGCAGCAGGGCATTCTTCGAGACGGACATCTTCAGCAGGTCGACCATCCCGCGGACCGAGTCCGCCAGCGGCAGACGCTCGACCTGGAACTTGCCGCGCCCCGAGTAAGCCAGCATCTGGCCCGTCAACTCGGCCGCGCGGCGGGCAGCGTCGACGACGCGCCGGATGCTGTCCAGAGCCGGCGAATCCGCGGACAAGGCTTGCTGGGCCAGGTCGGCAAAGCCCAGGATGGCGGTCAGCA
>CAIYOB010000423.1 GCA_903927685.1 uncultured Planctomycetaceae bacterium
GACCACGATATCACGCTCGGCGCGTCAAAGCTGCTCAGTCTCTTCGAAGACGCCGGCGGCTGGTGGCATTTATCGGGCCTGATGCGCGCACCGGCCGCGGTCGGCTACCCGGGCGCCTCGCCGCCGTGCCGCCCCGCCCCCGACGAGGAAGCACAGGGCGGCGCGGTGCAACAGTACGGCAGTTCCGGAGTGCTGGCCCTGGCCCAGCGGGAATCGCCGGGCGGCCTGACGCTCGGCGCATTATCATCCCAGACGGGTGGGCCGACGATCCGCGCGACATTCCGGACGGGCGCCGGGGGCACGTCGCTGGAGACCGCCCTCCACGCTGGCATTTTGGTGCCCCCCGGCCAGACCATCGCAGTCGATCCCGTCTGGCTGTCGGTCCAGGCGGACCCGTTCGACGCTTTGGAGCGGTACGGCGACGCGGTGGCCGCCCTGACATCCCAGCCCGTCCGCACAGGGGCCAACGCGTTGTGGTGCAGTTGGTACCCGATCCGGATGGGAATTACGGAGGAAATCGTGCTGGCCCATGCGGAAATTGCCGCGCAGCACTTCAAGCCGTTGGGGCTGGATGTGATCCAACTGGACCACGGCTGGCAACGCGGCGATATCTGTGGCGATTGGTACCCCAACGAACGGTTTCCTCACGGATTAAAGTGGCTCTCCGAGCAACTGCAGTCGCGTTACGGGATGAAGCTGGGGCTGTGGATCGCTCCCACGAACGTCGCCGCCACCAGTCAGCTGTTCCGCGAGCATCCGGAATGGCTGCTCAAGAACGCCGACGGCCAGCCAGCCTCCATCGGGCGCTGGTTCTGGGTGCCGAATCCGGAGATGAGCTTGATCGATGCCTCCCAGCCCGGCGCCGAGCAGTGGATCGAAGACACGTTCGCCCAGCTCACCTCCGAGGGAGCCCGCTACTACAAGATCGACTTCATCGCCGGCTCGCCGGCCCTCCGCCGGGCGATGGCGGCCATTCGCCGTGGCGCCGGGCCGGAAGCGTGGATCCGCTATTGCCAAACGCCGCCGTTGTTGTCCGCCGGTCCGGCCAGCAGCGCGTACATCGGCGACGACACGGGCGACGCCGGCCTGGCGAGTTGGCTGCATCTGGAACGGGTGAACGCCCCGCTGCTGGCGGCCAGCTATTGGGTCAACGACCGGTTGTATCACCGCGAGGTCTGCGACATGAGCGTGGGGATGAAAGCCAGCGTCGAGGAGGCCCGCTTCAAGCTGTCCCTGATGACGACGAGCGGTTGCAGTATCTCGTTCAGCGACGATTTCCGCCCTCTGGATCTGCCGCGGATCCGCATGCTGCAGCAATGCCTGCCGCCGGGCAATCCGCCGGCCCGGCCGCTGGACTTGTTCGAGCGGGAACGACCGTCCCTTTGGCACATGCACTGCAAGACGGCGGCTGGCGAGTGGGATGCCGTGGGGGTCTTTAATTTCGAGGACGATGCGCAGGAACGGACTATTGAGTTGTCCTCACTGGGACTGCCCGCCGACTCGGAAGTCGCCGTGTTCGAGTTCTGGGAAGAGAAATTCCTGGGCGAGTTCCGGGAGCGGGTGACCGTGGCCCTGGCTCCGGGGACCGCCCGGATTCTGCTCATCCACCGCCTGCCGGCCCAGCCCGCGGTCATCGCCACCAACCTGCACGTGCTGGGCGGCTTCCACGAGATCCAAAGGCTGGCCTGGGATGAACAGCGACTCACGCTGTCCGGACGCTGCCGACGCCTGCCGGGCGTTTCGGGACGCGTGTTTTTCTTCGTTCCCGACGGCTATCGGCCGCGTGCCGACGCTGCCCCGGCGTCCGCGTGCCCGCTGACCCACGTGGCAGGGCCGCTGTGGAGCCTGGAACTCGTCTTCGACCAAGCCGAGGCGGAGTTCAACGTTCCCTTCGGACGTTCTGGAAAGCAGGTGCTAGCCGGACCTCACAGATCCCACTTGCCCGCCAGGTAGGCCGTCACGCGGACTCGCTCCTCCGGCGTCAGCAGGCGGTCGAAAACCAGGATCTCCGCGATGTGGCCGCGGAAAAACGTCTGATAATTCGGCGAAAAGCAGCCCACCCGAACGCTCTTGGCCCAACGCTCTCGGCCGTCGAAGACAATCTGCCGCGGTCCGCCCGTCTGCGTCCCCGGCACCGAACAGCACAGACCGCACAGATAGTCGAACTCCTTGCCATTGCTGGCCGTGAAGATCCGTGGATTGTGATTGTTGGGTAGGCCCGGTTCCGGATTGCTGATGACGGCGAAGACCGTGGCCGTCAGGGGGCGTTCTGAGAGGTCGGGCAGATCCAGCCGCGTCTTCTGCACGTCGTCGAATCGCAAGGCCGGCTTGCCGTTCAAGCCCCGGGCGTCGTACCACGGCGAGAATTCCGCCGTGTTCTGCGTGGCATGCCTCGCGTTTCCGCTCTTGTCCTTCCAACCCCGGACGCGACCGCCTGGGCCCTGTTCGATCGTCGCCGAGTCAGCTGCATCCAGCCAGACTTCCATGTCCGCTCGCAGCGCACCGAACAACAGCGCCTCGTCGGTACGTAGGATCAAGGTGCCGCCGTTGTGCAGGTCGTAGCTCGCCCCGCCGTCCATGCTCCAGGTGTACCACGTCCCCTGAGCCACGTTCCGCGAGGTCAGATTGCAGGCCAAAGTCGCCACGTCGGGAGCCAATCCGCACTCCGCCAGCGGGATCCGCCATTCGCAGGTCCAGGCGGCCGCGTCAGTCGCCGCCCGGTAGGTCACCTCTGCTTCCAGGCGACTGCGGACCGGCGCGGCGACTCCCGCCACATCCGCAGCGCAGAACTGCCCATCGGGCCAGCCGCGAAGCGTGAGGATCGGCCCGCGCGGATTCGATTCGACATCTTGAATCGCGATCTCGACGCCGTCCGTGTCGCCCCAACGGTGGCCCGCCACCGACAAGGCCCTTGAATCCGGCTGTGGGGTCCGCAAGGCCACGTATAGGGCGCCGTCGTTCACGCCGGCCCAAGCTTGCGCCGGGGAGCCGTCCACAAGTGCGCCCGCCAGTGACGTCTTCAATTCCAGGGCCGGCCGCTTCCACTCGCCCAACGTTCCGTCAATGACAGGAGCTGAGTCCAAACGCGCCGCCCGATAAAATGGTCGCACCGTGGCGGACTGCCGATAGCCTTCACCAGGCGCGGAGCATGGGCGATTCGTCGGCTCGGGAAAGACCCAGCCGCCCTCCGATCCATCCGTTCGCCGCGGAGGCACGCCGATGCCCGACCAGTCCATGGGCTCCGCACTCTTCTCAAGCCGGATTCCCTGAATGCTGCCGATGGGCTGGGCGAGCGCCGATCGAACCACCAGGAACAGCGGCCCTTTGCTATCCACTGGCTCCAGGCTGGCCACGAAGTCGCGGACGCGGTCGGTGCCGCCCGTGAAGCGTGGATAAAACTCGCCCAACTTGGGCCCGTCCGGTCGCTGGGCCCGCAACTCGATCTTGACCTCGTTCGTCAGCAACGGCAACTCGCCGCGAGACTGCTCGAACCGGAAGTACTCAAAGTCCACCGTGGGCCTCGGGCTGGGCGTCTGGTTCTCCGACCGGAACACGAGGAAGACGTCGTGATTGCCCTGGGCTTCCGGAGCGAGTTCGGCGACCGCCTCTCCATAGATCTGCACATGACTGCCGCGGTTCCGGTCGGTGGGCGTCAGCGCGACTTGGCCGACCAGCGGTCCGTCCACGCGGTCCAGGTGCACCTCCAATCGCCATGAATCGGTCCCATCGTGGCCGTACACAGCCCGGAACCGGCGATAGCCAGCTCCCAGGGGAACCTGCTCGAATCGCACCCAGGCGCCGTCCTCGATGTCATAGAAGAAAGTCCATTGCATGCGCATCCCGTCCTGTGC
>CAIYOB010000424.1 GCA_903927685.1 uncultured Planctomycetaceae bacterium
GCCGACAACCTGGCGGACGCCGTGGTCCAGGAGGCGGCCCCCGACCAGGCGTCGGTGCCCCTGGCGGAGATCCTGCGCGTCCTGCGGCCCGGAGGCCGGGCAGTGCTGGGCGCGGAGACGATCGTGAAACCGTTTCCGGAGGGCACCGACGACTGGAGCCATCCGTACCACGGGCCCGACAACAACCCGCAGTCCGCCGACCAATTGGCTTGCGCACCCTACCTGACGCACTTTCTGGCGGAGCCCTGGTACAGCCCCATGCCCTTGGTCACGGTGGCTTCGGGAGGCCGGCTGTTCAAGGCCTTTGGGCACATCGCCATCAAGGAACGCGAATGGCCGCTGCTGAATACCCTGGTGGCGCAGAACGCTTTCAACGGCACGATCCTGTGGCAGCGCAGCCTGAGTCCCAATTTCATGATCCACCGCAACGCGCTGATCGCCACGCCCGAGACGCTGTACCTGGCGGACGATGTGTCGTGCAAGCTGCTGGACGCGGCCACGGGCGCTGTTCGTGGCGAAATCCACTCGACGCCGGAAGACGGCACCGTCTGGAAGTGGCTGGCGCTGAGCGACGGCGTGCTGTATGCCCTGGTCGGCGACCAGGAGACACCGGATCCCACGGTGCGCGGCGAACGCCGGGCCCGCGGTTGGCCCTGGGGACCGCCGCTGGGCGCGGGTTACAACAGCAAGACTTATCCTTGGGGCTTCGGCCAGACGCTGCTGGCGATTGATCCGGACTCGAAGCAGGTGCTGTGGCGGCATCGCGAGTCCGAACCGATCGACACGCGGGCGATGTGTTTGGCGGCCGGCCGGATCTTCTTCGCCAGCCACGGCAAGTTCCTGGCTGCTCTGGCCGCCTCGTCGGGCGAAGTCCTGTGGCGGACAGCGGAACCGGAGGTCCTGCAAGCGATCGGCGAGCATCGCTTTGCGCAGAATCCGGGCGAGGGTTTTTCGACCTCGTCGTACGTCAAATGCAATGCCCAGGCGCTGTTCTTTGCCGGTCCCACCCGTACGGATCTGGCAGCTGTCTCGGCGACGGACGGCAAGCTGCTGTGGCGGATCGCCAACGGCGGCAACAGCCAACTGGTGCTC
Organism: uncultured Planctomycetaceae bacterium; assembly: GCA_903927685.1. The sequence continues at coordinate 1,093 of CAIYOB010000424.1, forward strand.
CGCGCGGACGGACTGTACGCGATGGGACCGCGCGGCAGCGCCAAGTACGACTACCGGACCGGCGACGTGCTGGAATCCCTGGGGCCGCGAGTGAACTGTACGCGGGCCACCGGCAGCCGGGACAGCATTTTCGTCCGCGGCGGCCGGGACGGCACGCTGCGCTACGACCTGGTGAGCGACACCCAGCAGCACATCTGCCCGATCCGGCCCTCCTGCCAGGATGGCGTGCTGGTCGCACACGGGCACCTGTTCTGGGGCCCCTGGATGTGCGACTGCAACCTGACGCTGGTCGGCGTCGTGTCGCTCGCCCCCGCCGGCGGGTTTGACTTTGCGGGCGACATCCGGGACGCGGCGCGACTGGAGACGTCCACCGAGACCGCGCCGCCGCGGGACTTCGCGATCGACTCGCAGGACTGGCCGACCCTGCGCGCCAACAACGCCCGCACCGCCTGGTCAGCCGTCGGCCTTCCCGACCGTGTCGACGTGGACTGGACGCTTCCCTCCGCTGCCGGACTGGCGGTCACTGCGCCGACGGCGGCGGGCGGCTTGATCTTCGTGGGCGGTCACGACGGCACCGTCCGCGCGATCGCCGCGGACGGCGGCGAGCTGCGGTGGACTGCGTACACGGGCGGCGCGATCAGCTATCCGCCCACGCTCTGGAACGGCCGGGCGCTGGTGGGTTCAGGCGACGGCTGGATCTACTGCCTGGAAGCGGCGACGGGACGCCGGCTGTGGCGGTTCCGCGCCGCGCCCGCCGAGCGTGCGATTCCGGTCTATGGATCGTTAGGCTCCACGTGGCCGGTCGCCAGCGGCGTGCTGGTCGAGGACGGCGTCGCCTACGCGGCCGCCGGGATCGCCAACTACGACGGCACGCACGTCGTGGCCCTGGACGCCCTGACGGGCCGCGTGCGCTGGCACAATCCCACGTCCGGCGCCCTCGAAGCGCAAACGCACAGCGGCGTGAGCGTGAACGGCCATCTGCTGCTGCACGGCGGACAGCTGCACCTGGCAGGCGGGAACATGGTCCCGGTCGCCACCTACAGCCTGGCAGACGGCCGTTGTGTCACGGATCCCAACGCGCCCAAGTCGCATACGCAGTTCACGGCCGGCTCCGACTTGTTCGCCGTCGACGAGCAGGTGCTTTCGGGCGGCCCGCCTCTGTATTCCGCCCGCGGCGATTATCGCCTGGTCAACCAGGGGGTCCTCCAGACGCCGGCGGGCAACGTGGCGTTTGCCTATGGCCCGCACGACGGCCGGGTGGCGCTCTTGGCCCCCAAGGCAGACGATCGCGCGGGCGAGAAACGTCTCTGGGACCAGCAACCGCTGAACCGCGTGCTGGGCGTTGCCGTGACCGGCCAGACGGTGTTGGTGGCCGGCCTGCGGGACTCGCCCCAGCCAACGGCCCAGCCGCAAGCGCACCTGGTCGCCCTGACGGTCGCCGATGGCACGACCCGCTGGACCCACCCTCTCCCGGCAGCTCCCGTGCCCTGGGGTGTGATTGTCGACCGCGACGGACGAATCGTGGTCAGCCTGCAAGACGGACGCGTGCTGTGCTTTGGGCCGGCGCCGTGAATAACCTGGCGCCGCGTGTCTGCTGGCAGAGCGTCTCCCGATGCGCTAGACTACGGGCACGTGGAACGCTTACTTTCCCCTGTCTTGGGCCTGAGGAGGTACCGACGATGAAGGCGACGTTGGCGAGACGGCGCAGCCGGCTTGGAATGCGGTGGGCCTTGGCGACGATGATGTGTGTCCTGGCGGGCAGCGTGGCGGACGGCGCCGACGGGGTGCGCGTGCTGCCGCCCGACAAGCTGCCGGCGGACCAGCGGCTGGACAAACTCAAGGACTTGAACGGGTACTTCCCCTTCGCGCCATCCAAGTCACGCGAGGCGTGGGAGCACCGGGCCGAGCAGGTGCGGCGGCAGATGCTGGTCGCGTTGGGCCTGTGGCCGATGCCCTCCAAGACACCGCTGAACGCCGTCGTGCACGGCTGCCGGGACCAGGGCGATTACACGGTCGAGAAGGCCTACTTTGAGAGCTTTCCCGGGTTCTACGTGACGGGCAGCCTGTACCGGCCCAAGGGCAAGTCGGGCCAGCTGCCGGGCGTGCTCTGTCCGCATGGCCACTGGGCCAACGGCCGGTTCTACGACGTCGGCGAGGACGGCGTACGGAAGCAGATCGTGCAGGGCGCCGAGCGGTTCGAGGACGGCGGCCGCAGCCCGCTGCAAGCCCGCTGTGTGCAGTTGGCCCGCATGGGCTGCGTCGTGTTCCACTACGACATGATCGGCTATGCCGACAGCGTGCAGATCTCCCAGGCCCTGGCGCACGGGTTTGCCAAGCAGCGGCCGGAGATGAACACGGTCGAGAACTGGGGCCTGTTCAGCCCGGCCGCCGAGGCGCACTTGCAGTCGGTGATGGGGATGCAGGCCTACAGCTCGTTTCGCGCGCTGGACTTCCTGCTGGACCTGCCCGACGTGGATCCGCAGCGGATTGCGGTCACCGGCGCCAGCGGCGGCGGCACGCAGACGTTTGTGCTGAGCGCGCTGGATCCGCGCGTCACCGTGTCCGTGCCGGCCGTGATGGTCTCGACCGCGATGCAAGGCGGCTGTACGTGCGAGAATGCGTGCCTGTTCCGCGTCGGGACGGGCAATGTCGAATTCGCGGCGCTGTTCGCCCCCAAGCCGCTGTGCCTGCTGTCGGCGGACGACTGGACCAAGGAAATGCCGACCAAGGGGTTTCCGGAACTGCAGGCGCATTACCGGCTGCTGGGCGCCGAGAACAACGTGCAGCACAACCCGCTGCTGCACTTTGAACACAACTACAACTACGTCAGCCGGGCCCGGATGTACGCCTGGCTGAACCAGCATTTCAAACTAGGCCTGCCGACGCCCATTGTCGAACAGGACTATCCGCGTTTGACCGCCGCCGAACTGACGGTCTGGGACGAGGCCCATCCCAAGCCGCACGGCGGCGACGACGTCGAGCGGGCGGTGCTGCGGTGGTGGAATGACGACTCCCAGTCGCAGTTGACCCAACTCGTCCCCAGCGACGCCGCGTCCTGGCAGCAGTACCGGGAAGTCGTCGGCGGGGCGGTCGACGTGGTGCTGGGCGCCGGCGTGCCTGCCGGCGACGAGGTCCGGTTCGAGGCGACGGCGACGACCGAGCAGGACAAGTACCGCACGGTGGCCGGCTTGCTGCGGAATCCCACCCAGGGCAGCGAACTGCCGACGGTGATTCTGGAGCCGCCAGCGGCCGGCTCGCGGGTCGCGGTCTGGCTCAGTCCCCACGGCAAGGCGGGCTTGTTTGGCGAGGACGGCCAGCCGCAGGCGGCGGTCGCCCGGTTGTTGGCGGCGGGGGTCACGGTGGTCGGCGTCGACTTGCTCTATCAGGGCGAGTTCCTGGCGCCCGGGCAGGCGTTCGAGAAGACGCGGCGGGTGGAGAATCCGCGCGAAGCGGCGGCCTACACGTTCGGCTACAACCCGGCCGTGTTCGCCCAGCGGGTGCAGGACGTCGGGAGCGCGATTCGGATGGCCCGGACTCGGCGAGCGGATGCGTCCGTCTTGCTGGTGGGCGTCGAGGGGGCCGGTCCCTGGGCAGCGGCGGCGCTCGCGCAGGCCGACGGGGCTGTGGCCAAAGCGGCGCTGGACCTGGGCGGGTTCCGGTTCGGCAATGTGTTGGACATCCATTCGCCGGACTTCTTGCCCGGTGGAGCCAAGTACTTTGATCTGCCGGGGATGGCAGCCCTGGCGGCGCCGACGCCGCTGTGGATCGCCGACGCCGGAGCCGAGACGCCCGCCGTGGTCACGGCCGCGTATCGGGCCGCGGGGGCCGCGGGGACGCTGGCACCCGCGACCGGGGACGCGGCCCAGAGAGCCGGCGATGCAGTCGCTTGGCTGCTAGCAACGCTCACGAAATGACTTCCCCATTTCGGCTCAGTTCGTTTAACGCAGAGCCGGCAGGCGACGGCGGATCAGTCGGATGCGGCCAACGCAGC
>CAIYOB010000425.1 GCA_903927685.1 uncultured Planctomycetaceae bacterium
GGCACGCGTTGCAGACCATCTGGGCCTGCCAGGCGGGCAAGGACGTCTATGTGGAAAAGCCGCCCACCTGGTGCATTTGGGAGGGCCGGCAGATGGTCAAGGCGGCGCGCAAGTACGAGCGGATGGTCCAGATCGGCACGCAGAATCGCTCGAGTCCCAATGTTGTGGAAGGGATGCAGAAGCTGAAAGAAGGCGTGATCGGCAAGCTGTACATGGCCCGTGGCCTGAGCTACAAGACGCGTGGCAATCTGGGCAAGCACAGTCCGCGGCCTGTCCCAGAGGGCCTGGACTGGGACGCTTGGGTCGGCCCTGCCAAGATGGTCGAGTACAGCAATTTCCAGCATCGCCGCTGGTATTGGAACTCGAATTTTGCCAGCGGCGACGTGGCCAACCAGTCGGTGCACGACATTGACAAGATCCGCTGGGGGTTGGGGCTGGCCGAGCATCCGGTGACCGTCATGTCGATGGGCGACCGCTTCGTGCCAGGCGAGGACGACGACGCCGACACGCCCAACACCCAGGCCTTCCTGTGCAAGTGGGCAGATCACAAGGTCCTGGTGACGTTCGAGATCCGCCACTGGTACACCAACAGCGAGGCCGAGATGCGCGACAAGTATCCGTTCGTGGCCGCGAACCAGTGCGTCGGCGAGATCTTCTTCGGCTCGGAGGGGTACATGATCATCCCCGATTATTCGAGCTACTACACGTTCTTAGGCCCCAAGAACGAGCCGGGGCCGTTCAAGACCGAAGGCCCCCACGACGGCGACAAGGGATACGCCGGAACGTATTGGCGAGAGGAAAGCGTCCCCCATTTCCGCAACTGGATTGCGGCGATGCGCAGCCGCCGGCACGAAGACCTGAGCGCCGACGTGGAAGAAGGCCATCGCTCGATGACCGTCTGCCACCTGGCCAAGATCTCGTGCCAACTCGGCCGGAGCGTGCATTTCGATCCCCAGGCGGAACACTTCGTGAACGACGCCGAAGCCGACAAGTTCCTCAAACGCGAGTACCGGGCGCCCTACGTCGTGCCGGATGACGTTTGACGTGGATGCTCCCTGCCAGGCGTCTTTTCCGGGGAATGGCCTGCAGCTGCGGCGGGTACTGCGGCTGTTCTCAGCGGAGGGGCGGGAAGCCGAGTTCCCGGCGGCGGCCGTTTACTTGGGCGAGTGCCCGCGGTTCGAGCTTGAGGAACTTGGCCAGCTGCGAGGGGGTGATTTCCAGCACGACCGCGGCGGTCTTGACGCCCATGTCGCAGGCGGCAAGGACATCGAGCGATTCGGCCAGCAGGGCCGGAAAGTCGTCGTGCTGAGGGCTGACGGAGATGCGTCCCCCAGCACAGCGGCTCTGCCAGGTCGGACTGGGCGGATCGGTCGGCCCGCGGAGACGGCGGATTTCCAGCGCCAGGTTGACCCGCAACCGGAACAGGGCGGCGGCGTGGTTCAGCGACTGGCTCCGCCGCTCGCTGGCTTCGCCCTTGACCCCGGTCGGCAGGTGGGTAATGACCACCGCCGTCTCGACCTTGTTGCGGTGCTGGCCGCCCGGGCCGCTGCGGCGCGTGCGGCGCACCTCGCAAGCCTCGATCAACTGGGCCGGACTCAAGGCCGCGGGATGGACGGGGGCTGAGGCCATGCTGCTACTGTAAGCCCCAGCCCAAGATCAACCCCAACGTGGCGGCGCCCAGCAGCAGCAGCGGGGCAACCCGGCTGCGCAGCGTCGCAGCGTCGGCCAGGCGGCTTTCCCGCAAGGCGAACACGATCATGACGGCCACCAAAATCATGCTCAGTACCGACACCGTCGGCAGCGAGATCAGGCCCGGGGGCTGCGATAGCGATTTCGCTTGGATGGCGAGCGCCGTGTCGGTGCCTTGCGGATCGCGCAGCGCCAGCGGCAGGTAGCCGGCCCAGGACATGAACTTGGCCAGTCCTTTCGCCATCTGCCCGGCGGCGATGATCACGGCGGCCGGCAGGGCCAATCGCCGCCAGGCTTCCCCCAGCGAACGTGCTCCGCCTGCGCCCCGCACGGCGGCGCCCAGGATCAGCCACACGGCCAGCGGCACGACGATGATCGTCCAGACGCCTTCGATCCAACCCGCCAGGGATTTCGTCCCTAACGCTGTGGCGATCTGCTCCGGCACCCAGGCAAAGGCAGCTTTGGCCGCCGCCCATTCGGAACATAGCTCGGAAGCCACAAAGCCCGAGACCATGACGACGAACAGCGTGACCGGCCACGAGGCTAACGCCGGACGGACGTCGGCCGAGTGAAACGGGCGGCGCAGGAACAGGCCCAGTTCAGGCTGCGGATCGCCGGGCTTCAAACATCGGCCGCACAGCAGGCAGTCGGCGTTGGCATCGAGCCGCGCGGGATTCAGCAGGCTGGGACAACGGCGAGCGTCGCTGGCGTGATGCATCTGGGGCGGCGATGACTCAGTTGGCTTAGCGGTGGCCTCGCCGGCGGGCGTCACCGCGCGCACGGCCAGCATCGATCCGCGGCCGTAGGTCCCCAGCATCAAGCCGACGGGACAGAAGCCGCGGCAGAAAGCACGATCTCGCATCAGGAACCCGACGATTACCGCGCCGAACAGCAGGCTCCAGAGGAAGATCGACGTATAGGCGGGAACTCGATGCAGGTGCAAGCCGGGCACGAGCATCTGCAGCAGCCCGTAGAACAGCAGCATCAGCACACCGGATTGCAGCCAGCGTCCGACCGGGCGCTGCCGCACGCGCAACGCGCGGCCCAGTCGCTCGGAGACCTTCGCCAGCCATTCCAAGGGACACACGGCACACCAAACTCGGCCGAACCCAACCATGACCCAGACCATGACCGGCCACCACAGCCCCCAGATCACGAGATTGACCAGGTTCGACTTGGCATACAGCTTGTCCGGCACGCCCTCCGGGGGAAACAACCGCCAGCTGAACACGGCCATGCCGACAAACACCGCGAGAAACAGGATCTGGACCGCGTCGGGAAACAGGGGGCTGCGCACCAAGGCGGCGATCGGCCGCCAACGCAACAGGTTGAGGCCGGGCCTGGGGGCAGAGGGATTCGTGGATGACATGGTAAGTCGCTCTGGCATGGCGGGGCGGCGTGGTGGGAAGGTGAAGGTGTGCCGAGATTCGGAGGCCCCCACCCGGCCGCTACCGCGTCCGACCTCCCCCGCTGCGCGGAGGAGGTATGGAACCTGCTGGCAGTGGCTTGCGGCCGCTCCCGGGAGCGGCTGAAGACACGCCCAAGCGTGAACTCCAGCGAGGACACGTGCTAGCCGATTTTCGGCAGCTCGTAGCCCTTGCGGCGTGGGCGGTCGAGCAGAGCGTTGCCTTCGTCGCAATTTGTGAACCGCTCGGCGACCGGGTCCCACTTCAACGCCTCGCCGACCCGGCCGACGTCCCGGATGATGTTGACCAGGTAGCACAGCGTCGTGGCTCGCAGGCCAATTTCGATGTCCGCGTTGCACGGCTTGCGGCTCTTGATGCACTCAATCCAGTTCTCGATATGATAGGCCGTCTCCGCCCGCTTGTTCGGACCGGGGTTGTCGGGCGAGCGGACGATTTCCTTGGGATTGCTGGCCAGCTTGTTGCGGTTGATCTCGATCTTGCCGTTCTCGCCGATGAAGATCGCCCCCAAGCCGGGGCCGCGGTTGCCGTCCAGGTGCAGTCGCAATTCCGTGCCGCTGGCGAATTTCATCGTTACTTTGGACCGCGGGCCGGCCAGGCGCGCCATGCCGTGATAGTCGGTGCCCGTGTCAATGTCGCCCGTCTCGCCGACCAAGGTCCCGCCGACCGTCGTGCCGCCGACCGTCTTGTAGGTGTCGCTGTTGGGATCCACCGGCTCTTCCATCAGGACCTCGACGGGGCCCGTGTCATCCGTGCCCAACGCGCGATTGATCTGATCGTAGGAGTGCGTGCCCCAGCCGGTGACGCCGAAACACAGTCCGCCGCCGTCGTAGTCCCACCAGCGGGCCCAGCCGTGGTGGATCTCCGGGCTGTACGGCCGCAACTCGGCTTGATTCGTCCAGATGTCCCACCATTTCTCGACGGGTTCTTTCACGTCGGCCGACGTCGTCTTGGTCCAGCGGAAGGGGCTGACAAAATTCGGCGCCAGCACCGTGGTGATCTTGCCGATCGCCCCGTTCTTGACCAGGTCGCTGGCCCAGTTGTTGATCGGCATCGACCGCTGCTGCGTGCCGACTTGCGTCACGCGATTGAGTTTCCGAGCGGCTTTGACCATCTCCCGGCCCTCGGCGATCGTCAAGCACATCGGCTTCTCGATATAGACGTCCATCCCCGCCTGCATGGCCAGGATCGTGATCCAGGCCCGGGCGTGCGTGGTGGTTTCGACCATCACGGCATCCAGTTTCTCGTCGTCGATCATTTTGCGGAAGTCGTCGTACACGCCCCACTTCTCGCCGCCGGACAGTTCCTGGACGTAGCGCTCGGCTTTGGCGATCTCGCAATCGCAGGCCGCGACCACGCGGAAGCCCTTGACGTCGGCGCCTTCGCGGATCAGTCGCGAACGTCCACCGCAACCGATCACGCCCACACGCACCGTCTCGCTGGGAGCCGCCGAACCGTCCAGGCCCAGCACGTGGGCCGGCACCAACGCCGGCAAGACCACCGCCGTACTCGCCTTGAGCATCTCCCGCCGTGTCCAATGATTTCGCGCCATGTCTGCTTTCCTCCGGGATTCGTCGTGTTTGATTCCGAGCGGCCGGCAGTAAGTCCCCGGTCGCGGCTGTCCACCATGTTCCGCAATCATGGCAGTGTATGTCAAGAGCCGCATCTCCGGTTTTCCGGCAGTCGACGCACGCGACTGGCCGTCCAACAAGACCCGTGCTCGACTCGTCGGTCGTCAGCTGTCTCGATGACGCCTCGACCGGCGCTCGGGTGAACCGGCCGCCGGATCCACCGCCGGGTTGCCATCCGTCCTGGCCGGCCCGCCGCTGTCGGACTTCGCCGCTTCGCCGCTAGTAGACTTTGCCGCCTCGCCGTCGGCAGGCGCTGCTCCTTCGCCGCTGTCAGCCTTCGGCGGCTCCGGCTTGGCCTCCGTCGGGGCCACAGCCGGCGGCGCGGCGGGCCCGCGAGGGGCGGGTTTCGCGAACGCCGCCGGCCCGAGTAACTCGCGCGGCGTGAGCAGGCCGTCCCGGTTGCGGTCGAGGCGCGCGAATTCCTTGTCCGCCGAGCCGGGGCCGACCTCGGCGTACTCGGCCAGAGTCAACTGTCCGTCGCCATCGCGGTCGCCTTGGCGGAACCAGGCGGGCAAGCCCGCGGGCAGCCGCGACGGCAACACGAAGTACTTCCGGTCCCTTAACTGGTCCTGCTTGGCCTCGGGTCGCTCCTGGCCTGCGGTCAGCTCCTGGCCTGCCGTCGGCTCGTCGTCCGCGGGCTCGTCCGCCGCTGGTTCAGCCGCCGGCACGACGGTGTCCGGGCCGCCGGCTTCGGCCGCCTCGGGTTCCGTCGATTCGCCAGGGCGAAGCAGCGACGGCAGGGGCACCCCACCGCCAAAACTGGCCGGCATCAAACGGATCTTGCGGTGGGCGCCGTACCTAGCGATGTACTGCGCCAACTCGTCGACGGACAGCACTGCGTCACGGTCCGCGTCCGCCTCCGGCGGCAGTTCGCCCCGCGCCGGCCATTCCGTCGCCGCGAGTCGGCCGTCCCGGTCCGCGTCGTACCGCGCGGCCCAACGCTGGGCGTACCGCCAAACGCCGCCGGATACGGCGCCGCTGGCGTCGTCCGGCTCCGCGCCCGCGGCATTCCCAGCCGCCAGCAGCAGCACAGCGATCAGCAGCCGCCGGTCTGTCGAAGTGGCTTGTCGCATCGCATGTTCCCCAGGCCTCTGTTCGCGTTGGCTTTGAACGCTGAAAATGCAAGGATACCACGAACCAGACACGATTCCCAGTGCAGCGATGGGGCATTCGCGCTGGGGCATTCGCGGTTTGCCAAACCGAAGATCCGGGGCCGGGGTGCCGGGGGCCATCGAAGTTGCGAGTGTGGCGGTCCGCCCCTGCTTGGCCGAAGGCCTGCTCCCACCGTAGCCTGGGGCAACGCCCCAGGACCACGGTGTCGTTCGGCCGTTTTGGCCGAAGGCCATATTCACATTGGCCGATGCGGGGCGGTGAATATGGCCTTCGGCCAAACAACGGATGTTCGCTCGTGTTCCTGGGGCGGTGCCCCAGGCTACGGTGAATATGGCCTTCGGCCATACTTAAGGTGAGGACACACTTAACCTCAAAGCATGCTGCCGGGGTCGACCCGCAAGGTACGAACGGCGAGCCCCTAGTTCTTGCCACTGGGGGCTCGCTGCACTCGACCCCAGGTACCGCAGCATTCAGCCTTGACAGCACACTACGGCGAAGTCGACTCTGTCGCCGGCTTCGCTTGCGGCTTGTATTTGGCCAGTGAATCCGCCGCGGTTTCGCGAGTTTCCTCGTTGTCGCTGCGCGCCAGTTCCTCCAGCGTCGCGATGGCCCGCGGCGTCTCGGCGCCGATCTCCAACAAGGCGACGGCAGCGTATTGCCTGGTCCAGACATTCGCGGAATCGAGCAATGCCGCCAGCCGGCCAACGGCATCGTTCGGAACCTGGATCTCGCCGAACACCTGCGCGGCGAGCCAGGGCTCGTCGTCCTCGACCAGGTCTCGCAGCAAAGCCTCGACGGGTGTCTTGGATTGCGGAGCCAATTGCCATAACGCTTTGGCCGCCGGGGCGCGAGGAATGAACTTCGCCGGTTCCTGCAGCATCGTTTCGATCACCGGCACCGCGGGGGATGCCAGCGGCGCGAGTTGCCCCAGAGCAATGACGGCGTTTTGCCGCACGGGCTGGAGAGAATCCGACAGGGCCGCGCTCAGGGCCTCGACGCCTGGCTGGCCAACGTCCGGCCCGATGTTCCCCAGCGCGGCCGCGGCGTTGCGGCGGACGGAAGCCACGCCGGTCTGCAAACAGCGGATCAACTCGCCGGTCGCCGACTGGGCTTCGGGACCGATCGCGCCCAACGCTCGACACGCCCAGTACTGGGTGTGGAAATCGTCGCTGGACAGTTGCTTGATCAAGTCCGGGACTGCCGCCCGGGCAGCGGGGCCGATCGCTCGCAGGGCGCCGATCGCAAAGATCCGGGTTGCGGGATCGTTCCGCTGCAGAATGGCAATCAACTCGGGCACTGTCGAACCGGCCTGCTTGCCCAATCGTTCGACCGCCACCATCGCACCGCGGCAAGTCACGGGCGAATCGCTCGTCAAGGCCGGCTGGATGTGCGGCAGGGCCACACCGCCGTAGCCGCCGAGCGACAGGGCCGCGACCAGCCACATCGGGCCCCGCTGGGTCTGCGTTTCGTCGCCCAGTCGAGCAGTCAGCGCGGGCATCGCCGCATCCGGCTCGGCGGCCAACTGGCCCAGGATGACGGCGGCCACCGCACGGACCTCGGCATCGTCGTCCCGCAGCGCGGACACCAGTTCCATGGCTGCGGGACGTGCGGCTGCAC
>CAIYOB010000426.1 GCA_903927685.1 uncultured Planctomycetaceae bacterium
CCGATTGAGGTAGCGGCCAAGCGATACAGACGCCCAGATCGGAATGAGAGACAATGCCATGATTATCCCTGGCGATCACGTGGTGGACTACGTCGACGCCTATTTGCACGAGGCGTTGGCGCTGGACGAGATGCGGTACGTTTGCGAGCACTGTGACAAGTGCCCGATCTGCCGGCTGGCGTTGGAGGAAGCGCGGCGACGGCTTCAAGCGGTGCAGTCGCTGCCGCCGGTCGAGGCGCCGGAATCGCTGATCCAGCGGGCCGAGCAGCGCATCGGCCAACATCGCCGCAGCCGCAGCAAAGCGATTGCGGCGGTATGGTCGGCCATTGCGGCTTCGGTGCTGTTGGCCGCCGGATTCCATCTGTACTCCGCCACGCGGACGCCGTCGCCGTACGACCTGCGGATCTTGGGCCAAACCGAGTGGATGGCGGAGAGCCAAGCTTCCTTGCGAGTCGTGCTGTGGGATCGCCAGCGGGACGCTGCGGTCGAAAATGCTCCTGTCCAGATCGACCTGGCCGCCAAGGACTCAGACGCCGTGATTCGCCTGGCCAGCTTCACCACCAACCGCTTCGGCAGCGGCAGGCCCGTGTTTCGCCTGCCCGACCAAGCCGGTCAGGAATACGAACTGCGGGTGCGGGCCGACGTCGGCGGGGGTGAGGAAACGCTGAGCCATTTCATCAAGCTGAAACGCTCGTGGCAGCTGATGCTGTCGACCGACAAGCCCGTGTATCAGCCGGGCCAGACGATCCGCCTCCGCAGTCTGGCCTTGACGCGCAGCGACCGCAAGCCGGTCGCGGGGCGCGAGGCCGTCTTCTCGACCAAGGACCCCAAGGGCAACGTGATCTTCCGCCAGCGGAATGTGACCAGCCGCTTCGGCATCGCGTCGGCCGACTGCCCGCTGGCGGTCGAAATCGCGGAGGGGGCCTACCAGCTGCAATGCGAGCTGGGCGACACGACTTCGACAGTCACGGTCGACGTGAAGAAGTACGTCTTGCCCAAGTTCAAGCTGGACGTCGAACTTGACCTGCCGTTCTATGAGCCCGGGGCACGCGTCCACGGCAGCGTCCAGGCCGGCTATTTCTTTGGCAAGCCGGTGGCAGACGCCTGCGTACAGGTCGCCCTTCAGGGCACCGACGTCTCGCCCACACCGCTGGCGGCGACCGAGGTCCGGACCGATCCTCAGGGAGCCGCAACCTTCAGCGTGACGGTGCCCGCCGCGCTGGTCGGCCGCGAACAGGACTCGGGCGACGCGGCGATCAGCGTCGCCGTGACGGTCGAGGACGCCGCCGGGCAAACGCAGACGAAGACCGTGCGGCGGATCGTGACGACGGAGCCAATCCGCATCGAGGTGATCCCCGAAGCCGGAACGCTGGTCCGCGGCGTCGGGAACACCGTGTACCTGTTCACCAGCTATCCCGACGGGCGGCCGGCACGCACGCGAATCGCCGTCAGCGGCTTCGAGCACGAGTTGACGACGGGAGAACTGGGCGTCGCCTCGCTCGACTTCAAGCCCAAGGACGACCGCACCACGTGGACGATCCGGGCCAGCGACGAGGGAGGCTTGTCCGGCCGCAAGGAGGTGACGTTGGAATGTGGCCGAGCGGCCGAGGACTTCCTGGTCCGCACCGACAAGGCCGTGTACGACGGCGGCCAGACGATCCGCATCCTGGCGTTGGGCGGCGGCAGCCAGCCGGTGTTTCTCGATCTGCTCAAGGACGGCCAGACGCTGGTCACGGACCAGCTCGAAATGGCCCGCGGGCGCGGCCAGTACGAGTTCGACTTGCCCCCGGAATTGTCCGGCACGATCGAACTGTGCGTCTATCGCTATGGCGCAGCCGGATTGCCGGTTCGCAAGAACCGCGTGCTGTTCATCCGGCCCGCGGCGGATCTCCAGGTGCGGACGGAACTCGACCGGCCCGAATACCGGCCCGGCGACCAAGCGCGACTGCAATTCACGCTGACCGACGCCCAAGGCCGCCCCGCTCCCGGAGCGTTGAGCCTGGCCGCGGTCGACGAGGCCGTGTTTGCGGTGCTGAGCCAAACGCCCGGGCTGCAGGCGACTCTTCTTCCGCTGGAGGATGAACTGCTCCAGCCGGTCTATGCGATCTACGACTGGTCGCCGGATTTCGCGCCCTCGGCCCCGGCCG
>CAIYOB010000427.1 GCA_903927685.1 uncultured Planctomycetaceae bacterium
ACGGAAATCCAATGGACCGCCCCCACGGACGCCGAAGTCACGCAATTCCGCCGCTGGTCCGCGGGGCGTCGGGAACATTCCGTTCCTGGTGGCGAAGGAATGACTCACTCAGGACCTCGATCAAATCAGGAGAGCCGATGAACACGAAGAACGTCCGAGGGCAAATGAGAACGATCCAATTCCTTGTCGCTACACTGCCGCTCGCGGCCGTCGGCTTGTCGATTCAAGCGGCGGAAAAGTCGGCCCAGCGTCCCAATGTGCTGTTCATCATTGCCGACGACCTCAACCGCAGCCTGCCGTGTTATGGCCACCCGATTGTGCAAACGCCGAACGTGGACCGGCTCGCCGCGCGGGCGGTGCGGTTTGACCGGGCCTACTGCCAGTACCCGGTGTGCAGTCCGTCGCGAGTCTCATTCCTGAGCGGGCGGCGGCCGGAGCAGACGCGGATGTTCGGCAACGAAGATGCGTCGCGCACGCCGTCGCTGCAGGACGCCGTGTTCCTGCCGGAGTATTTCCGCCAGCAGGGCTACTTCACAGCCCGCGTCGGCAAGGTCTTTCACATCGGCCGCGACGTGCCGGAATGCTGGGACGTGACCGAAGAAGGCACGCCCGACGGCAAGGTCATCTACCAGCCGCAGGAGCCGCAGAAACTCGGCCTCGCCGACAGCATTACCGCCGAAGGCCAGCTGGACGGCGACACCGGCGAAGGCGGGCACTGGTACACGCTCGAGGCGGTCGAGGACAAGCTGATCGACCCCAACACGGCCCGACGCGTGTCGGAACTGATCGAGCGAGGGAACCAGGGGGGAAAGCCGTTCTTCGTCGCCTGCGGCTTCCGCCGTCCCCATCTGCCGTGGATGGTGCCCAGCGAATTCTTCGAGTTGTATGCGCCGGCGACTGTGCCGCTGCCGGTGCGGGGCGATGTGCCGCGGCCCGGCGGCGATCCGCAGCAGCCGGCGGCGTCGGACGACTCACGGCGGGCTTCGCTGCGGGCCTACTTCGCGTGCATCAGTTTCATGGACCGCCAACTCGGCCGCGTGCTGGATACGCTGGATCGGCTCGAGCTCTGGGACAACACGATTGTGATGCTGATCGGCGACAACGGCTACCACCTGGGTACGCGCGGCGGGTACTGGGGCAAGGGCACGCCCTTCGAAGAGAGCTGCGGCGTCCCGCTCTTGATCGCCGCACCTGGCAAGGCCCGGGCGACGAGTTGCCGGCGCGTGGTGGAATACGTGGACTTCTACCCGACGCTGGTGGATCTGTGCGGCCTGCCGCCGCGCCGCGATCTGGAAGGCCGCAGCCTGCGCCCGCTGTTGGACAATCCAACCGCTCCGTGGGAACATGCCGCGTTCAGCATCGGCGCCAGGAACAACGAGCCCGCCTGGCTCGCCGTCAGCACCGACCGGTTCCGCTACGTCGAGTATGCCGACGCCCGCCGCCGGCCCGAATTGTATGATATCCAGGCTGACCCACGCGAGTGGACCGATCTCGCCGGCCAAGCGGAACACGCCGAAAGGCTGGCCAAAATGAGGAAGCTGGCGGCCGAGCACCAAGCAGAATTCTGGAGACAGCCATGAATCGACCCTTGCAGACCATCGCGCGACGACTGGAATCTCGCTCGCTCTGTTTTGCCCTGCCCTTCACCACTATCTTCGCAGTCTCGTGTCTGGTCTCCAGGGCTCCAGCGGCGGGCGCTCTGCCGAACCATCTCGGCGATCCGACGCAACTAGGCAGCGGCATCCAGCGCACCATGACGCTCCTGGCGACCAGCACGCCGGAGCATCGCCACACGGTCCGCATCCTATTCTACGGACAGAGCATCACCGTCCAGGATTGGTGGAAGGAAGTGGCGGCGGATTTGAAGGCCCGCTTCCCGCACGCCAACTTGATCATCGAAAACCGAGCCCTCGGTGGGTTTTCGTCGCAGCGACTGGTGAAGACGGCGGAAACCGACCTCTATCCGTTCCAGCCGGACCTGCTGATCTTCCACGTCTATGGGGCTCACAATTGCTATGAGGACATCATCCGCCGCACCCGCGAGCGGACCACGGCGGAGATCCTGATCCAGACCGATCACGTCAACGCACGAGCCGACTGGCGCAACGAGGAAACCGACCCGGCGAAGGTCACGCCCAAGGACTGGGACAGTTTCATGAACTACAAGCATCTGCCGGCGGTGATTCGCCGGTACGGCTGTGGGTACGTGGACCAGCGGAACCTGTGGAAGCGGCACCTCGCCGAGCGCGGCCTGGAAGCCACCTCGCTGTTGCGCGACGACGTGCATCTGAACGACCAGGGTTGCCGCGTGATGGCGGCGTTTGTGAAGGCCGCCCTGGTCAAACGCGACGACTCGTCCATCGACCCGATGAACTGCGGCTCCGTCCGCACGCTGGCCGTCGGCAAAGATCTCGAAAGCGCCTCGGACACCTTGAAGCTCGACTTCGACGGCAGTCGCATCGATTTGATCGCCGGCCGCGGCTCCGAGCGGCCCATTGCCGCCTTGATCGACGGCAAGAAACCGTCGGAGCACCCGGAGTTGGTTGGCTTGACCCGCGCGTTGCCCAATCCCAGATCGGAAGAGCGTCGTGTAGGGAA
>CAIYOB010000428.1 GCA_903927685.1 uncultured Planctomycetaceae bacterium
CCGACTACCAAGTGCTGTACGCGTTTTCGGACTTTGTCCACCCAGAGACCAACGCCGCGGTCAGTGAACACGCCGTCAACGCATTGCGGCCGGGAGAATTGATCGAGGAGCGATTCGAAGGGGACGACTACCGGATCATGGTCGTGGCCAATAAGTTCCAGACCGGCTTTGATCAGCCGCTGTTGGCGGGCATGTTCCTGGACAAGCCCGTCGCCGACCGCAACGCCGTCCAGACCGTGTCGCGGCTGAACCGGTGCCATGACGGCAAGAAGGGCGTGGTTGTCGTCGATTTTACCAACAACGCCAGGCACATCTTGAAGGCCTTTGCCAAGTACCGCCAGGGCACGCCGTTCGAGCCGGAGGAACCGGACCAGGGCCTGTGCCCGAAACTGCTCGCGGAGATCCTGGCGGTCGGCGTCTTCACGCAACAGGATGCGGCCGACCTGGTCAAGCTGCTGCACTCGGGCACAGATGCCCAGATACAATTCCAGGTGAACGCCCTGCGGAACCGGTTCTTGGCGCGGCTCACCGACTGGGACGACCGCAAAGCGTTTGTCCATCTGCTGGCCCGCTTTGTCCGGGCTTACCACTTCTTGACCTGCTTCTGCACGTACGCGCCGGAAATCGCCCAGTTTACTAGCTTTGCGGAATACGTGGGGCCGCAATTGATCAAGGCGGGCAGCGTTTCGGACTTGATGAAACAGATCCGCGCCACGCAGGTCACCAAGGCAGCCGTACAGTACCAGGGAGTCATGACCAGCGGCGGACCGGTCAAGCTGAGGCCGGGCAAAGGCAAGGGAGGGGGCGGCCCACCGCCGACCAAGGTCTCGGTGCAAGACATGATCGCCCAGATTCGGGCGGCGTACGAGATCAGCGACGAGGAAGCCCTGTACATCCGACAGGTGACGGAGGAGAAGTTCGCGGACCAGGTCATCCGCAGCACCGTCCACGCTCACCGCGACGACCCGGTGTATCTGGAAGGCCCCTATCGCGGCCAAGTGAACGCCGATATTCAGGCGACCTACGACGATCGCGGGCGCTACGACGAACTCGCCGACCCCAAGTACACGGACCCCGGCGGGATCTTCGACATCATGGCGGTCACTGTCATCCAAACGCAATTGTCCGTGGCTGCCTGATCCCATGAGCAAGCCGATCCATGAAATCCCCGAAGCGGATCGCCCCCGCGAGAAACTGCTCCGCAAAGGGGCGCGGGCGCTGAGCGACCAGGAACTGTTGGCCGTGCTTCTGGGCAAGGGCACGCCGGGGATGGACGTCTTGACGCTCGCCGGCAAGCTGGCGCGGCTGATCGACGAAAAAGGACTGGACGTGACGGCCGAGGATCTCTCGCAGTTTGCCGGCGTGGGCGACGCCAAGGCGACGTTGATCCTGGCGGCCATCGAGTTCGCGCGACGCCGCATCAAACCGGAGGGAGCGAAGATCGAGACGCCCGCGGACCTGCTGCCGCACGTGCGGCACTACGCCGACCGCAAACAGGAGCACTTCCTGTGCGCTACGATCAACGGGGCCAACGAGATCTTGAATATCCGGGTGGTGTCCATCGGGTTGATCGATCGCAGCCCCGTGCATCCCCGCGAGGTATTTGCCGACGCCCTGGCAGATCGAGCTTCGGCGGTGATCGTGGCCCACAATCACCCCAGCGGCACGCTGGAACCATCGCCCAGCGACATTGAGATCACGGGCCAACTCAAGGCGGCCGGCGCGATCGTCGGCATTGACTTGCTGGACCACGTCGTCTTCAATCGGTCCGGTTACTACAGCTTTCTGGAAGAAGGGAAGATGTAGGCGGAAGTGGTCGCCACCGGCCTGATGTACCAGCTGCGCGGACGAAGGCCTTGAGCGCCGCGATCCGAGTCTGCTCGGCGTCGGAGGCTCGCAACGCTCAGTTCCGACCACCCTTGGGATCAAGCCTTGAAGAATCACTGGTCGACCGGCAGGAATCTGACGGCGTCGTTTCTGACGTCGGCCCCGACGGCGTGTCGGGCCTCAACGGCCTGTCGGGCGCTCGACGGCCGGTTGCCCGAGTGGGTCTTCTGCAATACGCTGTAGCGGGATGAGCCCGGGAGACTCGGATCATGAATCATGGCTGTTTGCGTGGGATGCTCGGCCTGTCGCTGTTGATCGCTGCGGTGGCCCACGCCGCGGAGGGGCGGCCGGCTGCGGACTCGGCCGCGCGCCAATGGTCCGCCGAGGA
>CAIYOB010000429.1 GCA_903927685.1 uncultured Planctomycetaceae bacterium
CCGGCTCGTCCGGCCGCTCGCGAGCCAGAGCCCGAACCCTCGCCCGCGCCGCCAGCCGATCAGTGGTTCCGAGTCCCGGCGCGGACTCCGCGGACGCGGTGAGCATTCGCCGCGTGGCGACTGGCGGTCTTCGCATCGCTCACGAAACAACTTCCCCATTTCAGCCGAGGCGATGCGGCGGGACGACAGTCACGCCCACGGAGATGATCCATACCCTCTGTGACCTCCGTTCCCTGATGTTCAGAATCAGCGCATCCCATTCGTGTAATTCGTGTGATCCGTTGCGGCCTATCGTGCCAAATCAAGGGATCGAATGCCCGCGGCAATTGCATCGTGAGCGACGCTCTCGACGAAGCCGAGTGCAAACTTGTTGGGCAGTCGCAATTGCGATTCCGTGTTGGGGCCACGGCCGAATCCGAAAACGATCATGCCGTCCGAGAGCGTTTGCTTGGCATTCATATAGGCCATCAGGTCGTTTCGGCCATCGTCTGTTTGCCGTTGCATAAACAGCACGCGACTGCGTTTCGTGTGGCCCCAGTAAAGCCACTTCCATCTACCCGTGGCCGACGAAGCTGAGCCCAACGCCGGTCGATCGCTACGTCGGCCATCTTGATCGGTACCCCAAAAGATGTCCGCCAGCTGATTCTTGTCGTACTGGCCGCCCGGCACCCCTTCGTACAAAATCCAGTAAGCTTCGCCGACAGGCACTTTTTCCATGGTCAACGTGGCGTGCTGGTCGAAGAACTCCCACAACAGCGACCACTCCGTGCCGGGGGTGCTGGTGCGGATCGAGTTCGCGGAGACGATCTCGCTTGCGGCCACATCGAACCCGGGATGACCGAATCCTTCGTAGCGCCGTCCCTTGCCGTTGACGGCATTGGGGATGCCGCGGAATTCGCCGCTGGCGCCGGGCTTGTTGCTCCAGTTCACCCAATCGACGCCATCGTGATCCAACAAGCTGACCAGCCCGCCGCTGGCCCGATCGACGAAATAGGTTGCCGAGGACGTGGTGGCGACGAGGCAGGAACGCCCGGCGCGCTCGCCGGCCGAGATGCCCACCTGGCTGTTCGCGGCGACCTGCGGCGTCTGCCGTTCTTCGACATTCTTCGCATACCGATCCACGATTTCTTTGCCCACCCGCAGCAATTCCTCCTTGCCGTTGTCGACGACGAAGATCCAGCGTCGGCCGATCTTCTTCTTGGGGAAGAATTCCACGCCAATCATGTTCGGCTGATCCCACCAGACCTTCCAATCTTTCACCGTAATCTCGGTTGGGTAAACGAACCCCACGCCTTTGCCGGTATCCAGATTCAGCAGGCCGTAGATGAAGTGTCCCTTGTAATCGCAGCGTGCCGTGCTGGAACCGTTGGCCTCGATGAACGTGTCGCCGTGGTTGTGGGCCTTGCCGTATTTGATCAGCGCGAGTTGTTCGGACTTTGTCCACACGGCCCGGCCCTGATCGCGCCCCACAATGTCGGCCATGCCGTGCATGACAAAGCAGTTTCGTTGCGGGACGCCCTGAGCCATGATCTTGTCTTCAATCCACATGGCACCCATCTCAAGGTACTCGATTTCCAGAATGGGTTGATGCTTGTGGATGCGTTCGATCTTCCTGGTCTTCCCGGTTTTGAAGGTCCTTGAATGCCAATCGTCCGACTCGACCGTCTCCAGCAGTTCCACGGGGTCTTTGTCAGGGACTACTTGGCACTGGGCACATACAGGAACGGCCTGCGGAACATGCCGCCGAAATGGTGCTCGCAGGTGGCGCGCAGGGCCAGCGTGTTGGTCCCGGGCCGGAGCTTGCCCGACAGGTCCACATCCCACTCAAATGCGTAGTCGTTCAGCCACCAGATATTGCCCTGCTGGCGGAAGGCGGCTTCCGTGCCGTTGACGTACAGCCGGCATTCGTTGAACAGGCCGGGGAACAGCAGGTGGATTTTCCCTTGCGCTTGCTCGGCCGTCAGGTCCACGTCGGCGCGGTACCACAGATCCCCGGTGAAGCTCTGGCGGTCCGGGTCGCGGATGCCCTGCGACTGGGCATACAAGTCCGTCCGCAGCAGTTCCCACTGGTCGGGATAGTCCTTGCGGCTGTGCGCCGTGAACTGGTCCTGGTTGGCATTCCAATACG
>CAIYOB010000430.1 GCA_903927685.1 uncultured Planctomycetaceae bacterium
GACGTCATTGGCCAGTCGCCTTTTGGCACGTCCGTCGCCCTCTTGTCGAGACAGTATTCTCGGAACCCAGCCCTGCCGGCCCAGGAACATGCACGCCTATCGCATCAGAATAGTTGATTTTCAATCGGATGCAAGTTGACACAGTTTCGCGGGCCTTGTGCAGTCGGGCGCGAGCAAATGGCCCCACTTTCGCCCATCCGCGTCCCGCGTAAAGTCCGGTTCCTCGCCAATGCCCGCGTCCAGTCTGCCACCGAATATACCTCCGGTATTCCCCCCATTCGCCTTTACGCCCCGTCCAGATTCCCGCATGCTCGGTTCATGGCCACGCTGAGCAGCAATTCGACCGACGCCGAAGTCTGGGCGGCATACGACGACAACGCCTCCTATGAGGAGGACGGCAGCCGCGTCAAGGCCCTGGCGTTCGTCACCGCCTGCCGCATCCTGCGGCGGCGGCTTCCGCTGTCCGCCGGCCGCGGCCAGCAGTCGGTCACCCGCGAATCGCTCGACGCCGAAATCTCGGCGGCCAAAGCGTGGCTTGACGCCCACCCCGCGACCACGGGCAGCGGCAGCGGGCGGGTCCGTTACCTGTCAATGGAGAACTTCCGAGGATGACTGTAAGACGCCGACGGCAACGCATGGCGGGCAGCATCCTGGAGCAGTTCGCCGAGTTGAAGTCCGACTACGAAATCGGGAAAGCCTCGCGGTACAAGCGGGCCAAGACCGGGATCATGACGCTGGGCTCGCATGCCGACTACCACTACCGCACCGAATCCGCCTACTTCGGCGCGATGGAGATGGCCCGCGAAATGACCCGCAACAACCCGCTGGTCATGCAGGGCGTCCGCCGCCTGGTCGCCAACGTCGTCGGCCGCGGCTTCGTGCTGGACAGCGATAGCGGCGACAAGGCCATCGACGATGTGAACGGCTACCGCTGGGCCGAATGGTCCCGCTCGCCGGAAGCCTGCGACGACCAGCAGGAACTCGACTTCCACGGCCTGGAAAAGCTGACGCTCCAGCACATCATTATCGACGGCGATATCCAATCGCCCTTCCGCCAGAAAACGCAGGAATCCAAATCGTTGAACAGGAGGGAACGGAGGGAGGCATTCCGTTCTCGGTTCTCTCCGTTGCCTTCTGTTCAGGATTCGAATCCCTCCATCTCGGCCGGGTGAGCGTCTTCCTTGTCGCGTGGATTGCACAAGACCATGCCGTCCTCGTTGCGGGCGTGCAAGTCACGTTTCTGTCGTTTGTCTCCGGACATTGGCGGTATCACAAATCAGGCCCACTCCCGCCTTGCCGTCGGGGAGACAGCTCAGGGCGAAAGATTAAGGGTAGGATGCCTCGATTTCGTATCTCGTCTGGTCGGGGGCGACAATTCGGATCCATTCCTTCTCAGGTTCAGACTGCGTCCAGGCGGCTCCGTTGACGGTCACCGCGGTCATCGGCTTCCCCGTGGGATGACGCAATCTCACAATCAACTCTCGGGGCCGAGAACGCTGCGGCATCTCGATGCTGCTCCGGATCGTGCCGCTCGCCGCGCGGCTCTCGACGGTCATGCTCAGCGGTCCGAAGTAGGTCGGCGCCCGCCGGATTGCAATCTGCTTTCCATCCTCCAACCACTGCCGCGGCGTGGCGGCCAGTAGGAGCAACGTATC
>CAIYOB010000431.1 GCA_903927685.1 uncultured Planctomycetaceae bacterium
CAGCCACAGCAGGTTCTGCACCCGCAGGAATGCCGCCAGTTCCGGCAACCGCGCCGCAACCTGGTCGAGCCGCACCAGGGCCAGGCCGCCAGCCGCCGCGACCAACAGCAGGCACAGCGCGAGGAAGCCGCGGGAGAACATCCAGCGTACGCGGGGATACAGCGCATCCAGCAGCCCCGTCGGATCGGCGCCGCGAAATCGGATCGCCAAGATACCGATCGCCCGCTGGAACCACTCCCAACGCCGGTGGACCGTCCAGCGTTGCAGCAACGTCTCGTGCTGGCCTGTGGATTCGGCCAGCACCAAGCCTTGTCGATGCAGCCGCCCCAGGAACTGGTGCAGCTGCTGGCGGCTGAGCTGCTGCGGCGCAAACCGGGCGGCGAACTTCTCCCGCACCTGGTCCAGGCTGACGCGGCCGTCCAGCCACTGCAGAATCGTGAATTCCGCTTCGCCCAAACGCTGGTAGCGCATCGCGATCGGGTCCTTGACCACCCACGCCGGCCGCTCGCCGCCCGGTTGCGGGAAGATCTGTAAGTCGGGCCGCATGCGCACGGCCAGCGGCGTGTGCGTCATGGCTTCCGCCCGGCCCCCGTAACGCTGTCGCCAATCGTCATCTCGGCCCGCATTCCCGGCTGCAATTGCAGCTGCGGATTCCCGACCTCGACCCAAATCCGGAACTGCCCGTTGACGGGATCGATCTCGGGGTCCACAAACGTGACCGTGCCCGGAAAGCGAGCGTGGGGCTGGCCGGGCAGGGCGACAGTCACCGTCGCGGGACGCCCCGCGAGCGTCCCGCGCAAACTGGCCGCGTTGACAAAGCCCTCCGCACGCAGCCGGTCCAGGCGGATGATCCGCACGACCTTGTCGCCCGGCTCGACCCACTCGCCGCGATGCCGATACAACTTGACGACCATCCCGGCCAACGGCGCGACCAGGCGGTGCCGCTGGACCTGCTCGGCGGCGATCTCTAATTCACGCTGTTTGACCGACTCCTTGAGCCGGGCGACTTCCTGGTTCTGCCGCGCCGCTTCGAGTTCCAACGCCGTCCGCTGAGCTTCGTAGCCCAGCCGATCCAGCTCGGACTGCGAGACGCTTTCGGCGATGCGGCTCTTGGCCTCTTGAGCTCGGCGCAGTTCCGCGGCGGCCACCTTGGCCGCCTCCGTCGTCGTGCGGATCTCGACCTCGCTGGCAGCTTCCTTCCGCACCACTTCCAATTCCGCCTGGGCTTTCTGGTGCAGCAGCTGAGCTCGCGTGTCGTCCAGTTGAACCAGCTCCGTACCCTCCGCCACCAATTGGCCCTCGGCGACGGACAAAGCGGCCAGCACGCCCGCCTCGCGCGCCGGCACTTCCGCCTCGTCGCTCAGCCGGATCAAGACCGACTGGACCGCAATCGGCTCATCCGCCCCGACTGCCGTCCCGGCGGCCAACGTCAATCCGAGCAACCACGCACACCACCCCCGGCCTGTCATCTCCGCCCCCTCTCACCTGTCGCCTGTCAGAACCACCAGTGCGATCGAACGCGATTCCACAGGTCGTGAAACCACACATAGCCCAGCGAACGGCGGCCGCAGTGGATCTTGGCGACCACGCCGGCCCCGGGGCGCAGCGGCAGCCCGGCCACGCGCGGGACGTCGACGACGGCCAGCACCCGCAACTCCTGGCGCGGATCGAGTTCCGCCGACATGGCGACGCGGCCCAGGCGGCCGCGATACACCGTGTCGGCCTCGGTCTCCAGCAGGAAGGAGACCTCGCAGGGCGCCGCTTGCCGCGCCGCCGCGTCCAGCACGGGCTGGATGCGATCCTCCGGCAACTGCAGTTCCAAGACCCAGGGGCCGTTCAAGTCCGCGATCCGCAGCAGCCGTTGGCCGCGGACCACGGGTCGCGCCCGCAATCGGTTCTCCGCTTGCCACGTCACCACCTGGCCGCGGAGCGGACTGCGGACGGTCAACTCGCCCTGCTGTTGCTGCAGGATCGCCAGCTGTTCGCGCAGGCTCTCCAGGCGGACGCGGAGCTCTTCCTGTTCGGCCG
>CAIYOB010000432.1 GCA_903927685.1 uncultured Planctomycetaceae bacterium
CGATTCCTCGCATTCGGGGACCGGTCAGGAAGGCACCACGGTGATCACGAGACTATCAACATAGACCCCGGCAGGCACGTTTGGCAACCCGGTTCGGCGCCGGGTGGACGCACTATTGCTGCCCGGGCGGTCCCAGCCGGTGGATGGTGTTGTGAAGCGTGCCGTTGACGGTCTCGCCGCCGGCGCCTTTCAGCCAGTACTTGATCTCCATGCACTGGGTCGGCTGGAGCTGCGGGATCTGCAGGGTCACCGTCCGGCGATCGGCCGATACGGCCGCCCGGGTGACCGTCCAAGGCGTCTCGTCGTAATGCTCGGAGCCGTAGTTGGCCGTACGGCGGAGGCTCCAGACCTGGACCGCGTAGTTCGCGACAGTTTCGGCCGCCTGCGGATCCAGCGGGCCGCTGAACTCGATCTGCATCCCATCCTGCCGGGCGTGCAAGCCGATCGGCAGATGCACGGGCTTGCCCGTGTAGCGGATGCGGTAAAACCCGCCCGGCTCCGTTTGGTTGCCGGCCCAGGCGTACATGCCGCAGGCGTAGAGCTGGCCGTTCTGCGGATGGAACCGGACCCGCATGATCCCCGTGGGGAACGGGCGGAGCGGCAGCGGGCACACGCCGCCCTGCATCTGCCCGTCCACCGTCTCGTGCGGAACGGTATACAACATTCCGTAGCCATAGGACGTATTCAGCAGGGTTCCCCGCAGCGAACCCCAGGCGTCGCTGTCGACCCAAATCAGCTCGGCCGGCGAACGGTCCATAGCGTTCGTAATCCAGACAAGCGGCTGCTGCATAGCCGCATCGCTGGAATCGAGCACGTCGTGATACCCCCAGAAGTTCCCGAAAAAGCCGCCCTGTTTCGTGATCAGGTTGATCCTGTTCTTGGGTGTCCAATGGCCTTCCTGATCCGTCACAAACCAGGTCCCGTCCGGATTGAGGCACACGCCGTTGGGCGCCCGAAAGCCATTGGCCAGGATCTCGGTCCGCAAGCCGTCGGGGCTCACACGCAGCAGCGTGCCATGATGCGGAACCAGCGCGGGCAACGCATGCCGCGCGCCTTTGGCATAGTAGAAGTTCCCCGCGGCGTCCACCTGCAGGCCCATCGCGAACTCGTGGAAATGGTCGGTGACCTGATGGTCGTTGTTGAAATTCTCGTAGAAATCGGTCTCGCGATCGCCGTTCAGGTCGCGGAGCACCACGATCTGATCGCGGCACGCGACGTACACTTGGTCGCGGATGATCTTCAGTCCCAGCGGTTGAAACAGGCCCGAAGCGATCCGCTGCCAGGCCAGTCCCTGTTCCGGGCGATCGACGCCGCGGACCAGCCAGACATCGCCGTCCCAGCTGCACACGGCTGCTTCCCGCCCCTCGGCAAAGAAATCGAAGCCGGTGAAGCGTGTGCGGCACAGCCACGGGGTGCGAGCGGGGTGCGTGAGCACGTCGACCGCGAACGGGCCGGAGTCGTCGCCCAGGGTCGCCTGCGTTTCCAGCGTCGTGGTCCATCGCGGCAGACCGCCCCGGGTCAGCGGCTCCAGATCCGCCAGCGCAGGGCCTGCCGCCCGCTCCACCTGAGCCGCACGCACCTGCTCCGCCTGCTCGGCCGAATCGACCGCGGCGAACCACAGGCGGAATCTCAGCGGTTCCGCACCGGCCGGGATCTGCAACCGCAGCTGGCCTTCGTCCGTCGTCTGCCAGCGAGGCGGACTCGGCAGTCCCG
>CAIYOB010000433.1 GCA_903927685.1 uncultured Planctomycetaceae bacterium
AGTTCCCACGAACGGATCTCCCCCAAAGCAGCAACGGGCGTCGCCTAGCCGATCGCATGCCGAGTCTACCAAGAGCCTGCAGCGGTGACAGCGTGCGACCGCGTACGCGAGGTCATGCAGACCCGCCGGCGGGACTGCGCCCGTCGGCCGGCGAAGCCTGTTTTGTCAAATTGCTCCCGCTTCGGCAAGGCCGTGGAATGCCGCGCCGCGAAAAACACCGGGTTTTGTCGCGGGTGAACGGCGCTGTTTTCGGCGCCATCTCTCCAATATTGATTGGCCGCTGCGGCCGCGGCGCGGGTCAGCGTCCCGCCGAATCGGGGCTGTGATTGGCCGAGGGGGCGGAGGATCGAGCAAACTTCCCAGGAAACTTGTCTGGGGAAACAAAACGGGCCTCTAACGGGTCTACTGGTGTGCGGCCGGCCGTTTGGCGGCCTGGCCTTGATCTTTGACAATTCGAAACCTGCCCAGGTCGCAACCGACATGCGGTGCGGCGCGCTCGGAAGGACGCGTCCTGAAAGCGAGGGGAACTCGGAACGTAAGTGACGGGGCCTCGTAGAAAGGAAAGACGAACGAGCGACGGTCAAACGGGAAGCAAAACCGGACGACGTTAACGCGGGGCCGATCTGGCAGGCCGACGACGAAACAAAAACTACAGCGCTCGCCCTGATTTGGCAACGGCGAAATAGCCCACTTTAGGCGATGGGTTGGACGCCATTGGTCTGAACGCGACGAGCGCAAATCTAGTGTATTGACTCGAACGTTGCCATTTGAACGGGATGCTTCTCGAAGCAACCATCCTTTCCTCAATCCCATCAGGAGGTTTGTATGTACGAATTCGAAGTGAAGATTCGCCTGCAAGGTCGCGTGTCGTATGTCCACGTCACCGCCTGCGACTCGGCCCACGCCCGGATGCTGGTCCACGCACAGTACGGAGACGAGGTCACAATCCTACAGACGACGCGACTGCACTAATCAGGACGAAGCAGCAGCGGAGATTCGAGGCACGCCCCAGTCTTGCGATCGCTCGCCCAATCATCGGACGGTGATCGCGAGCGGGGCGACGCCTCCCCAATCGCCCTTTGCACCCTCACCTCTCAGACGGATAGCGTCGATGAAACGTCGAATGTTCCTGCAGGCCGCTCTGACTTGCGGCGGCCGTCTCGCCTTGGCGGTCGCAGCCGTCCATGTTCCTGATTTGCAGGCGGGACAACGGCCGACGGCACGCCCCGCCTGCTGTTGTGGCACGCTGCGAGACTTCCGGGAGTTGCCCTACACCGAGGAGACGGGGACAGGGACCGACACGTTGATCCTCGCTCCGCATCTTCTGGTGCCCGACTCGTTCTGCTTCTTCTGCGGAGGCTACCCGCGGGGGCCTTCGGAAGAGAACCTGCCGCGATGCGTGTGCGGTTCGCTGGCAGCTTGGTCTGGCGATCCTCTGTCGGCGATCCAGTGGGACGACGACGTCCTGAAGACCTACGTGCTGCAGGACGAAACCGGGGGCTTGTGGCCTGTCTATTTCTGCCCTGCGTGTGGTGCATTGGCACCGAGTGCGCTGATCAGCTGTCCTGCAAAGTGATCGTCAGCGCCCGCGTGGTCACTGGGTATTGGAGGTGTCTGCGTGAAAAACGTCCTGGAACTTGCCGTCAAGAAC
>CAIYOB010000434.1 GCA_903927685.1 uncultured Planctomycetaceae bacterium
ATAGTCGTCGTCGGTGTCGTTGCGCCGCAGCGAGAAGACGATCCGCGTGCCGTCGTACGAGACGGTCGGGTCGCGGATGATCCCGGTCGGCGTCTCCAGCAGGGTCTCCATCCGCACTTGGCCGTCGCCGTCGATGGTCAGCCGGTGCAGGCTGGCGCCCGGGTGGTAGTCGACGTTCCGCTCGGAATACTGCTGGTCGGTGATTTCGTCCGTCCAGGCATAATGCACCACGCCGCTCAGGAAGTAGTGCTTGGTAAAGACGATCTGGTCCGTGTGCGAACGGAGCACCGCCAGGCGGGCCAGCCGCCGGAGCTGGCAGGCGTGCAGATACAAGGTCCGCCACCGCGCGTCCGCGCCCGGCACGCCGCCGGCGACCAGTTGGTCGAGTTCCGCGCGCAGAGGCCGTGCCCGGTCATCGTCGGGCTTCAGTTCCGCCAGGACTCGTTCGACCATCCGCCGTTCGCGCTCGGCCGAGCGCGGGTCCGCAAAACAGGCCCGGTAGTCCAGGCCGTAATCCTGGTAGATCCAGTCCTTATGCAGCCGCGCTTCGGGAAAGGGCTGCGTCGCATTGAGTCCCTGTTCGAGGTACCGCCGCTCGGCCGCGGTCAACTCGTCTTCGCCTTGCCGCTCGGTCTCGGCCCGCGCGACGGCCGCCGCCAGCGCGGGCAGCGAGTCCAACCGCTGCTCGCCTTGCCCGGTCAGGACGACGCGGCCGCCGGCCTCGTCCTGCGCCAGCACGCGGACTTCGGCGATCTGGTAATTGTAATGCCGGCCTTCGACCGGCGTGTGGCTCGACCGCACTCGCAAGCCGACCCACCGCGTCCGGACCGCCTCCCACAACAACATGTGGCTCTGCCCCGACACGACCGCGGCCGGCACCGGATGGCGGACCAACACCGTCCGGAACCGCGGATCGCTGTCCAGCCCGGCCAGCATCTCGGCCGAAACCTGTTCCGCGGCGACGGTGAACACGTCCACTTCGCGGGGCAGATAACAGGTGCCTGCCAGCCGCGAGATCAACTCGATACCGCCGACCTGGCGCACGGTCCCCAAATCGAAGACGACCACGCCCGTGACCGGCAGCGACCCGCCGGGCGGTCGGCTGTTCGGATCGCCGCCGGTCCGCGAATCGTCCAGCAGACAGGCGAACGTGTCCAGGTTGCCATCCAGCATCATCTCCGCCGTATACACGGTCCCGGCCTGACCGTCCGCAGCGTCGGCCGCCGGATACGGTTCGCTGGAAACCGTCGCGATCCCGATCGCAGCCTGGGCCGGCACGGCCCACAGCCAAAGCGCGGCCCCAAGCAAGTGGTAACGGCTCATTGCAGAATCTCCTGGATCACGTGGCCGTGGACGTCGGTCAAACGCCGGTCGACGCCGGCGGTCCGGAAGGTGAGTCGGGTGTGGTCGATGCCCAGCAGGTGCAGGATGGTGGCATGCAGATCATAGCAGTAAGTCTTGCCTTCGACCGCCTGGTAGCCCAGTTCGTCACTGCAGCCGTGCGAAACGCCGGCCTTCACGCCGGC
>CAIYOB010000435.1 GCA_903927685.1 uncultured Planctomycetaceae bacterium
CGGTGTCCTTGTCCGGGCCGCGGTACGGGACGGCGACTTCCTTGCCCTCGCAGGCCCGATAGTCCTTGACTCCGCCGGCGTACCGTTCCATGGCCTTGCGGCTCGCCATCCCGTAGAACGACATCCCGACCCGGCGCCCATCCTGCTCGATCCAGTCGCCGACGCACTCGTCGTGGCCGGCCAGCATGCCGCCCAACATCACAAAGTCGGCGCCGGCGGCAAAGGCTTTGACCACGTCGCCCGGCACTCGGCACCCGCCGTCGGCACAGACGTGGCCGCGCAGTCCGTGGGCCGCGTCCGCGCACTCGATGATCGCCGACAACTGCGGGTACCCCACCCCGGTGGTGGTTCGGGTCGCACAGACGCTGCCGGGGCCGATGCCGATCTTGACGATGTCGGCGGCGCCGGAGATCAACAGTTCCTGGACCATCTCCGGGGTGGCGACGTTGCCGGCCATGATCGTCAAGACGGGAAACGTGTCCCGCACCCGCTTGACGCGATCGACAAAAAACTTGGTGTACCCATTGGCCGCGTCCACGCACAGGTAGCGGACCTCCGCCTGAGACGCCAGCCGCGTGAATCGGTCGAAGTCCTCGTCGCGAATCCCCATCGTCACGAAGACGTTTTCGCGGTGGTTGCCCTCCTGCAAGAACGAAGCCAGTTGCGATTCGGGATAGTGTTTGTGCAGGCAGGTCAGCAGTTGGGGGCCTAGCGCGCGAGCCATCTCCAACGTGCCGATCGTATCCATGTTCGAAGCCACCAACGGGATTCCGCGGTAGGTGCGCTGGCTGTTCAGGAAGCGGTACTCGCGTTCCAGACCCACGTCGCTGCGACTTGGCGCTTCCGAACGCTTGGGGCGGATCAGTACATCGTCAAAATCGAGCTTGGGATCGTTGTCGATTCTCATCGCTGGTCACGGCCGTTTGTAAGCCTCGTCGGGATGCACTCCATCGGCAGACGAGCCGTCCCGTCAGGCGACGCCTGAGGAACATCCCACGGGCTCGAAGACGACTTCGGGAGCGCTCGGCAGGTGAAAAGACTGTTTCAGGTACTTGGCGAGCGATTTCAACTCCAGGGCGACGGCTCGGCCGCTCAGTTCCCGGAAATCGCTGCCGGTCTCCCGGCCAAAGGCCGTGTGCTTGAGGCGGATCACCAGGCCTTCCAACGATTCGTCCAACGTGACGCTCAACAGCATCGGGATCGAGTTCAGCAGATACCCGTGCTGCGGCGCCCAGTGCGGGAGACCGGGGACACGATACTCGCCGCCGACGCCCGGAGCCGGACTGGTTTCCCAGTTGCCGCGCATCAGATGCAGGCTCGCCCCGTCGTCCCGTTGCGTGGGATCGACGGTCCAGACGCCGGCTTCGGAAGCCCGAAAAAAAGCCAACAGGGCCTCCTGGGCTCGGTGCACGGCGGGAAGAGCGATCGCGTGTTCAAAGCGATAAACGGTGGGCATAGTGCACCTCGTGTTACGCACAGGGGAATCTCACCTGCCTCTCGCTCTGTTCCCGGGCACGGTCGAAACCCAGCCGAAGCGTCGTCGCCGACGGGTGCTAGTTGCCGGAGCACGGCCGCGGGCAGCCATCCTCCGCGCCGCCATTGTAGCCGAAATCCAAGATCTCGATCAGGCCGACGGGCCATTCTTTGCCGGAAAATGCAAAAACTCCATCGCGGGCTGGAACAGGGAAGGGTGGCCGGGGGGTGAACGCAGCAAGCCCCTGGGATCCCCACGGACTGTGGGCTCGCTGCACTCGACCACAGCCACTCCGGCAATCACCAGCCCCGGCGTCAGCTTCAGGCGAACAGCTGCGGCACGGCCTCGGCTTTGACCAACTCGCGGGGCTGGTTCAGGTGGTTGTAGACGATGGTTAACGGATCGATGCCAAACGCGTGGTAGATCGAGGCCAGCAGCTGTCCCGGATGGACGGGGTCTTCCTGCGGGGCCGAGGCCGTCTTGTCGGACTTGCCGTGGACATAGCCGCGTTTGACGCCGGCCCCAGCGATGACCGCGGTATAGCAGTACGGCCAGTGATCGCGACCGTCGGCACTATTGCCGTTGCCCGAGGTGCTGACGCCCTTCTGCGGGCTGCGGCCGAACTCGCCGACAGCCACCACCAGCGTCTCGTCCAGCAAACTGCGGTCGTCCAGGTCCTGAATCAGCGTCGACAGCCCGGCGTCCAGCATCGGGGCCGAACGGTTCTTCATGCGTTCGGTCAAGTCGACGTGATGGTCCCAGGAGTGGTTGTCCGAGTTGGCGACCTTGGGCCAGAGCACCTCGACCACCCGCGTGCCGGCTTCGACCAGGCGCCGAGCCAGCAGGCAGCTCTGCCCAAACGCGTTGCGGCCGTATTGGTCGCGCAGCGCATCCGGCTCCTTGCTCACCGCGAAGGCTTCGCGAGCACGGCCGGAGATGACCAGGCTGAGCGCTTGATCGTAGTACTCGTCCAGCTTGTACTGCTCGACGGCCTTCTCGATCGTGGGCATGCCGGCGTCGATCAGGTCGCGCAGGCGCGCGCGACGTTCCAGCCGGCCGGCAGAGACTTCCGGCCGCAATTGCAGATCGTCGATCCGGATCCGATCCAGCTTGTTCATGTCCATGTCGTCGCCGTCGGGATACAGCGTGTACGGATCGAACGCGCGGCCCAGAAAACCGGCGGTGCCGCCTTTGCCTACGACATTGCTCTCCTGCAGCGGACGCGGCAGCATGACGAACGGCAACATCGGCTCGGTCGGCGGGCGGAGCCGGACCAGCTGGGAGCCGAAGTTGGGAAAGTCCTTGGCGTTTGGCGGCTCCAACTGGCCGGACGGACTGACTTTGTCGGTCGTGTACCCGGTCATCATCTGGTAGATGGCGGCCGTGTGGTTGAACAGGCCGTTGGGCGTGTAGCTCATCGACCGGATCATCGTGAACTTGTCGTTGACCCGGGCCAGCTTGGGCAGGTTCTCGGTGAACTGGATGCCCGGCAGCTTGGTCGAGATGTTCGCGAACGCGCTGCGGACGTTGTCCGGCACGTTCTCCTTGGGATCCCACAGATCCAAGTGGCTCGGTCCGCCCTGCAGATAGCACATGATGATGCTCTTGGCCTTGCCCCAACCGGGCCGGCCGCCCGCCGATCCTTCAGGAGCCTGGCTGTCGCTGGCTTGGGCCTGCAGACGGAGCATGGAACCGAGCGTCAGGCCCAACAGGCCCGAGCCGCCGATACGCAGCAGGTCGCGGCGAGTCACGCCCAGGTTGGGATCGCACAAGTCTCGGCCGGGTTGTCCAGGAATCACGAGCATGGGATTCGCTCCGGAATCGTGGTTAGCGGTTGAACAAAAACGCCGGGCTGTTGATCAGCGCCCAGGCCAGGTCTTGAACGAACGTCAAGCGGGCCTGTTCCAATTGCCTGGTGCTCAGGGCCGCATCGGCGCGCAACTGGGCCAATTTCGGATCGATCGGCACCGGCTGGCTGGCGCCGGCCAACGCCTCGCGCAATTGCTGCAGCCTGGAGTCGACCGGCCGCGGTTGCCTGGCTGCTGCCACGGCTTGCTCGCGGCTCTTCAGTTCACTGTCCTGGCTGCGATAGAACTTCAGCAATTCCGCCTTCTGTGCGTCCGTCCGCTGGTCCCCGGCGACGGCCAACAAGTCCGTGATGTTCTGGGGCAGCCCCTGCAAAGTCACTGGCCGCGGGGCGGTTGTAACCGAGATCCGAAACCGCCCCAGGCTGTGCTGGTTGTCCTGAAACTCCTGATCCAGCCACACGGTCAGCAGGCCCGGGCCGGAGCCCGTGTTGTCCTTGGTCTCGAACACGGCCGTGTGGTTCTGGCCCGCTTGCGGGTGGATCGCCCAGCCGTTGTTCGCAGCCGCCTTCTGACCATCAATCGCCGTGGTGACGTCATATCCCCCCTGGCTGAAATCGGCCTGGGCGTTCTGCAGGCCGACGGGCGCGCGTTTGTCGGGTTCCGCCTCCGGTGCCCATTCGACGCGGAACTCGGTCAGCACGAAGTTGCCGCTGCCCGACCGGCCGGGACCCTTCAGCGGCAAGCGGTCGTCCGCCAGAGCCTCCAGGCGGATGCCCGTGATCTTGTCCGAAGCGGTACGGGCGACGAACTTGTACGTCGTCTTGCCGTTCGCGCCGTTGGCGACCACGGACAGATCACCCTGCCGTTCCAGCTGGGCGTTGTTGGTCGAAGCCAGCTCGCTGGGATCCAAGGGAGTCCACGCGATCGGCTGTTTGACCTGCTGTTCCCAAGCGGTCAGCAGTTCCGGGACGCGGGCCTCGTGTGCCTGCAGCGCCGCTTCTGCCCGCGTCAGTCGTTCGGCGTGCTGGCGGTC
>CAIYOB010000436.1 GCA_903927685.1 uncultured Planctomycetaceae bacterium
ACCCGGTATTGAGCCAAGCTCCCGTCCTCCAGCGGATTCCGGTCCAGGTTGGCCAACTTGAGATCCTTGGGGGCGAATGCGTCTTCGTTGACGATCAGCACGCCGCCCGGCTCCAGGTCTCCAATGTTGGTGACTAGCGCGGCAGGGTTCATCACGACCAGGGCGTTCAAGCGGTCACCGGGCGTGAAGATGTCTTTCGACGCGAACTGGACCTGAAATCCGCTGACGCCGGCGCGGGTTCCCTTCGGCGCTCGGATCTCAGCGGGGTAATCCGGGAACGTTGCCACGTCGTTGCCCGCCAGGGCCGACGTGTTGGTGAGTTGGGTTCCCGTCAACTGCATCCCGTCGCCCGAGTCGCCAGCCAGACGCACGGTTGCGGAACGAAGTTCCTGAATCGTTCGAGCGGTTTTAACGGGGGATTCCGAAGAGGTAGTCATAGTGCACTTCAGCAGGATACAACCAGGCAGGCAAAGCGGGCTCTAGAAAACTGTAGGTGGAGTGTCCGCGACCGACAACGGCAAAACGGTTACGCGCCTTCGCGGTCCTTCGTCGCTTCGTCCGGAGTGGGCGGCAAGGTGTAGATCGCGGTGGGGAAGTGTTCGACCAGATAATGGAGGATCTGCCGGACGGACAGCACCCCCGTCGGAACGCCACAGCGATCCACCACCGGCAGGCGGCGGTAGCCGCCTTCCGACATCTTGGCGATGGCCTGACCGACCGAGTCTCCCGGGGTTACGACTACCGGATCGCGTGCCATGACCGTTTCGACGGGCACGTCCAGGTCGGCGTCCTCGGCCATCAGCTTCAAGGCGTCGCGCTCGGTGAAGATCCCCACCAGCCGGCCGTCATGGCAGACCAAGACGGAACTTCGCCGTCGCGCCTTCAGCTGTTTCAGCACTTCGCGGACGGTGAGGCCCGGTTCGACGCACAGAGCAGGCAGCTTGTCCAAATGCTCCACGGTCTCCGCGCTGAGATGAAGATGAAAATCCACAGCCAACTTCCTTCCATACCAGGAATGCGTTTAGACCCGCGGACGATTCTTCGCACGAACAGCAGAAGCGTGGGGCAGGCGAAGCGAAACACCCAGGGAAATCGTATGCCGACCCCGCAGACGCATGACAGCGCGTAAATCTACCAACCCCATGTGGCAGGAACAAGTCATCATCCGAGCGATCCCATAAAATGTTCTTTCTGCAACCCGTCCAAGCCCGCCTAGAGATCTGATTCTCGCATTTGTTCACCTGGCATTGCCTGGGGGATCTTGCACAACGGACCGAGAGTCGATGTAATCTCTTTCCGCAAACTGGTTCTGTGATGTAACGAACCAATGTGTCGATTCTCGTTCAGAAGGAAGCCTAGCATGGCAAAAAAGTCGATTCAGGATGTTCCCGTCGCCGGAAAGACGGTCTTGATGCGCGTTGATTTCAATGTCCCGCTGGATCAGGGACGCGTCACCGACGATCGGCGTGTGCGGATGGCCCTGCCCTCGATTCGCTCGGTCATCGATCGCGGCGGCAAACTGATTCTAATGAGCCATCTGGGCCGTCCGAAGGATGCCCCGGAGGCCAAGTACAGCATGAAGCCTGCCGCAGACAAGTTGGCCGAGTTATTGGGCAAGCCCGTTCAGTTTGCCAACGATGTGATCGGTGACGATGCGCGCGCCAAGGCCGCAACTCTCGCCGTCGGCGACGTCCTGGTGCTCGAGAACTTGCGGTTCTACCCCGGCGAGAAGAAGGGCGATGCGGCGTTCGCCCAGGCCCTGGCCGGCATGGCCGACATCTACTGCAACGACGCGTTCGGAACCTGCCACCGCACCGACGCCTCGATGGTGGCGGTGCCCAAGGCCATGGGCAGCAAGCCCAAGGTCGTCGGCTTCCTGGTGGAGAAGGAAATCCAGTACCTGAGCGAGGCGGTCGCCAAGCCGGCGCGGCCGTTCGTCGCGATCCTGGGCGGCGCCAAAGTCTCCGACAAGATCCAGGTGATCAAGAACCTGCTGACCATCTGCGACCAGGTGCTGATTGGCGGCGCGATGGCTTATACGTTTTCGTTGGCGCAGGGCGGCCAGGTCGGCAAGAGCCTGGTCGAGCCGGATAAAGTCGACTTGGCCAAAGAGTTGCTGGCGGCGGGTGGCGACCGGTTGGTGCTGCCGCTGGATACGCATTGCGGCGACGCCTTTGACGCCGGCTGCAACAAGGTGACGGTCGAAGCAGGCAAAATCCCGGCCGACTTCCAGGGACTGGACATCGGCCCCCAAACCGCGAAACGTTATGCGGAGATCATCAAGGCGGCCAAGACGGTCGTGTGGAACGGCCCGATGGGCGTGTTCGAGATGCCGCCGTTCGACGCCGGAACGCGGGCCGTGGCCGAAGCCGTCGCACAGAGTTCGGCCACCAGCATCATCGGCGGCGGCGACAGTGCCGCCGCGATCGAGTTGCTGGGCTTCGCCAGCCAAGTGTCGCACGTCAGCACGGGCGGTGGCGCCAGCCTCGAGATGCTGGAAGGCAAGAAGTTCGAAGCCGTCGAGTTGCTGGACGAGAAATAGACCGGCCGCGGAGTATTCCCCCGTCGAGCCCGCTCGGATTCCAATCCGCAGATGCGTATCCGGCGGGCTCCTCGCCGATTTGCCGGACGGTGCAGGCAGCAGCGAGCCTTAGCGTCATGCGGCAGAAGCAGCTTGGCCTCCGCAGTTCCGTTCCAGCGATGCCTCGTGCGTTGTCCAAGCTAAGAACTGGGGTTGGGTGGCTGGGGTCGAGCCACGAGGTACGAGTGGCGAGCCCCCAGTTCTTGCCCCTGGGGGCTCGCTGCACTCGACCCCAGGCACCCCAACATTTAGCCTGGACAACGCACTACGCTTCTTCATCTTTCGGTAACGCGGCACTGAAGACGAC
>CAIYOB010000437.1 GCA_903927685.1 uncultured Planctomycetaceae bacterium
CCTGCTGGAAGCGATCGCCGGCCGAAAGCTGGATCCGATCCGTAAGGCGCTGTTGTGCCAGAAAGCCGAGCACGAGTACGCCGGCGTCCCCTGCGGGATTATGGACCAATTCACCTCGGTTCTGGGCCAGGCCAGTCATTTGCTGTTGCTGGACTGCCGTTCGACGCAAGTCCAGCTGGTGCCGCTGACAGACCCGGACGTCGAAGTGCTGATTATCAATACGAATGTGAAGCACGAACTGACCGGCGGCGAATACGCCCAGCGGCGCAGCCAGTGCGAGGCGGCGGCGCGAACGCTGGGTGTGCCATCGCTGCGGGACGCGACCCTGGAGTTGTTGGCGGCGAACGACGGGGCCCTGGAGCCGGTCCTGAAACGGCGAGCCCGGCATGTGATCGGCGAGATTGAGCGCACGACGGCGGCTGCCAAGGGTTTGGCGGCGGGCCAGTGGGATGTCGTGGGCCCGTTGATGTACGCCAGCCACGCTTCGCTCCGCGACGACTACGAAGTGAGCTGCGAAGAATTGGATTTGCTGGTCGAACTGGCCCGTCAGCACGGCAGCGGCGGCGCGGTGATCGGCTCGCGGATGACCGGTGGCGGGTTCGGCGGATGCACCGTCAGCCTGGTCCGCAAGGATCAACTTGATCGACTGGCGGCGGCCATCGACGCGGACTATCGGCGGCTGACGGGCATCGCCCCCTCGCTTTTCACCACCCGACCGGCGCAAGGCGCCCAAATCGTCCGAGCGTAGGAGCGGGATGATGACCGAACCCGTCGACGAACTTCCCCATCGCCGCTGCAACCCGCTCACAGGCCGCTGGATCCTCGTCTCGCCGCACCGCACGCGGCGGCCTTGGTTGGGCAAGGAGGAGACGCCGGCGGCCAAGCAGCGGCTTGCGTATGAGCCCACCTGTTACCTATGTCCCGGCAACGACCGGGCGGTGGGTGTCACGAATCCGGCGTACACCGGGACCTACGTCTTCACGAACGATTTTCCCTCCTTGTTGCCCGCCGGGGAGACCGCCCCGGATCAGGATGATCCGCTGCTGCAGCGCCAGGCGGTGCGGGGCACCTGCCGCGTGGTCTGCTTCTCTCCGCGGCACGACTGGACCCTGCCGGAGATGCCCCTGCCGCAGATCCGGAACGTCGTCGATGTCTGGGCCGAGCAGACCGAGGAACTCGGCCGCACGTATCGCTGGGTGCAAGTGTTCGAGAACAAAGGCGAGATCATGGGGTGCTCGAACCCGCATCCCCACGGCCAGATCTGGGCCGGCGACGCGTTGCCGGAAGAAGCCGCCCTCGAGGACCGCTGCCAGGCCGACTACCGGCAGCGGTATGGCTCGCCGCTGTTGGTGGATTATGCCCGTCGCGAGGAGGAGTTGCAGGAACGGATCGTCGTGGCCAACGAGCATTGGCTGGCAGTCGTCCCGTACTGGGCGACCTGGCCGTTCGAGACGCTGTTGCTGCCTCGCCGCCGGCACGTCCTGCGGCTGGCCGACTTGACGGGCGACGAGCGGGATCAGCTGGCCGACGCGTTAAAGCGGCTGCTGACGCGGTACGACAACCTGTTTACGACGTCGTTTCCCTACTCGATGGGCTGGCATCCCGCGCCGTTTCACCAGCCCGAGGTGGACCATTGGCAGCTGCACGCCCA
>CAIYOB010000438.1 GCA_903927685.1 uncultured Planctomycetaceae bacterium
GACCCTGGCCGCGATCTCGCGAAACTGAGATCGCCGAGCGGCGCGAAGAATCGACGTAAACCCTTGCGGTAAAACGCCATAAACGCAAAACGCCCGGCAACCGATCTCTCGGGGCCGGGCGTTAACTGGCGTGTTGGTTTGGCTCGTAGAAAACCAAAAAGCTCCCCGAAAGGAACCCTCTTCGTTACAATACTCTCTTTTCTCAAATCCGTAAGTCCTTGTCAAGAGGGAACTTGCTGAGTTCGAGACCCTTTCGGTGCCAAAACCGAAAGGAACCCTCTTCGAAATCCTCCAAACGGCGTAGGCGTCAACACTACAGGGGGATCTCCCGACGACGTATTCCTCAACCCAGTGAACCTTTTCGTGCGGAGTGGGGAATAATGGGCGTTGTGAACACCAATCAGCCCCCTGATCCCGAACTCTTGCGCCGAGCGCAGAACGGCGATGCGGTGGCGTTCGGCCAAATGGTTGAGCTGCACGCCGAGCCTGTTTGGCGGTGCGCGCGGGCGTTGTGCGGCGACGATCACGAGGCCGAGGATCTGGCTCAGGAAACTTTCGTTGAAGCCTGGAGGTCGTTGCAGCGGTTCGACGGGCGAGCCCGTTTTTCGACTTGGCTCTACGGCATCCTGCGGCATCGGTTTCTCAAAGCACGCCGCAAGTCGCGACCGGTGATCGAAAGGAATTGCGAGACCATCGAACAGCCTTCCCGCGAGGCGGAACCGCCCGCCGCCATTGAGCAGGCGGAAGAGGCGACGCTCGTCCTGGCGGCCCTGGCGGTCTTGCCGGACGAACACCGTGCGGTTCTCGAACTGCGATTCTTTGCTGACGCGTCGCTGGCCGAGATCGCCACCCTGCTCGGCTGCCCGCTAGGCACCGTCAAGTCCCGGTTACATCACGGCCTGGAAAAACTCCGCCGTGGGAATCATGGCGTGAACCTTTTTCCCATTTCCGGGGAATCACCTGTGTCCGAAACGTGAGCTTAACTATGAGCGAGCAAATTTCCAAATGTGAACGCTGGCAGGAGTCCATCAGCTTACTTGCGGCTGGATGCCTACCAGCTGAGGAGGAATTGGGCGTGCGCCAGCATCTGGCCAATTGTGCCGCCTGTGCGGCGCGGCTGACTGAGCTGACGGCCGTGTGCATGACCCTGAGCCGTAGCCGCGCCTCGGCGGCGGTTCCCAGCGCCGCGATCTGCGAGCGCTGGAACGCGGCAGCGGAGGACTTACCGTCGCGCCCTTCGGTGCAGCGTATCCCACCGCTCGGTTTATGGTTGAGTGGAGCATTGGCGGCCTCGCTGCTGATCGCCGCGGTGTGGCTGACGCAGCGTCAGCCAGGAAATTCACTGCCCGGTCCGCAGGAGCCCCGCGCGGCAATCGGCGGGCCACGGTCGCGAACAGAACAGGCAGCGGTGCCCGCCGACCTCGCGCCGTCAGTAGAAAAAGTGCCGGTCGAACAAGTCCGGTCGCACCCCACGTTGCGGGACTACGTTCTAGCCCTTGCTGAGTCGGACGAGGCCTTCGAAGCCCTGCTGGAGCATCAAGACGAGTCCGTTTTATTTGAACCTTACGATCCCCAATCCCTGTTCAAGGCGTCCTACTGATGAGAAGTTGTTACGTACTGATCTTAGCCGGTTTGCTGTTGTCGCAAACCGTGTCCGTCCGTCCTGGTTTCGCAGCGGCTCCACCGCAAGAGGGAGGTCCAAAGGTCGGTGATTCGGCACCGGAGCTGCGTGTCAGCGAATGGATCAAGGGCGAACCTATTAGCCGTTTCGAACGTGATCAGGTCTACGTCGTCGAGTTCTGGGCGACATGGTGCGGCCCGTGTATCTTCGCGATGCCCCATCTCTCCGAAGTTCAGCGGCAGTATAAGGATATGGGTGTAACGGTCATTGCCGTAGATGTTATGGATCAAGACTTAGATGCGGCTCGGGCGCTTATTAAGAAAATGGGAATGACCATCGAAAACCGTGTTGCGATCGATGCGAACACAACAAACGATAAGGTAGGGGTCATGGCGAAAGCTTGGCTTGGAGAAGATCGTGCCATCCCCCGGTGCTTGATCGTGGATCGCGATAGGAAGATCGCTTGGATTGGTCACCCGATGCGAGTCGATGGTCCTTTGCACGCCGTTGTCGCAGGAACCTACGATGCCCCCAAACAGGCTGAAATCGACAGGCGATTCGAGGAACTGGATAGTCAGCTTGGCGCGGCCAAGCGCGACAAACAATGGCAGATGGTACTGGCAATCCTCGATCAAATGCACTCGGTTGATCCTTTCAGTACGCCGTTAAATTACACGACGCGAGTCAAAGCGTGGATCGAATTAGGCGACTACAAATCCGCAAACACGTTCGTCAGGGAATTGGTGACCGAATCAAGTGACTTGAGGCTTATCGGTCAGCTTGTCGGCCAGCTTTTGAGTGCCCCTGACAAGTCAAAGGTCGACATCGATTTCGTGCTCGATATGGCCAAAAAAGCTTCAAATAACGGCGAATCGAATGACCCAGTTGCATTGAGTGCACTCGCACGTGCGTTCGAAGCGAAGGAGGATATTGCTTCTGCCATCAGGGTGTGGACGAAGATGCTGGAACTCGATGACCCATTGATTGACAAGGACAGCTTGAAAGCACGACTCGATAAGCTGAAAACCAACCAAAAATAGCGAGGAATAGGGCATCCCATGATCAGATTTTGTCACGTACTGACTCTGGCAGGTCTGCTGTTGTCGCAAACCGTGTCAGTCCGTCCAGTCTTTACGGCCGATACGCCGACTCGCGAAACCGCTTCCAGCCCCAATGCCGCGGTGATCTACTGGCAAGCCTTCGCAGCCATGCCGAAGCTGGCGGACGCGGAGAGGATCAAATACGAAGCCGCAATCAAGTCGCCCACCGAGCCCGTCAGCGATGACCTCCGGCCGATCATAGCGCGATTTAGCTATGCTTTGCAGGAATTGCATCGCGCTCATGGGGTAACGAGTTGCAACTGGGATCTTAACTACTCGCACGGCATCGAGTTGCAGTTGCCGCACTTGGATCAAGCGCGCAAACTGGCCCGAGCAGCCCTCCTGCGAGCTCGCCTGCGGTTTGCAGCCAAGGCGACGGACGAGGCGGTCTCGGACGTCGTCGCCGTGCTGAAAATGGCTCGCGACTGCGGCAGCAGCCCCCTGATGATCT
This sequence comes from uncultured Planctomycetaceae bacterium, assembly GCA_903927685.1. Next base: position 3,173 of record CAIYOB010000438.1, read on the forward strand.
CCCTCTTGGTCGACTTCGCCATCGAGGATATGGCGACGGAGGTACTCGCGGCGAACCTGGCCACCCTCTCGCCGCCACAACTGGACAGTCTCGCTGTGGCATTGAAGACACTTCCCGCGA
>CAIYOB010000439.1 GCA_903927685.1 uncultured Planctomycetaceae bacterium
GACTGCCCCAGGGCAATCTCCTGCTTCTCCGGCAGCAGAAGCAACTGCTTGCGGTTGGTGATCGGTGTCGAGCGGCAGCCGCATCCGCAGGACGCGGCCCCCCACAGGAATATATGCTGCAACGCCCGACGGCGGCTGATATCCATACCTGTGCTCCGTGACAGGGCCCTGGTCCCGCGCCGGGACCGACGCCCCGGGGAGACGATTGAAGTGAGCGGCGACTCGACAGCGGTGCCTCGTCATCCTGGGATCGATCCGCAGCGTCGGTATCGTTGAGAATTTTCCGGGGAATCGCTTCCCGGGCCGCAATCGCTCGAGTCAGCCCAAGCGGCAAGGTTGGCCACTGGGGCCCGGCAGGCCAAAAAGGGGCTCTCTCGCACGGCGTTCACCGTGACTGGCGTAGCAGACGGGATCAGTGATGTCGAGGGGAGTTCAGCGACTTGCCAGACTGCTCCAGGCCCACAGACACGCCAGGAAAAACCTTCGTTCGTTCGTGTTTGCCGACCGGCCGAAATCCTCGATCACGGTTGCTGTCTGTTCAATCAGGGCGATGACGTCCGACCGACTGAACCGTTCCGTGAGGTCGTAATCCGCCAAATGACGCTTTTCTTGCAGTTCCACAAAGGCGTTAGCGAGCGCCTTGATCTCCCTGGAAATCTGGAAAGTCGCCGGCAATCCCTTAGCAACTGCGGCCTTCAAGGTCCCCCCGGAGAACGATGCGCACGCCTGCTTCATCGTGCCGTGTGCAAAGCTTCGAGCGAGCACGTGGCGAAAAGGGCCCTGCTCATGCTGTGTCCCCATGACGCCCCGGCACGCTTCGTCCACCAGCGCATGAAACAGCGCGTAGTACGCGGAAGAAACAGCCCGGCGCAGGTTCGCCTGACGCGGTTTCAGCGCATCCAGCGTGGCCAAGTCGTGAGCCTGCCGAAGTAGATCCTTGTACACAGGTCATTCTCCCGCGTCGGCCAAGACGCGTTCACTGGCTTTGGCCAGGAATACGTAAGGGAACACTGTAATCCCGCGCCGGAGCAAGCACTCGCGGATGGCCGCCTTGAGTCGAACGACCGCAGCGCCGGACAGTCCGGCGTCCTCGACCTGCTCGTCCAGAATGACCCTAACCCGAAGCGCGTCATCGCCTGCGGAGTCGACGTAGTCCGCAACTTCGACATCCACTACTGGCAGAGAATCTGGAAGATCGAACAAGGTCTGCCGGATCTCCTCATCTACTCGCATCGCAGCCTCCAATCCTGAGACAGCCTCCCACATCCGCTCTCTCCAATTCTAGACGGATTCTCGCACGAACAATAGTCCGCCGCGACGCATTTCGGAACCGCCACGCATGTGCTGGCAAACAACTCCCGACCGCGTTGCATTCCCTCTGGCCCGGCGCGAACTCCCGCGTCAGGGCGTGCGAGTTCACCGCCCTTCTGCGGCCGGCTCCCCTGCCCGGCGGACGGACAACCGGCGAAACCGCGTGTTGACGCGGACCAACTGGACGAGGGCGTACACAAGGAAACCAAGGACCGCCCACAGCAAAGCCAGCGAGACCAGGACGCTGGCGAGGGGAGTCCCGCGAACCGCTTCCACAGCGTGCGATTCGACGCCCGGCGTTCGCACGGCCAACACCTGGAACACCAGAGCGTAAGCCAGCAGCAACACGAACACCCCGGTCAGACGGGGACTCTTCTCGCCGCGACTCGCTCGGCGGTCCACCAGCGGGACCGCGAACAGAAACAGCCCGCCGAGTGCAAACAGCAGCACCCCCAACGATTCCGGCAGAAGTTTCAAGGTCTGGAACATGAACAGGAAATACCACTCGGGCTTGATGCCCGGCGGCGCCGCCTTCAACGGATCGGCCTTCACGCCGATTCCAGCCGGCAGCAGGCTGGCCAGGCTGACCAGCGTACCGAACAGCACCAGCCACAGACAGAATTCCGACAGGAGGAACTCCGTGAAGAACGGCCGCCGGTCGCGGACTTGCCCCGCGGGCATCCCGATCGGCAGGCTCATGCCCTGCACCTGAATCAAGGCCGCATGTCCGGCAATGACCACGCCGGTCAATAGCGGCAGGAACATCACGTGGACGGCGTAGAAGCGGGTGATCGTGTCTCCCGTGACTTGGTCTCCGCCACGCAGGAAATGCACGATCCAATCGCCCACCACGGGCAGCGTGCCGGGGATCTGGGTGCCCACCAGCGTGGCAAAGTACGACAGTTCCGTCCAGGGCAGCAGATAACCGCTGAATCCCGCGGCCAGGGCCAGGCCGAGCAACAGCAGGCCACTGAACCAAGTCAGCTCCCGCGGCTGGCGATAAGCCCGCGCGAACAGCTTGATCAGAAAATGCACCGCGACGCAGGCGATGAACAAGTCCGCGCCCCAGGCGTGCACCGAGCGGATCAGCCAGCCGCAGGGAATCTCCGTTGCGATCTTGCGGACGCTCTCGTGAGCCGCCTCGGCACTGGGCTGATAGTACAGCATCAACAGACTGCCGCTGGCGACCTGCAGCGCAAACAGGAACAACGCCGCGCCGCCCAGCAGATAGATCCAGCTGTGGCGATGGGACGGGACCGTCTTCCGGTCCAGCAGGCGGAGCAGCGGACCGGCGTCGATCCGTTCCCGGAACCACGCGGCCGCGGCGCTCCCCAGGCGGGCGGGCTCAAGTCGACGGAGCAGTTTCTTCAAGGTTCCCCTTCTCCAAGTCTTCCTTCTCGAGGGCGAGGACCAGCCGGCCGTCCTGCTGCCGGGTGTAGAACTCGCGCAGCGGCCGCGGCGGAGGTCCGGCCAGGACCTGACCGTCCAAGTTAAAGCAGCCTTCGTGACAGGCGCAGAAGATCCGGTTTCGATCGGGTTGATAACTGACCGTGCAATCGAAGTGCGTGCACGTGGCCACGAACGCCTTCAACCGGCCCTCCGGCTCGGGCGTGCGAATCAACAGCGCCGGGATCGGGCCGTACATGACGATCTTGCCTGAACCGGGCGGCAGGTCGAACTCCTGCGCCGTCAGCTCCAATCGCGGCGGCGGCGGCTGACGGCGAAAATTGCCGACATAGCAGACGGCCGGAGTGGCGACCGCCACCCCCAAAGCCGCGGCGCCGCCGCCCAGCATACCGCACAGGAACCGTCGCCGCGCGACGTAGGATTCGTCCAGTCTCATTCGGCTCCTCCGAGCAGCTTCTTGAACGTCTGGGACAGCAACCGCCGCCGCACGCCGCGGATGCCGTCGGTGGGGCGCACGTTCTTCGGGCAGGCGTCGATACAGCGCGTGATCGTGTGGCAGCCCCAGACGCCCTGCTGCGAGTCTTCCGCGCGGATCGCGTCCGCGGGCCGCTGGTCGCGTGGATCGGCCACAAACCGGTACAGCTTGGCCAACGCCGCCGGACCGGTGAACTGATCGTTCGCCTTGAGCACCGGACACGCCGCGTAGCACAGTCCGCACAGGATGCAGTTGACATACTGGTCAAAGCGTTCCCGCTCCGCTTCACTCATCCGCCCGTCCCGCGCGCGGACTTCCCCGGCGTGCAGCCAAGGCCGGACGCGCTCGTACTTGTCCCAGAACGGCGTCATGTCCACGATCAGGTCGCGCAGGATTTCGAGGTTCGGCAGCGGCTCGATGACAATCCGCCGCGTCTGCAGCCGATCCAACTGAACGCGGCAGGCCAGGTTCAAGTGCCCGTTGATCGACATGGCGCACGAGCCACAGACAGCCCCACGGCAGGCGTAGCGGAAGGCCAGCGACGGATCTTGCTCGTCTTGGATCTGCAACAGGCCCTGCAGCACCGACATGCCGTGCGCGGCCCGGATCTCGAACGCGTCGAATCGGGGCGGCGCCTCGCCGGCGCCGTCGTAGCGGAAGACCTCGAACCGGAATGTCGAACCGTCGGAAGTGGTGGGCAAGTTCTCGAACTCCTAGTACGTGCGCGCCGCCGGCGCGTGCAGACTGGTGTCCACCTCGGCGTAGGACAGGCGGACCTGCCCTGCGTCCAGGCGGGCCAGCGTGTGACGCAACCAGCGGGCGTCGTCCCGGGCGGGATAGTCGGTGCGGAAATGGGCGCCGCGGCTCTCCGTGCGGGCCAGCGCCCCCCGGGCGGTGATTTCGCCCAAGTATAGCTGGCTCTCCAACTCCAGTACATTCACGATTTCGAAGTTGAAGGGCTGGGGCGGCGTGACCAGCCGCACCTGGCGGTACTGCTCGCGGAGCGTTGCGATGCGATGGACGGCGTCGGTCAATTCACGCGCGTGCCGAAACACGCCGACTTGGGTCGACATCACGGCGTGCAGCGCATTGCGGATCTCCTGGTGCGGAACCGTGCCCGTACGTCGCAATCGCTCGACGCGCGCCAGTTCTTCCCGCGCGCACTGCTCGACCAGGCGGGCCTGGGGCGCGGGCAGGTCCTCGTCCAGTCGTGCCTGAATGGCCTCGGCGGCCAGTCGGCCGAACACCAACGTCTCCAGCAACGAATTGCCGCCCAGCCGGTTCGCGCCATGCACGCTGACCGCAGCGCATTCGCCGGCGGCGTAGAAGTTGGAGATCTCGGTCCGGCCCGTTGCATCGCAGGCGATGCCGCCCATCGAATAGTGCTGTGCAGGTTGGATCGGGATCGGCTGGTCGATCGGATCGATCCCGCCGAAATCGAGGCAAATCTCGCGGATCCCGGGCAGACGTTTCAGGATCGTCCGCTTGCCCAGGTGCCGCAGGTCCAGGTTCACAAATCCGCCGTCGAATCCGCGGCCTTCGCGGATCTCGGTTTCAATCGACCGGGCGACGATGTCGCGGGGAGCCAACTCCATCGCCTTGGGAGCGTATTTCTCCATGAACCGCTCGCCCAACCGGTTGACCAGGTGCCCGCCTTCGCCGCGGGCACCCTCGGTAATCAGGATGTTGGTCCCAAAGTGGCTGGTGGGATGGAATTGGACGAACTCCAAATCCTTCAGGGGAATACCGGCCAGGAACGCCGCTCCGATTCCCCCGCCGGTGTTGATCAAGGCGTTGGTCGAATCGCGATACAGCCGCCCGTGGCCCCCCGTGGCGAAAATGCAAAACCGCGAAACCAAGGGCTCGAAACGGCCGCTCCGCAGGCCGAAGGCGACCAGCCCGTGGTAGTGCCCCGCGGCAGCCACGACCTGCGTCACCACATGTTCGCCATACACCGTGACGCCCCGGCCGACGGCCTGTTCGTACAGCGTCTGCAACAGGATGTGGCCGGTGCGATCCGCCGCGTAGCAAGTCCGCGGGAACCCGGCGCCGCCAAACGGCCGCTGGGCGATCGTTCCGTCGGGAAACCGGCTGAACGCCGCGCCCCAGCCGTCGGCTTCGGCAATGATCTCCGGCGCCAAGTCGCACATCCGGCGAACCGCGGCCTGATCCGCCAGATAATCGCTGCCCTTGATCGTGTCAAAGGCGTGCCGCTCGGGCGAGTCGTCCCGGCCCTCGGGCGCGTTGCCCAGGGCCGCGTTGATGCCGCCCTGCGCCGCTCCCGAGTGGGACCGCACGGGATGGACCCGGGAGACCACCGCCACGTCGCAATACGGCGCCAGTCCTACGGCGGCTCGCAGCCCGGCCAATCCCCCGCCAACGATCAGGACGTCGTGCTTGATCATGCCCGGACCAGCGTTACGTAGAGCGCCACAAAGACACCGAACAGAACCAGGCCCAGGGCATTGCAGACCCACAGCAACAGCCTTTCGCGGCCGATGCCAAAGTCCAGCAAGATGGTCCGTACCCCATACAGGGCATGGAAGATCAACAGGAACACCGTCAGGCAGACGACCGGAGTGTGCCGATGCAACAGCGCGAGCGACTTGATCCACTCGCCCTGACTCGGACTGCTCTGAAAGAACCCGGTTACCAACTGCAGCGACAGCAGGACGATCAGCACGACCCCGCTGAGGCGATGAAAAACCCAGACGAACACGTCCCTGTCCCTTTCCAAGGCGTTTGGCGGAACGGAGCCCCGCTGACGCCGGCGGCCATTCCGGCCAATACCCGCGAAACCGCCTGCAGCCTGCTCACGCAACCGTAGTATCTTCCCTGATCAACGTCCGGCCGTAAAGGCTCAGACTACTTCTTTTCTGCCTCCGCCGCCGCGTTCGGCACGACGGGTTCGTCGCCGGGCAGGGTGATGTTGTTCTGCACGACGCTGTCCCGGGCGCCCGCCACGTCCAGCGCCGGCTGGCTGCCCGACGTGCTGCGGCTGACGCCGACACAGATGTTGCCGGTCACGGCCAGTCGGCGGCAGTCGCCGCGAGCTTCGACGGCCGGGCCGTCCAGGCCGCTGAACTGGTTGCCCGAAACAACCACATCCCGGGCGCCGTCCAGCAGCACGCCGGTGGCCAGGTTCTGGGTGGCCTGGCGGCGCGTCTGTTCGCCCAGGTAGCTGTCGGAAAAGTTGTTGCCGGTAACGGTGATCCGCCCGCTGGCCGGGCCGACGATCAGACCCCGGACCCAGTCGATGGTAAACGTGTTGGCTGAGACGGCACAGCCGTGGGCGTCGCGCAGGTCGATGCCGCCGCCAAAGTTGTCGGCCAGGACGTTGGCGCTCAACGTGATTCCGTAGCAGTCGCGGTCCAGGATGACGGCCGTCCCCTCGCACTCCTCGATCATGTTGCCCGAAACGACCGAGCCGTAGGTGTTCTCGATGACCACGCCGTGGCGCCGGTGGTCGTCCAGGTTGTTGCCCGTCATGGTCAGGTTGAAGCTGTCCGCACAGCGCAGGGCGTCCTGATTCTCCTCAAACTGATTGGCGCTGACCACGATGTCGTGGCAGCCCAGCAGATTCACGCCGGCCTGGGCGTTGTAGGTAAAGATCGAGTCGGTGATCCGGGGATCTTCGTAGCAGTGGTCCAGGTTCAAGCCGTGGCCGCCGCAGTGGTCGATGCTCATCCCGTGCAGGTAGAGTTCGTTGATTCCCCGGGCCAGCACCCCGTCGCCACTTTTCGGTTCTGTGCTCTTGGCGTCGATCGCCTGCGGATCGCCGCAGATGCGAAAGTCGGCCAATTGGACCCGCCACAGTTCGGCCTTCGGCTTCGTGTCCCGCTCGGGCGACTGGATGATCAACGCCGGCTGGCCTTCCTGGTTGCAGTTCACAATGCAGGTCGCCGCCCCGCTGCCGATCACGCGGGTCTCGCTGCGCGACAGGACCAGCGGTGCGGTAATCTCAAACCGCCCCGGCGGCAGCTTGACCAACCCGCCGCCGGCCGGCACCGCATCCAGCGCCTCCTGCAGACTGGCGTACTGCGCGGCGTCGATCACCGCGGCCGCCGGTGCCCGCTTGTCCGCAGCGTTCGCCGGCCCAGTGTCAGCGGCCCCAAGTTGGCTGCTGGAGAACAATGCGCCCAGCAGGGCCCAGCGTGCCGTCATCCATACTTGCTGCGTCGTCATGGTCTTCTCCGTGGGGTCAGGGTTCCGAAGAGTGAGATCAGCACACTCCGTTCACCGTGCACCTCCAAGCATCTCGCCCAACGGACGTTGTTTAACATGCCCCGTCCACGTCTGCAACAGGCTTTCCCGCGGGCCGTGTCGGGCCGTGTCCCGAATGGTACGAGGTTGAGCGGCAAACGTCGAGCGGCAAAGCCGCTGTTCGTAAACCGACGCGTGAGCAAGGATGAATCGACTTCCGGTGAATCGGTTTCCGGCCAGATTCTTCGCTGACGCTTCGGGTTACAATGGCGGCAAGGCCGACAGCACGCTTAACCTGGTGCCATTCGGCCGTGCCCCCGTTGGAATTCACGCTTCGTCGTGACTTGTTCGACGCGCTGGCTCGCTACGTCCGTCTCCAGGCATCCGGTGTAGGCGTCCTGCTCGCGTCGTGGTCTTAGCTGGCGTAGAATGCGCATGATTTCAAGGAGCGGCGCGCCAGACGCCCTCGCCCCCGGTAGTTCCTCGGGGGGCGTTTCTTGGTTCACCGGGAGCGCCATTTTGTCGTGCCTGCCGTACGCCAGCGTCAGACTTGTGTAACCGTCGTCCAAGTGAATTAACGATGCACAAACGGGTTGCCACCGCCGGCATCTTCTTCAACAGCCTGTTGCTTCTGGCGGCGGAGGTCGCCGCAGCCGACACTGGTGCCGTGAACTGGGAACCGGACTTTCGGCCGATTTCCGCAGACGTCGCCTACTATCCACGGGCCGCGACGCTGGCGGACGGCAGATCGCTGGTAGTGTTTGCCCACCCGACTCCGGTGGGAAGGGTCATCGCCGGCCTCTTCAGCAGCGACGGCGGCAGGACGTGGACCAATTACCGGCGCATCTCCGAGCATCCCGGACCGGTGGACCTCGACAACGCGTTTCCTCTGCAGCTGGCAGACGGGACTTTGCTGGTAGCCTACCGCCGTCACAATCGCAACGCTCAGTTGTTCCGCATCGAGATTTCGTCGAGCACGGACGGCGACCAGTGGGCGGTCCGCGCCACCGTCGCCACCGGATCGCAGGGTATCTGGGAGCCGTTCCTGCTGGCGTCACCCGATGGCACGGTGCAGGCGTACTACGCCAGCGAGGAAGGTTGTCATCCAGACCAGCGGATCGAAATGCGGACCTCGATCGACGGAGGCAAATCCTGGGGGACGCCGGTGGTGGTCGCCGAGAAGAGAGGTTCCAGGGATGGAATGCCGGGGGTGGTTCGGCTCAACGACCGGGAGCTTCTGGCTGTTTTCGAGGCGCAGGACGTGCCGCCGTTTCGGTTCGTGATCCGAGGCGTGCGTTCGCTTGACTTGGGCCGAACCTGGTCAGTCACCCGACAGTTGATCTATCGCCCGGATAATCCTGTCGCCGCCCCGTGGGCGGCAGGCGCGCCTTCGATTATCCGGCTGCTGGACGGTCGGTTGATAGTCTCCTTCCAGAGCGACGAGAAGAACGCCTTTCTCGCCGGTGATCGCCGCCGAGATCCCGCGTATCGGACATACAACTATCTGTCCCACACGCATTTTGCCTGCATCGGCAGCCTCGATCAAGGCAGATCGTGGACGGCTCCGCTTCACTTGCTGGGTGGCCCGGACGATCCGGCGAACTGGAATGCCTTGCACGCCGTCAACGACGGAACCGTCTTCGCGCTCTCCAATTACCGTGGCAGAATTTGGATCAGGACCGGGGCGATTCTTGGCGAGCCCGGGCCTTGAGTCTGGGACAGCGGGTCGCATCGTCAGGATGGCATCGTCAGCAGGCTCGTCAGCAGGCTGCGGAAGGGCCGTGCACTCGTTACAATAACCTCGACAAACCCAATTTCGGAACCAAGCCCATGCTGCGATTCACCCTATTTCTCGTCGCCGCGCTGGCGGCGGTCCAAGCCCCAGCCGGGGACACCAAGCCGCTGCGGGTCTACTTCGTTGGCAACAGCGTCACCGACACCATCAATTACCCGGCGCTGGCCGAACTGGCCAAGATCCGTGGACACGAGCAGTTATGGGGCCGCCACATGATTCCCGGGGCGCCGCTCCAATGGATCTGGGAACATTCTCAGGACGGTTTCCAAGAGCCGCCATTTGGGCACTACCCCACAGCCCTTGCCGACCACGCGTGGGATGTATTGAGCCTCCAGCCCTTCGACCGGCACCTGGACGGCAAGGACGGTGACTTGACGATGGCGAAGAACTTCATCGACTTGGCGTTGCCCAGAAGCCCGGACCTGCAGGTGTACGTATACGCCCGGTGGCCCCGGCAGGGCAAGGACGACTTCGACACGGCGTGGTTAAAGAAGTACACGGGCGGCTGGGACGGGACGAACGAGAGCCGGGACTACTTCGAGCGGCTCACGTTGGAACTTCGGAAGACATGCCCGGATTTGAAGAAGCCGGTCTTGCTGGTGCCGGTCGGACACGTCATGTTCGAGTTGAACCAGCGAATGAAGGCCGGGGAAGTGCCTGGCCGTCAGCACATCAAGGAAGTGTTTTCCGACGCTATCCACTTGAACAATGTCGGCTCCTATGTGGTCGGCTGCACCTACTTTGCCACCCTGTACCGGGAGAACCCGAAGGGGTTGCCCGCCGAGTCGTACCAGGTGACGGACCCGCAGTTGGTCGAAGTCATCCAGGACACGGTATGGAAGGTGGTCCGCACGCATGAATTGGCTGGGGTGGCGACGGGCAACCAGTGACATACGACCTGAGCCGGCATATTGAAGAGCGATTTGGGCCGCGGTCAATTCACTCGGCTCGCCTTGGCATGGTGGCCGCACGGGCGGACTACCGGGTGAAGTCCTGTCGGCAAGGCACAGGAAACCACTCATGAAACGGATCAGCATCGCATTCGTCCTCGTCGGATTGGCGCCCGGCTTGTCTCATGGCCAACCCGTTGTCGTCACCCCACAAGAAACGGACGAAATCCTGGCTAACCCCGGGATGGGCTGGCAGACCTTCCACCGGACCAAGCCACAGGACAAGAACCTGCCGCCCTGGATTCCGTCCACGGTGCACTACGCCCGGTGGGGCTGGCGGGACTTGGAGCCGCAGCCGGGCAAGATCGACCACGCGTTCCTGGACGGAGTGCTGAAAGCAAGCCGCGAGGCGGGGCAGACGCTCGCCTTTCGTGTCATGTGTTGTTCCTCGTCTCCACGCCAACCGTACCATCCGCAATGGTTGCCGGAGATCGGCGGCAAGGTCGTCACCACGCGGTATGGGACCGGTCCTGAGTTGGAGGTTCCGGTGCTGGATGATCCCAAAGTCCTGGCCGCACACCTCGATTTCATCGACCGGCTCGGAGTCCGTTACGATGGTCACCCGGATATCGACCACATCGACCTGGGAACGGTCGGATGGTGGGGCGAGTGGCACATGAGCCAGTCAACCAAGGCCCCGATGCCCACGCGCGAAACGCAGAGGAAGATCGTTGACGCCTACCTCGCCGCGTTCACGAAGACGCCTCTGGTGATGCTCATCGGCGGCGGCGAAATGCTCACACACGCCGTCGAGCACGGAGCGGGTTGGCGAGCCGACTGCTTGGGTGACATGGGTGGGTTTTCGGAGCACTGGTGCCACATGCGAATGGCCTATCCGACAATGCTGCCCGCCGCCGGCGCCGGGGACGCGTGGAAGACAGCCCCCGTGGCCTGGGAGACCTGCTGGGATATGCGCAAGTGGGTGGACGAGGGCTGGCCGCTTCGCTTTATCTTCAACTACGCCTTGGCCCTGCACGGGTCGGTCATCAACAACAAGTCGGCACCGTTGCCCGAGGGGCAGAACATCCGGCCCGAGGTTGAACGCTTCCTGCGACGGCTGGGTTACCGGCTGGTGCTCAAGGAGCTAACGCATCCTGCCCGGGTGCGCCCTGGTGCGAAGTTGGACGTTGGCATGACGTGGCAAAACGCCGGCTCCGCTCCCTGCTACAAGCCGTACCGGGTGGCCTACAAACTGTCGAATGCGTCCGGCTGCGAGACCGTGCTTGTGGGTACCGTGGTCGTGAACAAGTGGCTTCCGGGCTCCGTCGAACTCTTCACGGACGAGTTCTTTCAGGAGCCCAGGGACTTGCCGCCCGGTGACGTTCAGGCCGTCGCGGACACGGTCCGCGTGCCCGCAGGTCTGTCGCCGGGCACCTACACCCTGTCGCTTGGCGTCGTCGGCCAGCATGACACCAAGCCGGTCGTGCAGCTGGGAATCAAGGGCCGCTCCGAGGATGGCTGGTATCCGTTGAGCAAGCTGACGATTTCTCGCTGAGCGAAACGGCTGGGGCCGTGGAGACTTGAGGGGCAAGGAGTAGCAACACCTGCCTGCGGATCCCCAAGTCCCAACCGAAGTCCTGGTGTCGCAGAGGGGCTGGAAACACTCCGGCTCCGGCAGTTCGTACACCCGCACGTAATCGACGAGGAATTGGTCCGGCAATTAAGATGGACGGTGAAGCCCGGGATTCCCGACATGACCACCGAACCAACCATCCCCCCGAGTTCTCGCCCGCGGCGCCACCCGAATCCGGCGTGTCAGTCGCATGCTGGTCGCATGACAGTCGGGTCTTTTTGTCACTCTCCTCCGTTTCGAACCAACCGTCAGAATCGTCCCATTTTCCCCGTGGAGATTTGACATCGGCCGGAATTGACCTAGTTTTCCATTGCCGGACGGGCGTCGCGCCCCCGGTTCGGTTGGTGGACCCCAGTTTTGATGCCTTGAGAAAGGGGATAGTCATGATCCCGATCATCACGCCGGACGCCGCAGCGTTGGCCTTCGAGATGGCTTGCTTGCTGGTTACCTCGATGGCCCTGGTGTTGACCTACCTGCTGGGCGCTCGCTATTGACGTAACTCATTTATTGTCAAATGGTTCTGTCGAAGCTTGGGGAGAAGCCGCGTGTCGCATGGATCCGACTTGGGAACCGTCCTGGCCGAACATTGGCCGGTGTGGCTGTTGACGCTGGTGTTGGTCGTCGCCGCGGTGATTGACGCGACCCGATTGCGGGTGCCCAATTGGCTCACCTTTCCACTGGTCGTCGGCGGTTGGGTCTACAGCACCGCCGCATTCGGCTGGCAGGGACTGGGTTGGAGCCTGCTCGGGACGGCCGTCGGTTTCGGCCTGCTGTTTCCCGTCCACATGGTCGGCGGCATGGGGGCAGGAGACGTCAAGTTGTTCGCGGGGATTGGGGCCTGGCTGCACGCCACCCAGACGCTGCACGCGTTTTGCGTCTCCGCCATCGTTGGGGGGCTGTTCGCAGTCCTGGTGATGGCTTGGTGCGGCCAATGGCGCAAACACTGGATTCAGTCGCAGATGATCTTGGTCGAGATCGTCACCATCCGCGACCCCCAGGCTTTGTCTGCCCTGGCCGCCGAACGGAAGAAATCGATGAAATTGCTGCCTTACGGCATCAGTATCATGTTGGGCACGATCGTGTACCTGGGCTGGAGTGGACAACTGGTTTAGGCAGGACAGGGGAGTTCCATGTTATGAACGAAACAGGCGCCCGCCCGACCACAATCCCGGTCCTGAGTTCGGCCTTGCCCGCCAAGTTCCTTGGCCCGGGCGGTTCGTCCCGTCGCCGGCGGCGAGGCGCGGCGGTGGTCGAGTTCGCTATCATCGTCCCGATCTTCTTCCTGATGGTCTTCGGAATGATTGAATTCGGCCGCATGGTGATGGTGCATCAGTTACTGTCGGGAGCGGCTCGCGAAGGGGCTCGGCAGGCGATTGTGAACGGCGCCACGGCCAGCGCCGTCGAGCAGACCGTGCGGGATTTCCTGACGGCGACTTCGATTGACGGCCAGGCTGCGTCCGTGACCGTCACGCCGGATCCAGCCACGGCCACCACCGGGATCCCCGTGACGGTGGCTGCGGGGATCGACTTTGAGACCGTGAGTTGGCTGCCTTCACCATTTTTCCTGCAAGGACAGACGCTGAACGCCGCGTCAACCATGCGGCACGAATAGCGAGACGAATTCGGTAGCGGAGGAAACGACGATGCGATCGAGCGCTTTGATCATTGTGGCCTTGGGATGCGGCTTTGTGGCCTCACTTGGGGTGTACCAGTACCTGCGTGCTGCTTCCGACAAAGACGAAATGCGCAGCGTCCTGGTGGCGGCCGCGGAGATCAACATCAACCAGCCGCTGAGCAAGGAAAACGTGCGGGTGGAACAGTGGCCCAGACGCCAGATCCCGCAGGGCTCGTTGAGTCTACTGCAGGACATCGACGCCAAGTACGCCCGCATCCGGCTGTACGCCGGCGAGCCGATCCTATCCGCCAAAGTCATGAACTGGGATGACGCCAGCAGCTCGTTGAAGGTCCCCAAAGGCTTTCGCGCCGTGTCGGTCCGCGTCACGATGGACCAGTCTGTTTCCAGCCTGATCGAACCGGGTGATAAAGTCGATGTGATCGTCGTCGTCAAGCGAACGCCCGAATCGCCCGCCATGTCCAAGACGATCTTGAAATCGGTGCAGGTCTTCGCGGTCAACACCGAGATGGGGAAGTCGCCGGAAAAGGACAAGGCCCTGGAGGAAGCGCGGACGGTGTCCCTGCTGCTGGATCCCGAGGGTGCGGAACGGCTGGCCATGGGCCAGGAATTGGGGACCGTTCGTTTGACCCTGCGGAGCCCCGACGATCCGTTGGTCGACGAGACTCCCGGCTGTTCGATGGATCGGCTGTTCGGACGCGGCACGGTCGCGGATCTGGACGATCCGGGGCTGGCAACCGGGACGCCTGCCCAACTCGAAGCCAAGGCTGTTGACACGCCGCCGACGGGCGGCTGGTCGATGGTGATCGAGTCGCCGGAGCGGGCGGAGGGCTACCGCTTCGAAGGCCCCGGCCAGACACCGAAACTCGACTCGATTCGCTACAAATCCGGCAATCAACCGCCGTGGTCGGCCCCGTCCCCGGAAGCGAGTCAACCCGAGGAGCAGGATCCAGTGTCCAATCCTGCGCCCGCCCGCGAGGTGTCACCGCCGCTGAAGGCCAACCTGACTTGAGGCCGTCGCCGGTCGCCAGCCCGTCGAACGGTTACGACGGTTATAACGATCGTAGCGGAATTGCCTGGGGTGCAGAGCCTGTTGTGCCGGCCGTATCGATTGTGCCGGGCGGCGGGCATTCCGACTGCCGCCCGCGCCCACATTGAATCAGGATCGGCGCGGCGAGCGATCGAAGTAGATAGACATCAGCGGCGGATCGGGCGTCGAAGCCCGTGCCCCTGCGCCAAGGCAGAATCGGCGCGGCCGTTGTAACGCGACACGGATGAAGCGGTTACTCTTCCATCGACCAAGCAAGGAAGTGCTCCGGTGCCTCGACAGCGAACGCCTGTAGCCCTGTTTGCCGGCCCAGTTCTTGCCCTGCTGGCCGTCTTCGGCCCACTGGCCGCTGGCGCAGCCGAGCCGGGCAGCGACGATCCGGCGGTCGAACTTAGGATCAGCAAGCCGGGTCAACGGCTGGAGATGACGGTCGGGACCAGTCAGGTGCTCCGCTTTGCCAAGAAGATCCCCCGCTTGTACGTGGCGGACCCCGGGATCATCCAGGCGACCCCGCTGGCGCCCGATCAGGTCCAGATCGCGGCCCTCGCGCCGGGGACAACCCAGCTGAACCTGTGGGACGACCAGGATCAAATCACGTCCCTGGATGTGGTCGTCCGTCCCGACTCCAAGCAATTGCGGGAACTGCTGGAAAGCGAGTTCCCCGAGGCCACGCTGCGCATCCGACCGATGGCTCGCAGCGTTTACATCACCGGCTATGTCCCGCGTCCCGAAATGGTCCAAGAGATCACGATGCTGGCCAGGGAATACTACCGCGACGTGATCAACGGCATCACCGTGGGCGGCGTCCACCAGGTGGCGTTGCACGTCAAAGTCATGGAGGTCTCGCGGACCAAGCTGCGGCAACTGGGCCTGGACTGGGAGTTCGCCAGCAAGGACTTTACGATGTATCAAGGAGCGGGCGGTGTCATGGCGCAGGCCCGGGACCAATCCGGCGGGTTGCTCACGCCGGGGATCGGCGGCGACACGGTGCGATTGCTGGTGGGCGATACGACGAAGTTCATCGGCTACCTGCAAGCCCTACGGCAACAGAACCTGGTCAAGTTGTTGGCGGAACCGACGCTGTTGACGGTCTCTGGACGGCCCGCCCGCTTCGAGTCGGGCGGCGAGATTCCGGTCCCCGAAGGCCAAGGATTGGGCACCTTTTCGATCGTCTACAAGAACGTCGGAACCAGCGTCGACTTCGTGCCGATTGTCATGGGCAACGGGATTATCCGCCTGGAGGTGCATCCGGCCGTGACGGAACTGAATCCGGCGCTGGGCATCGAGGCGAACGGGGTTCAGATCCCGGGCCTGACCAACCGCAGCGTCGATACCGCGGTCGAGCTGCAGGCCGGCCAGACGCTGGCTTTGGCGGGCCTGATCCAGACCCGTGTCGAATCGACGAACAAGGGCCTGCCGCTGTTGGGTGATCTGCCCTACATCGGCCGGGCCTTTTCACGCGTCGAAGAGAAGTTGAATGAAGTCGAGCTGTTGATTGTGGTCACGCCAGAACTGGTCGCGCCGCTGGACCCGCACCAGGTCCCAGCCTGTGGTCCCGGCCAATTGACGGTCAGCCCCAGCGACAAGGAACTGTACTGCTACGGCTACCTCGAAGTCCCCAACTGTGCGGCTGTGCCGCCTGGTCCGGGCGCGAGCCTCGGTCCCGTCCCGCCGGGCGCCGGCGAAGCGAACTTCGGGCCGGCCCGGCAATTGGAGACCGTGCCCGCTCCGGCTCCGACGCCGCCGGCTGGGACGAACAACGCGGTTGTGCCGGCCAATCCGCCTGCCGAGCCGAATCGCGGTGCGCCGCCCGCGCCCAGCATGCCGGAAGCGGCCCGGCCTCCGCTGTACGGGCCGATCGGCTACGAACCTCTGCAATAGGTTGGAGCGCCCGGCCTCGATTCCTGACCTAGACTTCACCGGAATCAGGCTTGGTGGATTTCCTAGCAGGGGTATGCGAGCGATATGAACCTTGTCCTACGAACGGTGATCGTCGACCGTGACAGCGTCCTGCGCAAAGAGCTCAGGACCACGCTGAGCGACGCCCAGCTGGTCCGGCTGGAAGGGGAGTGCGCCGACTGCGGCGACTTTTCGTTGGCGGGCGATCCGCCTGATGTCGTGCTGGTCGGCGTGGACTCGGACACCGACCGGGCCTTGGATTTGATCCACCGCTTGGCGCGCCAGGCGCGGTGCGGCGTCTGCGCGGTGAGCCGATCCAATGACGGGCAACTGGTGCTCCGCGCGATTCGGGCCGGGGCCAAGGAATTCCTGACGCTGCCGGTGACCAGTCGCGAACTGGATGCCGCGCTGCGCTCGGCCAGTGGTCGCGAGAACGTCGCGGGAACCCGCCCCCACGCCAGCCTGACCGTCGCGGTGGCCGGCGCTGCTGGCGGGGTGGGGTCGACCAGTTTGGCCGTCAATCTGGCGAGCATCCTGGCGGCTTCCGCAGACCGGTCGGTCGTGCTGGTCGACTTGGACATCGCCCTGGGCGATGCCGACGTCTACCTGGACATGAATCACGAGTACACCCTGGCCGATCTGATGCAGAATATCTCGCGTCTGGATGCGGAACTGCTGCAGCGCACGCTGGCGAGGCACAAATCCGGTCTGTACCTGCTGCCCCGACCAATCGAACTGAGCGACGCGAACCGCGTGTCCGAGGAATCCCTGCGGCGTGTCTTCCGGCTGCTGAAGACCTCGTACTCGCACGTGGTCGCCGACCTGTCGAAGGCGTACAGTCCGCTGGATATGGCGGCGTTGGAATGCAGCGACGTGATCCTGCTGGTCACCCAGTTGGATCTGCCGTGCTTGCGGAACGCCGTGCGGCTGCTGAAGTCGTTTCGCCCGGTTCCCGGGATGCTGGACAAGGTTAAATTGGTTGTCAATCGAACCATGCCGGACAGTGAAGCAATCCGCTTGAAGCGGGCCGAAGAGATTGTCGGCCGCGAGTTCTTCTGGCAACTCCCCAACGATTACCGGGTCATGATCGAGGCCCGCAATAACGGCGTGCCAGTGGTCACGGAGGCGGTCAAGTCGGAGATCACGCAATCGCTAGCCGGGCTGGCCCGCGCCCTGGTCGGCGAAACGCTGCCCGGCGTCAAGCCCGCGGGCCGCAGCGCCAACCCGCCGGCACGGGGCAAGTGGTTCGGATTCTGGTCCTCCGCCGCGTCCCGCTCCGGCTCGCCGACGGCGTAGTCAGGCATCCAGCGCCCGATCCAAGTCCTCCCGCAGGTCCTCGGGGTCCTCCAGGCCGACGGACAGCCGGATCAGGCCGTCGCTGATGCCGTGGGCCGCTCGAGCGGCCGGGTCATAGCTGGCGTGGGACATCGCCGCCGGCTGCTCGATCAAGGACTCGACCGCCCCCAGGCTGACGGCCAGCCGGAACAAGCGGGTGGCTTGAACGACGCGTTTCGCCTTGGCGAAATCCCCCTGGAGTTCGAAACTGAGCATCGCTCCGAATCCCCCCGCCATCTGCCGGGCCGCCGTCGCGTGGCCGGGATGGCTCGGCAAACCGGGGTACAGAACGCGCCGCACGCGCGGATCGCCCGCCAGGAACTCGGCCAGTCGCTGGGCGGTCCGACACTGTTCGCGGACCCGCAGTTCCAGCGTCTTCAGGCCGCGGGCCACCAGGAAGGACTCGAAGGCTCCCAGGGTGGCCCCGGTGGCGTTTTGCACGAAGTACAGCCGCCGGTACAAGTCCGGATCGGCCACAGCCAACACGCCGCCTAGCACGTCGCTGTGCCCCCCCAGGTATTTCGTGGCCGAGTGCATGACGATGTCGGCTCCCAACTCCAG
Source organism: uncultured Planctomycetaceae bacterium (assembly GCA_903927685.1). Next base: position 18,191 of record CAIYOB010000439.1, read on the forward strand.
CGGCCGCGTGAGCACCGGAGTCGCGAACGTGTTATCGATTCCCAGCAGCACGCCGTGCCGGTGGGCGATCTGGGCACACGCGGCAATGTCCGTGATCGACAACAGCGGATTGCCGGGACTCTCGATCCACAGCAGTTTCGTCTCCGCCCGGATCGCCGCCTCGAATTTCGTCAGATCGGAGGAAGGAGCCAGCGTGACGCGGATTCCCGACCGATCGACGATCTTGTGCAACAGCCGGTACGTGCCCCCGTAAATATCCCCGCCGGCAACGATGTGATCTCCTGCTTGCAGCAACATGGTGACGCAATGGATCGCCGCCATGCCCGTGGAGAAAGCGAGTGCCTCGGAACCGCCCTCGAGCGAGGCCAGCGTCCGTTCGAGGTTCTTCCGGGTCGGATTGCCGCTCCGCGAGTAATCGAACTCGCCCCATTCGCCGGCGCCCGGTTGAACGAACGTCGAAGCGACGTGAATCGGGGGCACGACAGCCCCGGTCTGCGGATCGGGCGCGTTGCCCACATGGATGGCTCGGGTGCGGAACTTCATCGCTTAACCTCGAAGAATGCCTCAGATCGCCTGACCCCGGAAACGGCACCAGATCCCAGTCAGTCAGGTGAGAGTCTATGCGCTGCTGGCCAACATCGTCAATCGGCGTGTCCCGATGTGGGGCCGTGCGCGGTGCGGCTTGTTCCACTCGCCCAGACGCCCGGGCATCTCAGGTAGCCTCAGTTGGCACCGAGTTTGCATCTCTGGGTCATGGCGGGCGTAAAAATGCCCGGCCGCCCCGCCGGATTCGGTTGTCTATCAGGAGAACGAGCCTGAGCCGAGCGGCGGACTATGCAACCTTGGTCGGTTCCGCGCAGCGGGACTGAGAAAAATCTGCATGTCAGGAGACAAGCCATGAAGTTTCGCACTCGAGGGTTCATTTCGCTGTTGCTCGCGATGGCGTTCGTCGTCGCCGTGGCGTCCGGATCGGTCCTGTTCATCAGTCCTCGAGGACGCGTGGCCAACTGGACTGGCTGGACCGTGGGCGGCTTGACCAAACACGAATGGTCGGCCTTGCACATCAACGCCTGTCTGCTGATGCTGATCGCGTCGGTGGTGCATCTGGTGTTAAACTGGCGCGTGTTCTGGAGCTACATCCAGAAGAGGTCGGTGGGCTTTCATCTGAAATGGGAGCTGGCCGCCTCGATCGTGCTGGCAGGCTTTGTCGTCGTCGGCACGCTGTACGAGATTCCCCCGCTGACGGAAACGGTCACGTTCGGCGAGCAATTGAAGGACTATTGGGAGGGCCGGTCGCCCACCGGACCCGCCCCGCATGCGGAAGAGTTCAGCCTGGACCGTGTGGCCCAAATGGCTGGAGTTTCGACGAACGAACTGACGACCGCGTTGAAGTCCGCGGGGCTTCAAGTCGACGAAGACAACACGACGATCGCCGAATTGGCGAAGCGTAACAGTTTGGTTCCCAGCCAGGTTTACGCGGTGGTCACCAAGCGGTTTCCCGACGCCGCGACCGCATTGCCGGCCGGGCCCGGCGGTGGGCATGGCATGGGTGGCGGGCGCGGCATGGGCGCCGGGCGAGGTCCTGGCGGCGGTCCCGGGGCCAGCGGCGACCGCGACGCCACCGCGTCGGACGCCGCCAAACCGTCCGCTGCGGACGGCCCCGCGGCCCATGGCGCCGAGGGCGAACACGCCGCGCAGGGCCAGGGGCCTGGGGCGGGTCATGGTATGGGCATGGGCATGGGGCGCGGGATGGGCCGGGGAATGGGCCGCGGCATGGGCGGCGGTCCGGGGATGGGCTTCGGCAAGAAGCCGGACGAGCAGCACGGGCGGGACAAGGAGCAACCGAAAGAAGCCCCCGAGGCGGGCGGCCGGTAAGGAGCGGGAAGACCTGCCGTGGCGTCCGTCCCGACGTTCTGGCTCCGAGCTCACCGCCAAGTCAGAGACGAAGGTCGTCACTCGGCCCGGAACTGCAGCGCGAACAGGTCGGCATCGAGCAAAGCGAACCGCAGCCGCACGGGGCGGCCCGCCAAGGACGACAGGTCGGCGTCCTTGGCCCAGGTGACGGGCTGCTCGATCGCGTCGCCGACCAGCGGCCGACAGTCGGCCAGGGCGAAGCCAGGCACGGGCCGGCCGTCCGGTTCCTGGATCTCGACGCTCAGGCTGCCGCCGGCGCTGGTCGCATAGTTGACCACCAGTTGCCGGCCGCGAAAACATAGGGGCCGCGTGACCAGTTCGCCGGGATCGGCTCCGGCGTGCACCGAAGCGAATCCGTCCGTGCGGAGCGTGAAGCGGCGGAAGGGCGTCGTGTAGATGGACATCTCGGCGGGGCCCGTCGGCACGACGTTCAGCGCGGCGTAGTTCGAGCGGTTGCCCCACCGCGCCGGGTCCAGGCCGGGGCGGATGAACGCGGTGCGGAACGTGCGGTCAAACGGCGCGGCCCCACGGGCCGTCATGAACAGAATGTCCGTGCTTTCCCCGCGACTGGGATGGAACCGCGTGGGCAGGGCGATGTAGATGTGGGGCGCCCGGAAATACGGGTGCGTCAGCGTCGTGTACAAATGCTCGCCGGGAAAGTTGGGCTTCATCGGCACGGGCTCGGACCACGTCAGGTAGTCGGGCGAGGTGGTGCGGCAGACCGAACGCAGCTTGCCGTCCAGGAAATGGCGGAAATAGCATACATAGCAGCCCTCGCTCTCCGACCAGAACGAGACGTTTTGCGAGTCGAAGGCGTACTCGTTGGTGTACGTGATGACGGGCGTTTCCCGCAGCTTTTTCCAGTGGATGCCGTCCGCGGACACAAAGGCCGTCAAGCTGGGCCGCGTACCCGCCAGGGCTTTGAAGCGTTCGGCGGCGGGAACGTCGGGGCGGGTGTCCAGGAAGGGGCAGAAATTGTGGCAGAACGGTGACTCGTGCAGGATCACGTTGTTTCCCGTGCTGCCGTCAATTTCGACCAGGCCCAACGTCGGCCGCGTCCAGTGGATGCCGTCCGGACTCTCGCAATACCGGGTCACCTCCGGCTGATCCCCGTCGAACTTCGCGCCACGACCGTCGCGCGTGTACAGGCGGAATAGCTCGCCGTCCTTGATCACGGTGCCGTATTCCAGGTTCTCCGCGGGCTGGAGCATGGCCGGCGCCAGTTGCGGTTCGTGCAGCTTGAGCGACGCGTTGTCGAGCCGCTCAACCAGGAATCGGTCGACAAACAACTCCCGCCGCGAGCCGATGTCGATCGGCTCGGCGGCCCGGGCAGCCATGTTGGCCAGCAGCAGGAGCGGCAAGATCAGCAACCGGGGCATCGGTGTCTCCTCAGGGACTGGTCGCGTGATAGGCATCCCACCAGAGGCCGATCGTCTCGGGAGCCTGCTTCCCCTCGTGAATCACGAAGCGGTAGCGGAGGACCAGCGGCCGCTCTTTCGCGAGCGTGTATCGCGTGTCTGCGGCGGGGAACGTCGGTTGGATCCAGGACAAGTTCGGGTACTGAACCCAATCACCGGGAAAGTCCGGATTCCGGGCGTGCTGGAGGATCGTCAGGCCGACGACGCCCTGTCCGCCGGCGGGTGTGCCGGTGCGTTGGGCCCAAGCGCGCCGCGGCGACACGCCAGCCGGATCGGTCAACGTCTCAATCAGCTGGTCGGGAGCCGCCGACAGCCGCACGTTCAGGCCGCCGTAGTGACTGGTGCCGCGGCGGGCAAGCAAGACGTCCGCGTCGAGCGCGGTGAATTGGAACTGCAGGTCGATCGCCCGCCCGCCCGCCGACTTGACATACGCCCGGATCGTCGCCTGTTCGCGCACCACCGGCGTGCGGTCGTCCCAGCGCCATTCGCTGGCGGCGGAGATCTGGACGAAATCCGGACCTTGTTGGATTTCGGCCTGGCCAGTCGGTTTGGCGAACACCAGTTGCAGCGCGTGCAAGTCGCCACGCTGGCCCTGCCAATCGACTTCGGGCCACGCCCAGTAAATCCCGCGATGATGCGGATGATCGGGACTCCAGTCCTCGGTCAGCACTTCACCCCGCGGACCGTACAGCGGATGGATGTAGTCCGCGCGAGGCACGGCGTACTTGCGGTTCCCCTCGCTGATGCGGCCTTTGACTTCCTCCGGCTCGGCGACCACTTGGTAATTGTATCGCAGCACGGGCGTGTCGCCGTCGACGATTTCCAGCGGCCCGGGATCGCCCAGCTTGCGGACGGACAGCTGGTGCGGCTCGGCGGCCGAGGACGGCGACGGTCGTGCGGACATCCCCGCCAGGCCGACGGCCAGCAGCGCAACGGCAAACGGATTCGACAACCAACGTGGAAAGTTGACAGGCATGGTGCGGCTCCTTGGGTCAAGGTGGGAAAGCCCGGGCGGTCGACTCGCACCCAGTATAGCAGGGCAGGCTAGCGCAGCGTATCCTCGTACAGCGGCAGGTGCCGATAGTAGACCTCCAGGGACAGGATGTTCATGGTGGTGACGTACAGCCGGCCGGCATGGGGGGCCCAGCGGTCGGGGATGGGGCCGCGCGGATCCCAACTGCCGGCCAGCGGACCGGATTTGATTTGCGCTTCGGTCAGCAGGGGATGCAAGCGTTCGTTCCAGGCTTGCCAGTAGTCGCCGCCCATGTGGAACATGACCTGGGTGGCATAGTACCAGTAATAGGTGTCCCGCTGGGGCTGGCGTGGCGTTCCCAGCGACGGGAGGTTTTCCTGCAGGTACTTGGCCCCGTTGACCATGTTCGGATTATCGCGCCGCCAGCCCAGGTACAACCGCATCAACAACCCGACCGCGGTCATCGATTTGGTGGCCTCGCGGCCGTGGGCCTGGGCGGGCGTGTTGGGGGCCAAAGGGTTGTACCGATACAGGTGCGGATCGCGTTCGGAGGCTTGCGACTTGTCCAGCCACTGCCGCAGCCGGTCGTAGGTTTCCTGGGGCACAGTCAAGCCCGCCAGTTCGCCGCTCTTGAGGGCCATCATCATCCAGCCGCTGACCGAGGTGTCGCTGCCGACTTGCGGTGCGTACCGCCAGCCGCCGCGTTCGGGGTGCTGGGATGCGACGATGAAGTTCAAAGCCTTCTGGGCCGGCTCTTTGAGGCTCGGGTCTTGAGTCATGCCGTAAGCCTCGCACAGCACCAGCGTGGCTAACGCGTGACTGTACAGCCACACGCTCTGATTCGACGTTTCGTCCAACGGCACGTACAGGTCGCCATCGGGCTTCTGGCTCTTCAGCAAGTAATCGATGCCGGCACGGACCACGTCGGCATACTGGTGCTCGCGATGGCTGTAGCCCGCGCCCTGGAAGGCCAGCAGGGCCAGGGCCGTCGCGCCGGTGTCGGTCAGCAGCGAGGCCGATTCGCCGGGAATGCTCTGCAAGCTCCAACTGCCGTCGGCCAGTTGCTGCCGAACCAGGAAGCTCAACCCCAGATCGACCGTCTCTTCGGTCAACGGCGGCGGGCTGCCGCGGCCTTCGCCCCAACCGCCGTCTTCGCCGCGGGCTCGGCGGCGCCGGAAGGATTCGGTGGGCACAACCGCCGCGGTACTGGTCGCCGGCAGGCCACCCACCTGGTGCCGGACAAACCGGGAAGCATTCATCGCCACCTGCATGCTGTCACGAACGGCGCGGCGATTGTTCAAGCCCACATCCACGGCGGTCCCCTCGCCCAGACCGCCGGGGCCTGCCGCGGCGTCGACGTTGACAGCCAGACCGCCCTCCGTGGCCTGCCGCGACACATCCAATTGGCCCAGCGCGTCCCCGGGGCTGTGGTCGGCGTCCGCCGTCGGATCGGGCGTGAACGAGCCGCGACCGGGCATGTCGACGACGGCGACTTCGACGGAACCGGCCGGCAGCGCCGTTCGGTCCGAGCGTTTGAGCGGTGCGCCGCCGTTGGTCGCTTGCCCCAACGCCGGACCGTCGACCGTGCCGGGCGATGCCAGCCGGGTGCCAGCCGCCACGCCCGGAGCCGCAGCAACGGCGACGTCCAATTCCGGTTGACCGGCCATCGCTCCGACCGGCCCCGGGTTGGGTGGGGCGACTCGGCCGGCCGGCAAGTTGCGGGCTTCGCCACCCAACGCGGCCAGCGGCCGACCGTCGTCGGCGCCGCCGGACTGGGGAGTGCCGGCCAGCGTTACGGACTCGACCCGGACGTCGGTTGCCAAGCCGGGACCGACCGCGGCACGAGTCGGCGCGGCCGTCCCGCCCCCCAAGCTGGGTTCGCCGCTGACGCTCTCGGCGGCCTCGGCCCGCTGGTATTGGCCCGCCGCCAGCAGTTCACCGCCACTGGCCGACGCACTGGGCCCGGCGACGCTGGTCGCCGGGGCCGACATGCTACCGGCGTTCGCGGCCGCGCGGATGTCAGCGGTCGCCACGGGGCCGGCTGCAGAATCCGCCGCCGGCGTTGCGGCCAAGTTACCTGCGGACATCGAGCCCACGGGCTCGGCGGCGGTCGCCCCCATCAAACCGGCGAGGCCCGCCGGAGCGGTGACTCGGCCGCGCCGCCGGGCGAGCGTGATCCCGGCAGCGGCATCCGCGGTCACGTCAGGCTGCCCGCCGCCCGAGACATTCGCGCCCGGCGCTGACTCCGTCGTGGCGGTACGGCCAAGCGCGGCCGCCGGGATCATCTCGGATGATTCAGCTGCCAGGCTCGCGGGGACTTCGCCGGGACTGCCGCCAGCCGGCGCGGCGGCGCCGGGCGTCGCGCGAGCCAGCGAGGTGGCAGCCGCAGCGGTGGGCTGCCCAGCGGCTCCACGACTGTCGGCCGTGCCCCCGGGCGCGCCGGGCAAGACCACGGCGAGTTCGAGCGACGGCGCACCAGGCGCGGGACGCCCGGCGCGAGCGACTTGCGGGGCCGCCATCCCGGATTCGGCGGCGGGTGTTTCGTCCGCTCCCGGTGCCGCTCGGCCCATGCTGGCGGTCGTCGCCGATGCCGGTGGTCCGAAGGCGCTGGTCAAGCCGGCTGCGGGGTCGGTTCCGGCGGTCGAGCCGACCTCGGCACGAGCGACCGCCGTGGCTGCTGCCGCCGACGGTGTTCCGGGGCTGGCCGCGACGCCGACGGTGACTCCGGCCGGGTCCGCCTGGAGGGATGTACTCGGCGCTTCCGCGCCTCGCCCAGCCCGCGCCAAGGCGGTGCCGCTGGCGGCGATGGCGGGTGGGCCTTCGGGCACGTCGGGCGGGACCTCGGCGCGGCCGAGCGACGGCGAAGCCCCCGCCACCGGACTGGCTTCGCCGGGCGCCCCCGAGGCGGCCCGGGCTGCGGCGTCGGCCGTTGCCGCGCCGTCGGTCGAGTCCCGGGCGACCGCAGCGCCAACCGCGGCCAATGCGGGGCCGGCTTGGCCCGCAGCGGCGGTCGAGGCGTCGACTCCCTCGGCCGACGCCGGCGTGGTGATCGCCAAGGCTTGGGCGGCCGCGCGTGCCAGCCGCCGCTTACGTTCCTCTTCATCCTCGTCGTTCGCGCCGCCGCCGGCAGCCGCCGGGTCGGGGACCGCCTGGGACAGTTCCGCCCGGGTCAGGGCCGGCTGGTCGGCCGAGCGTGCGATGCTGACTTCGGTCGGCGGGCCAACTTCGACGCCGGTCGCGGGGCCGCCGGACGACGGACTGAGCCCGCCGGCGTCCGTGCGCGCGGCAGCGGTGGGCGCGAGGTCGGCCAGCGGCATCAGGGGCTGGCTGCCGGCAGTCGCAGGGGGCGCCGTGGGGATTTCCGCGGCGGCTGGCGAGGCCAGGGCGGCCTGGGGCGCACCGCCCACGTTGTCGCTGCGGGCGATCCGCGGCGAGTCGGTTTCGAAGTTCAACGTCGGCTGTCCGCCGCCGCTGCCACGGCCGACTTGGCCCTCGGAAACAGCGCGACTCGGGCCCAGGTCGACTTCGGTGACGCCGGTGGTGCCTGTAACCGGCCCCGTCGGCGCGGCCGCGTCGGCTCGAGTCAGCGCAGCACTGGCGCTGGCGGCCAGCTGGTCGGGCTGCGGGGCTCCCGCGACCAAGGCGGTTTCCGCGTCCGCTTGGGCCTGCTGGCTGGCCGTCGGCGTCTGGTTGCCCGCCGCGGCGCGGCGGACCAACGCAGACGCTTGCGGCGACAGCGCGGGCCCCGGCGGGTTTTCCTGCGTGGCTTGTGCGCGGCGGGCGGCGGCCGAAGTGATCAAGGCCGGGCTGTCCGCCGCAGGCTGCGCGCGATCCAGGTTGCGGCCCTGCCCGATTCCGGCCATCCCCGTCAGCGCCTTCGAAAGCGCCATTCGGGCCGGCTCGGCGTTCGGGCTGCCCACACCGCGCGAGGTTTCGGCGACCGCCGGGCTTTCGACGTTCTCCGGCGATGCCGCCACGGACGCCCGAGTTGTCGCGCGGGCCACCGTGGCCGCCGGCGAGGCGTCGGGGGCGATGCTCGGGGAATCGCCGGGCTGCAGGGGCCGGGATGCCGGGCGGCCGATCTGCGTGGTCGTGCTTGCGGCCGGGGCGTCCAGGTTCGGCTGGCTGCGGACCGCCGCAGGCTCCGCATTCGGCTGGCGCGCGACGGTGGCCAGCGAAGGCCGCGGCTGGTCGCTGTCGCCGCGCGTCGGGGCGGACGGCGAGGCCACGTCGGCCGCGATCGTCGTCAGGTTCGGGGCCGTGGCCACCTCCAGGCGGCGAGCCGTCGAGGCCAGGGGCGAGGCCGCCAACTCGGGCGCCTGCTCGCCGCTCGGCCGGCGCGAGGCCGAAGGCGCACCGGAGACGGGAGCCGAACTTCCCGCGGCAGCCGGGGCAGCGGCCGCGCTGCTCGCCGGGCCGCTCGCGCTGGCAACTGGCGTCTGCCGCGA
>CAIYOB010000440.1 GCA_903927685.1 uncultured Planctomycetaceae bacterium
ACGGTGGATTTGTGCTGAGTCGTCCCGCGGAACAAATCACGTTGCTGGATGTGGTCCAGGCGGTGGAGCGCGGCAAGACGGCGGACGACTGCCTGCTGGCGCTGCCCGGGTGCAGCGACGAGACGCCCTGTCCGTTGCGCGGGCTGGGGCGGGAATTGCGAAGTCAGCTGGAAACCGCGCTGCGGCAGATCACCGTCGCCCACGCGACGGAGTCCATTCGCGCCGCGCGGGGAAGGCAAATGGCGACGTGCCAGTGTCTTGGCCCGGTGTTCGACCAAGATGAACCGTCGACCGCGGAGCAAGCGGACCTCTCCCAGCACGGCCGGTAAGCCCCGAGGTTGGCATCAGTGGGCTCGCGGCACTCGCCCCCAGGCACCATGGCATTCGGCCGTGACGCTGCGCTAGCGGAGGATCCGGCACTTGAGCAGTTTCTGCTGGATGCGAAGCTGTCCCTGCTCGGTGATCTGCCGGGGTAGCCAAAGGGTTTGGAGGTTGGACAGCGTCTGCAGCGGCTTGACCGCCTCGTCGCTGAGCGTCTGGCAGCCGCGGAGATCCAGCTCCTGCAGAGCGGCAAGACTGGTGAGGACCTCGAGTTGGGCGTCCTGCGTCGACGAGCCGAGGGCGAGGGTCTGGAGCTTCTCCAGGCCCTTCAGCTGTCCCAATTCCGCGCCTCCGGCTTGGGTGCCTTCCAGATCCAGAAACTCCAACTGGGCCAGTTTTCCCACCTGTCGCAGCGCGGCATCGTCCAAGCTCCGCTGCCACAACCGCAGCGAACGCAAGTTCGCCTTCTGAATCAGTTCCAGGCCGGCGTTGGTAATCTGGGTGCTCTCGATGCTCAACAAGTTGATCGCAGCCAACTCAGGGAGATGAGCCAGGGCGGCATTGGTGACCCGCGGCCCCGTCAGTTTTAACTTGTTGATGCGGAGCGAACGGTCGATGTTCGCCGCTTCCGCATCGCTCAGGATGACCAGCACATCGATGTCAAAACGCGGCGACGGACCCGCCGCTTCCGGCTGGGCCGGGAAAGCCTGCGGTGCGTCGCCCCAGACTGCTAGCACCAGCGAGAACGTCAGGAAGGCAATCGTCCGCAGCATGACAAATCTCCTCGGCCGGCGTCTGTCCGGTTGGTTCTACGGGTTGAGTTGCGAGGCGGAGTCCAGGGAATTCTTGAATGCCTCCATCAGGTGATCGATCCCCACGTGGCAGCCCGTGCAGTCTTTCGGGGCGAGCTTGCTGCCGGACGTCTCGTGGCAGCGCCAGCAGACGGTGTGGGCCAGCGGACGTACCGGCTGGTTGTCGTTGTACCGCATGGAAAACAGGTCCTCGCCGTGACAGTTGGAACATCGGCCTTTGGACAGGAAGGACTCCTTGGCCACGTGCATCTCATGATTGAAATGGACTTTGCCCAGTTCCGGGTCTTCCTTCGAGAAGGGAACGTGGAAGATGAAGTATTCGGGGAACGTGGCTTGGGATCCCGGAAAGCTGTGGGCTTGGATTTCGGCGAGGTTCGTGCGGCCGTCCTGGTCCGAATCCAGGGCTTCGACCTGGGCGAAATCCAGCTTGGCTTCCTTCAGGGCCACACCGTATTCATTCAGGAACTCCTTGACCGCGGGCATGTGGCATGTGGTGCAACTGTCCAACTGGGTCTGCCGGAGTTGGGGATACTTGGCCACCATCGCGGTCTGCAAGCTGGGTGTGGCGTACACCGGCGCGTCGGGCGAGCAGAAGATCGCCATGCAGGCGAGCGTCGCAGCTGCGCTGACGAGAAACGACGAACACTGGATTGCCTTTCGCATGCCTGCCCTCCTTTGGATCGCCCTTGGTCGGAGCGTTGCGCAACACGCGGTCGAGTATAGTAAACCCCAACCATTGATCAATGCCAGCGAATTGGTAAACTCGGGTTTTTCAAGGAGATCCGGAATGAGGTCCCGCGCTGGTACACTGTGGCTTGTCGTTTGTTGCTGGGGGTTCGGCGTCGGCTTGCACTCTCCGGCCTCGGCCGCCGAGATACCGCCAGCACCCGGCCCGTCCCCGGTGGCCGCACCGCCAGCCACGGAGCCCGCCCAGCCCAACCAGGCGGACGCAACTTCGGGTTACGCGGGCCACTTCTCGTGCCGCACATTCACCGGGAAGGACCGGGAGTTGTGTGTGGCCGTCAGCGACTACGAACCCGAGCAAGTCAAGAAGCTGCTGGCTGCGGGAGCCCAGATCGACGCCCGCTCGGCGGGGTCCCCCACCGAAGGCATGACGCTGCTGAGCCTGGCCGTGTTCCACCGCTGGGGCCGCGAGCCGGTCCAGTTGTTGCTGGATTCCGGGGCGGATGTGAGCCTCAAGGACAAGCGCGGCAATACAGCCTTGATCTATGCTACCGAAGCCCAGCCGACCATCAATGCGACGGTTGTGGAAATGCTCTTGAAGGCCGGCGCCGACGTGAACGGGCCGGGCGAGGGCGACATGACCGCGCTCATGCACGCGGCAATGCACGCGGATTCGCAGGTGGTCAAGCGACTGCTCGACGCTGGGGCCGACGTGGCCGCACGAGACGCCAAGGGCTGGACGGCGCTGATGCACGCGACGCGCAAGGACCGCGGGTATCCGGCGATCGTCGAGTTGCTGATCGCGGCGGGAGCCGAGGTCAACGCCACGCACGCGCGGGGCGGTACAGCGTTGAGCAGCGCCTGTTACAACGGCCATGCCCAAGCGGTCGAGTTGTTGCTGGCCGCGGGTGCCAAGGTTAATGTCCAAGATCAAGCCGGTTGGACGCCCCTGCTGTGCGCCAGCTTCAACGGCCACACGCCGATCGTCAAGCGGTTGCTTGCCGCCGGAGCCGAGGTGAACGTCAAGGACGCGGCCGGGCGAACGCCCCTGCGGGCCGCGGCCGACAGCGGACATTGGGAGACGGTCAAACTGCTGACCGACGCCGGGGCCAAGTAGCCGCCCTGCCGTATACCAGCGGTTCCCCGGGAAGCCCCTATGGCCCGGACGCGTGTGCGGCTCCTGCCGCCGACGGCTCCTTGGCGAACCGGGCCGATTTCACGAATCCCAGGAACCGTTCTTTCTCGCGCAGGACGAGATCCGCCTCGCCGGTCAGGCTGAACAGCCAGGTTTTGCCTGTCTGGCTGACCATCACGCGCAGGGCCGCCAACCGGGGCTGAGCGTCCTCCGGGCCCAACAACTCGATGCACTTCCCGTCCATACCGGCGACTTGTAGCGCGGTGGCGGCCTGAGCCAACTGGTCCTGCGTAACCTCGTCCAACTGGACTTGCCGGCGCCAGCGGTTGACGTTCAGCAGCAGCATTTCGGGGTCGAAAGCCTGAGCGGCTTCCAGGACCGTGATCTCGACCTGCCGCTCGCCCTCGGCCACGTGGTACACCCCGCGTCGCGCGGCGGTCGCCTCGTCGACCGTCCAACTGCCAGGAACATCCCACACCAGATGCGAGTCGCCGCCGGCCTCAGCAGCCGCCGCCGCACTCCCGCTTGCCGCCACGAATTGCACGGATTTCACGAAGGCCGCGAACCGCTCCTTTTCGCGCAGGACCAAGTCCGCGTCGCCCGACAATTTGAAGAACCAGGACCGGTCGTCTAGGATCACGACGACCCCCAGAGTTGCCTGTCGGGGCTTTGCGTCTTCCGGTCCCAGGAGTTCGACGTACTGGCCCTCGCCGCCCGCCGCGGGGATTCGCGTGACGGCCTGGTCCAACTCCTCCTGCGTGATCTCGCCGAGTTGGATCTGCTTGCGCCAGCGGTTGACATTCGGCAGCAGCCCGCCGGCCGACGCGGCCAGATCAATGGCCGTGACCTCCACCGAGCGTTCGCCGTCGCGAACCTCGAAGGCCAACTTGCGCATCCCGCTCGCGGGCGCGGACATCCAACCCGGCGGCGTCTCGCACGTCAGTCGCGGGCCGCTGCCGGGCGGCGCGGCCATGATCGGCCTGGCCGCTTGCGGGGCAGCGGCTTTGGGGGCCGGTTCCCGATCGCGCCCCGGGGCAGTGTTGGGCGGAGCTTGCGGCGCACAGCCTATGAGGCACCACAAGGCGCACGACAGAAGCGAGGGCAGCCGATACGGAGCGGAGCGGAGGTTCATTTCAGGAGGATCTCGATTTTGGCTTTCTTCCGCAACTCGGCCTGATGCGCAGGGAGCCGCTTTTTCGACTCTTCCTCCTGCAGGTACTTCCTGAGGAACGCCCGCATGTTCTCGTCGTAGGGCGCCTGGCGGGACGGCTCCTTGTCGATCAACTTGATCACGTGAAACCCGTGGCGGGTTTCCACCACTTCACTGACGGCCCCCTTTTCCAAGGCAAAGGCAACGGTGTCGAATTCCTTGGGCATATAACCTGGCGAGATGCTCCCCAAGTCGCCGCCGGCGGAGGCGCTCTTCTGGCAGGTTGAATGCTGCTTGGCCAGTTCGGCAAAGTCCTTTCCGTCCAGGATCTCCTTGCGGATCTGTTCGGCTTTCTCCCGGGCCTTGGTCTTGTCCGCCGCCGAGGCATGCGGGTCCACGCCGATCAGGATATGGCTGACCGTGGCCTTCTCTCGCGTCGAGAAACTCTGCGGATCGGAATCGTACATCTCGCGGATGCGTTCTTCCGGGATCTCGGGCTCCAAGACACCCTGCTCCTTCAGGTACTCGTCGATCCGAACCCGGGCCTTCAACGACTCCCGCAGGTCCGCCATCGTCATCCGCCTCATCTTCAGGTACATCTCCAGGCCGGGGTCGCCCGGGGGCTTCAACTCCAATTCCTTGACCCGCTGGTCGACCTTCTGCTCCATGTTCTCGATCGTGCGTTTCTTGGCCTCCTGATTCACCAGTATGTCGCCGATCGCCTGCTCCAACAGTCTCTCCTGCAATCGCTTGGTCATGGCGGGGTCGTTCTTCCGCATCCCCCGCTTCCGCAGATCGTCCAGGGTCTTGGTCAACGCCGGCCGCAACTGGTCCTCGTAAATGGGCTGGTCGTTGACTCGGGCGATGATCTTCCGCGACTCGGCACCGTTCTCCTCAGCAGCCTTCGCCACCGTGCAACCCAGCACGACAACGCCGCCCGCCAAAACCAACCAACCTGTCAATAACCGTCCCATTCCCACCTCGCGTCCCTCTCTTGAGACTCTCACGGCTTTCCACGAAACAGGCCCGCAACGGTTCGCGGGCCAGCGACTTTCCAGTTCCAGACCGCATCCAGAACCGTGACCACCGTCGTCCGCACCGTCTGAACCCACGCCGGCGTTTCTGGAGCGGAACCTCCGGGGACCACTCCCGAGAACAGTTGCTCCAGGACCGTTGTCAGCACTTGGGTGACCCAGCCCTGACATGGCTCCTGGCTGTCGTCGTCATCATCCGAGTCCGAAAACGCGGCGGCCGCGGCGTTCACCAGACCATACCCATAGACATTGTCCTTGCCAACCTCGCCCAGGTCACCGGCGGTCGTCTGCAGCAAATACCTGACATCCCGATGATCCACCGTTCCATCGCGATTCATGTCTCGGGTATTCGAGGCCAGGAACAAGGCCGCGACGCCAGCGACGTGGGGCGACGCCTGGGACGTGCCGCTGAGATAGTCGTACCCTCCCCCGGGAACGGTCGACAGCACATCCACCCCGGGAGCAGCCAGTTCCAACTGGGTGCCCACGGGCGCGAAGTACCCTGGCTGGTCGGAGGGGTCGGTCGCCGTCGCGGCGATCACCGAATCATAGGCGGCCGGATACTTGACCGGTCCGCCGCCCGCCAGGCTGTTGCCGCCGGCAGCGACGAGCAAGACGCCCGCGTTGTAGGCCGCGTCACACGCATCCTGCAGCCCCTGGCTATGGGGACCTTGAATGCTCAGGTTGATCACATCCGCACCCTGCTGGACAGCCCATTCGATGCCGGCAATGATCCAGCTCACCCGTCCGAACCCACCTCCGTCCAACACTTTGACGGCCAGAAGTTCCGCTTCCGGGGCGACGCCGATGACGCCAACGCCGTTTCCCGCAGCGGCGACAATCCCGGCGACGTGCGTGCCGTGCCCGAAGTAATTGTCATCGAAAGGGTCGCTGTCGTTGAACACGAAATCGTAGCCGCCGGCGTAGTTTGCGGCCAGTTCGGCATGCGTATAGTCGATCCCCGTGTCCAGCACTGCGACTTTGATCCCCGCTCCGCGGTTCCCGCTAGCGTGTGCCACGTCCGCCTTGATCCAGGCGACGCCCCAGGAATTGCCTAATTCGTTGCCGCTGGGGGGCTCGGGAACGGCGGAATAGATCACGTTCTCTTCGATGTAGGCAATCTTGCTGTTTTTTCTGAGTTTCGCGATCTCCGCTTCCGGCAACGTCACCGTCAGCGCCGGAATCAGCTGGTGGCTGCGCTGGATGGTGCCCCGGGACTTGCGAATGAGCGACCGCTCCGTGGGCCCCGGAGGCTGTGTGAAGCGGACGATCACGCTGCGATCCGCCGCACGAGCCCAGCAGGGAAGGAACATCCCGAGCACGAGCGTTACGATCAGAATTCTGTTTCTTCCCATAAATCCTACGGCCCTGAAAACGCCCCAGTCCGCTACTTGGTGGAAACGGTCGCCTTGGCCGTCCCAAACAGCGACTTGACCGTCACCTCCCGCGCGAGGGTCCCAAAATCGACTTCGATCTTCGAGTCGGTCCAAGAAACAACCTTGCCCGGCACGGTCATCGTGGTCGCTCGCCGGCCGACGCCGCTGGTGACGATCCCGGTGACGGTCGTGGCCGAACCCTTGGCGTAGCCACCGAAACCGCTGCCGACGATCGTCACCGTACCCCGGTAAACGGCCCGGCTGATGCGCACCTCAGGGACCACGCTGACGACCGCAGGATTGCTGGCCATCCCGGCTTTGACCGCTTGAAGATTGTAGTTACCCGGACGCGTTTGGCGAGGGATCGTCACCGCCAGGGTCCCTTCGTCCAGGATGAGATCGGGCTCCAGCGTCACCGCAGAACCATCCGCCGCGGTCAGACAGATCTCCGACTCGTACAGCGTGCTTCCCCGCCGGTTCGTGAATCCCGCGCCGCTGAGCACCACGGTGGTGTCCGCGCCGGAGCGGGCCACGGCCACATCCGCCGTGTAAACCGTCGGCACAATCGGTCCGGGAGAAGCCGCGGACGCAAAGGCGAACCCGTGGCAACCCCAGCAGTCGCTGTCACCGGGCCCGTTGTCGCGTCCGGCGTGACCATACCCGGCCAGTTCGTTGCCGGCACTGATCACGCCATCCCCGTCCGAGTCCGCTTGAATGGCGTGCAGCGAATCGGGACCGTGGCAGCCTTGGCAAGTCCGAATGGCCAAGGGGTCGTGCTGGGCGTGGCAAAGCAGGCAGTCCAAGAAGGGCCACGTCGCACCGTGATGCAGAATCGCGGTGTTTTCGATCAACGGGACGGCGAGACCGTCGTCGTCATGACAGTAGTTGCAGGCGCCCGCTTTGTTACCGCGGCTATTTGCCGGCAGGCCGTCCCCGTTCCGGGACGACGGCGTCATCGGCGAGGTCGGATACGTCGGGATATAGTGCCCATCATTGATGTTGTCCACGATATCCCCATGGCACGACACGCAATCGCCGGCATGTGCCGCAGGCGTGTTGTGGTGAGGAGTGGCCGTGTGGCAAACCGTGCAATCCCGGACAATCGTCGAGGGCGTGCGGTGGCAGCTGAAGCAGTTGTACGTGGCGTCCGGCACCCCGTTCCGGTCGGTATCCGGATAGGGGACGAACGAGCCGGCGGGAATCGAACTGCCGTACAGCAAGTGGTGCCGGTCGGGGACGCCGCTGTCATGGCAAGCCCGGCAATCTGCCTCGGTGAATTCACCGTACAACATATCGGGCATCCCGATGACTTGATTCACGGGCGGAGCCGGAACGGCAGCCCATTCGGTGCCGACTCCAATCAGTGCCAAGCCGGTAACGAGAACAACAAGTACGAGCCTGCGGTACATCACTTGCCCTCCTCTGCTCCCAAGGGTGCCAGGCAACTTCGCGATGCTTAGACGCCTGTCGCGGACGAGAGGTCCCAACTTCACTCAATATCGACTGTCGGTCAGGGAAACGACGCAAACCAATCCGTCAATTGAGCGGACATGACGCACCCAATTCCGGAACAAACCTCGCCTTGCGCACAGTAACCCGAAGCATCCGGCGAGAAAGAGAAATCCTCGCTGATGCTTCGGGTTAGCGTGAGCCGCGTGCTAGCAATTCGAGGGAGGGTGAGCCAGCGGCACACCCTCCCTCAGAGTCTTTCATCGTACAACGCAAGGTTCTACTTGCTGGCAACCGCTGCCTTCACGGTACCGAACACCGAGGTGACAGTGACATCCCGCGGAGCCGCGCCAAAGTTGACAACGATTTTCGAATCCGTCCAGGAAACGATCGTCCCCGTCACGGTCTTCGTCGTCGCTCGCCGGCCGACACCGCTCGTCACGGTCGCAGTGACAGCCGTCGGCGAGCCATCGGCGTAGCCGCCGAATCCGGAACCAACGA
>CAIYOB010000441.1 GCA_903927685.1 uncultured Planctomycetaceae bacterium
ACCGCCTTGCGGAACGCATCGGCGAACTCGTCCGCGTCCCCGTACGACACGCCCGACGCCTCCATCAACTCGGCCACGGTCCGCAGTTGGTACGCCTCGCCGTCAGCCAGCGACCGCTGCCCGGAGCGCCGCCAGAAGCCGGCTTCGGTCATTGCCTGCCGGATGTCGCGGGCCTGCAACCGCCGGACGCCAATTCGAGCCAGCAGCCGGCGGACCCAGGACACGATCCGCTCCCAGACGCCCATCTGGCCCGCGGCCGGCTCGAACGCCTCGGCGATCCGCTCTTCCTGGTCCAGTTCATCGACGACGCCCGGAGCGTACTGATCGACCAACGCCTGCCACTCGCCGTCCGTGATCAGGCCCAGCGCCCGGGCCAAGTGCAACGCCTCGTGCCGCAGCGTCGCGTCGTCGGCCAGGCCTTCGACCAGCTGGATCAGTCCCAGCCCGTCGTGCACCGTGCCGTCCGGCAAGGTCAGCGAGAACGAGCCGGCGGCCACCAGCGGATCTTGCAGCTCCTCGGGAAAATCCCGCCGCAGCCGCTGCCTGGCTTCCGGAGTGATGTCGATGCCCCCGGTCCAGCGAATGGCGACCACGCCGCCGCCGATCCGCACGTCCCAGCCGTCTGCAGTTGGCGTAATCTCGGCCCCCGGGAAGATCTCGCCGATGACCGCCCGCGTGATCGGCCGCCCGCCCAGTGTCCCGCGCGGCGTCACGCGCAGCATCGTCTTGCCGCGCAGCCCCGGCGACTCGATCGCCACGGCAATCGCATCGTCCACGTTGTCCGTCTGTTTGACGTCCGAGGCGAACAGGCCCTTCTGCTTCCGCTTGATGCCCAAGGACTCCAGCACGTCTTCCATGACCGTCTTGAAGCCCCGCGTGCCCAGCCGGTCCATCGCATCGACCACGGCCGCGACCGCCGCGTCGCCCTTGCCCGGAAAATCGACCAGCGTGGTCTGCTCCAGAAAGTACTGCCGCAACGGCGTGTCGGCCGCTTTGTACCCCGGAAAAGCCTCGATCGCGTCCCGGATGACCGCCGAGAACCGCTCGCCGTGCCTCGGGTTGGACGTCAGCCGGGTCAGCGGCCCCAGCGCCGCCAGCGCCAGCCGCCGCTCGCCCGGCGTCATGTTGCCGATGATCGTCGGATCGGGCACGATCCGGCCCAGCAGCAATTCCTCGATCGCCGCCTTGCCCGCGTCGTTCAGTTCGCCGGTCTGCGAGGACACGAACTTGTCGACATCCCGCTGGACCCACGCCCGATCGGCGACCAGCATCCGGATGATCTTGCCGGCCTTCCGCTTGTCGCTCAGCACCTCCCGCATGGTCGGCGCCGCGTCCTGGCCGGACGGTTCCAACATGCTGGAAATCGCATCGGCCGTGTCCTGGCTCAGCGATGCCCCTTGCGAAGCGGCGATCGAAGCGGCCGACATGCCGGCCGTCATCGGCTCGTTCAGCAGCTGTTCCAGCCGCGTCATATCCTCGTCGGCGCTCGGGGCCATCACGCGGACGATGATCGGCCGTTCCATCCCCGCCACGGCCTCGCGGTCGATGCCGAACTTCTCCGCCGCATCGACCATCGCCTGTTTGAACCGGGCGGCCGCCTCGCCGCCGTTGAAATAGGCCAGCTGTACGCCTTGGGAGCGGGCGTTGCCGCCGCGGACGATCAGCTTGTCGCCGTCCGGCGTGGCGACCGGCGGCCCGTCGATCGCACTGATGGTATCCGATACGATCAGCGGCAGCTTTTCCGGCTTGGCCTCGGAGATTCCTCGGACCTGCTCCCGCGCCGACATGCCTTCCTTGGGATCGTGGTACGGCCGCTGGATGTTCTTGGCACCGCGTTCATTCCGAGTGAAGTTGCGGCGGGCGTCGTGCGACGGGATGATCACATCGTCCTCGACGGCCACGTACTGGACCTCGCGCGTCGTGTTGTCGGACAGCGTGACCACCGCGTTCCGGCCCGGAGTACCAAACGTTTCGGCCGCAGCCGGAGCCGCCGGCGATTCGTCGATATCAAAATCCCGGATCCGCCGCGCCGTCTCGCTCTTGACGCCCTGCACGGCCGCCTGCATGGACCGCATCCGCGCCCCCACGGTCCGCGAAAGCTCGCGCTCGAAGGGGATGTTGTCTGCAAAGACCCATTCCAGCGTCACCGGCTTGGCGGTCCCCAGCCGGGCCAGCCGGCCGGAAACCTGTTCGACCTGCGTCCCGCTCCACGGCAAGTTGATATTGACCTGGACCCGCTCGGGCATGGTCCCCGTGGTGTCATGGTAGGACAGCCCGGTCCCGCCCTTGTCCATCGTGGCGACGATCACCTTCCGCTTGTTCTGTTTCCACTCGGCCAACTGCGTCTTGGCCTGAGCGTCCGTCAGCCGCCCGGTGTACTCGACGACCTGGTCGGCCGGGAAGGCACCCATGATGTCATCGACCACCGAGGGCAGCGTCGTGTCGATGCCCGCCGCCCCCATCGCCATCGCGACGGCGTACACCTCCCGGGCAAACGGCGCGGGCCCGGCGTTGTCCCGCATCCGCTTGGCCAACGCCTTGGCCTGGTTGTATCGATCCATCATCTCCCGCATCTCGTCCGGCGTGTACAACCGCTCGGCGGCCGCGCCCTTGATCTTGTGGTGCTTGCGGTAGGGCTCGCTCAGTTTGTACCGGCCGATCGCCCGGTCCGCCTTGGTGTTGACGAACAGGATGACCTGCTTGCCCTCCGCCACCAGCCGCTTGGCCCGCCGGATTCCCTCCTTGGCCTTGGATGCCTCCAGGATCCGCTTCTGCAAGTTGATCCCGTGGGCGCGGATCTTGCCCTTCAGCCGGCCTTCGCCTTTCCCCAGCCCGGCTTCGGCGTCCCGGTACGCCTGACCAACGCGGTCGAATAGATCGACGAACGTCTGCTC
>CAIYOB010000442.1 GCA_903927685.1 uncultured Planctomycetaceae bacterium
AGGAATCGCGTCGTATCCTCCCCTACGGACTTGCGGAGGATATCGAACACTCCCGACTTCAACATGGACTTCCTGGCTGCCATCTCACACCTCCTCCGGCGACAATCCCGGTCAAGACAGCAGCATTCTCTCACACCACCTGGGTCAGATAGTGTCCTACCCCCCGCCATTTTCGCGAGTAGGGTCACAAGCTATGTTCTGGTCCGCAGTGCCGGACAACCGATGTATTGGGTGATCCTGATGGTAATGATCCTCCTGCCCATGCCCGAACATGAAGTTTCCGGCTACCGGTGCGCGCGGATACGGTAGATAAGGAGGCCCGGCGGAGCGACATCGGCGTGATGGTTGGTGATCCCTGTCGGTGGAGCGTTCGTATACACGTCAACCCAGCCCACGGGCGACTCGCCCCAGTTCGTTGCCCGTTCGAGGAACTGCCACGCGGCCGCCCCACCGATCCAGCGCAGGTTGACCACCGCACCCGTCGGCGCAGGGGCGGAAACAAAGCACAGGCAGGACTCGCTATCCCACGGATCGGTGTCTGCGCGGAACTCGGCAAGATTCGTGACGTCGTCGGAATCACTATCCGCCGCCGCGACGCCACATGTCGCGTCGCCAAACTTCGCAGTCTCCCATTGATCGTACATACCGTCGCGATCGGAGTCAGCTGTCGCATGGAGGTATTCACAGGCACCGCGATCGGGCAAGGGTTCGCCGTCGGCATCGCCGTCGAGCGGTCGGACCTGACCGTAGTAATCCTCGACCATTTCCAGCCGGGCGGAGTCGATGCAAGGCGATCCGAGGCTCAGCCGGTAGTCTCCCGCCCCGAAGTTCACGAAGAGGGGATCCTCGTCGATATCGGTGATACCGACGGCCGGGTGCGTGCAGTTCTCAGCCCACGTTCCGTACCCGCTCGGCACGTTCTGACTGCCCGTCCCGTTGCCCACGATAATCGACCGGAGGACGCTTGCCGTGCGCTCCTCCACCCCGGGCGCGAATGGCGCAGTATTGTCGACCACCGTGCAGGATTCGAGCGTGGCGTCTTCGAGCAGCGCCCCACCCGCACTGCCCACAGCGGTGTTCGCCGCCACAATGCTGTTCTCGACGAGCGCCCCCGATGCCGCTACGCCGCCGCCCTGGGTCCCGGCGTGGTTGCCTCCCACCCAGCATCGACGCAGCGTCGCCCCCGCACCCTTCAATGCAACGCCCCCGCCGTCACGGCCCGACTCGTTGTTTATGATGACACATCGCTCCACGAGCCCGCCCTCTTCAATCCATACCCCGCCCGCGGAGTTCTCCGACGTGCAGTCCCGTACAATCGCCTCACTCAGGATCGCCCCACCCGCAATCGACAATCCGCCGCCCGGCGCTGCGGCGGCATACCCGCGCCGCAACGTCACGCGCCGCAGCTGTGCACCAGCGGACAGCACCGCCACCTGTGCTTTGTAGTCCGCATCGAGAGTCGTGTTCGAGGCCGTCCCGAACCCGGTGACGAGGATCGCTTTTGCAACCGTGACGGAAGAGCTGACGGCAAACGTGCCGTTGCTGATCACCACTGTATCGCCCGGTTCTGCCGCATCCACGGCCGGCTGCACTGCGGTAGCCGCCTCCGCCCATGCACCAAACGGCCACTGCGGCGAGCCGCCGATTGCGGCGTAGTGAACCGGGCTGCGTTCAAAGCATCCGATGTCAACACCTGCCGCCGAGACACGGGGATAGCCATCGAGGTCCGCCGCCGCGGCCATCCATACCTGCGTTACACCCCTGTTGAGGCACACCGAGGAAGGCGCGAGATGGAAATCGCCATACCTTGAGAACTGCGGCGCGTTCGTAATATTGCCCGTCCCCGCGAACGATGGGGTACAGCACCATGTGGCCGTTCCCGGGGACAAGAACCAACCGATGTCCTCGCCGTTGTAGTAAGCAATCGTGTTCCGCGCCGCGCCACCCTCATAGAACCGGATGCCGCCGGTCAGCCGTGCACTGTTGCTGACCACCGTGCAACTCTCGACCAGCCCGCCCTGGCAGAGTTGTACGCCCCCGCCCTCGTCCGCGTGGTTGCCGACGATCAGCGAGTTGCGCACCTCGCAGCCTGTGCGCGCATAGACGGCACCCCCCTGGCTGCCTGTGGCCGTATTGCCCGTGAACCGACAGCGATCAACGAGCCCGCCGGCTGCCGCGAAGAATACGCCGCCGCCGTATGACGTTGCCGTGTTGCTCGCGACGACGCAGGCGCGCATCACGAAACCCGTGGCCGTGGCGAACACCCCAGCCCCGCTGTCCGCACGGCCGTTGCGCAGCGTCAGGTTGGAGATCGCGGCATCCGCCGTGACGAGGAAACAGCGGTTACTGCCCCGGCCGTCGACGACGGCAGCCGCACCCGGATCGGCACCCGCGACGAGGATGCGCTTATCAACCGCAACATCGCCCACAGCCGCGTAGGCTCCGGAACGCATGAGGACTTCGTCGGCATGTCCCGCCGCGCTGACGGCCGCCTGCACGTTGGTTGCGGCTGTCGACCAACTGAGGTACGGCCAACTGTGCGAGCCCCCACCCCACACCAAGTGCTGCGGGCTGCGCTCGTAGGCTCCGAGGTCGGCCACGGTTTCGGATTGGCGGGGATAGCCTTCAAGATCCCGCGCCACGGACATCCATGGCTGGTTCGTACCGGCATCAAGGCAGGGCGAAGAGGGTTGCAGGCGGAAATCGCCCGCCGCTGCATCGATCCAGAGCGGCGGCCCCGCTACTGCATTCGTACCCAGGGAAGGGGCGACGCAACTGGAGAATGTGCCCTCGCCGGTGCCGACATAGTTGCTACCCGATGTGTCGGCAAGGTTGTCGTAGATGATGCAGTTGCGGATCAGGCCGCCCGCATTCCGGTACGCACCGCCGCCCTGGATCGCGGAGTTGCCAACGATGGTGCAGTTCTCCATCAGTCCGCCCGGCAGGAAGAAGAGTACGCCTCCGCCGTCTCCGTTCTCCGGCAGGCTGTAGACGTGGCCCGCGCGGTTGTGCGCAAAGAGGCTGTTACGCACGGTCCCGCCCCAATAGACGAAGGCACCCCCGGCTTTCCGCGCAAGATTCGAGACGACCGTGCACCGGTCGACGGATCCGCCCTGGTCAAGGTAGATGCCGCCCGCGTCGTTCGTCTGCGCCACGTTGCTCGCAACCGTACTGTCGACGATCTCGCAGTTCCGGCCAAGGTAGACGCCACCCCCGTAATAGACAGCCGTGCAGGCGGTCACGAGGCAGTTCGACACCCTGCCACCCGTCATGAGGATCCCGCCGCCATGGCTGGCCATCCCGTTACGAACCGTGAACCCTGCGATGCAGGCCGATGTATGGGTCAGCATAACACACTGGCCCGTGTGCATCCCGTCGAGAATGGCCATGCGCGGGTTGGCGGCCTGGACTGTCAGCGGTGTGCCGATCACCACCGGCGTGCGCGTTCGGTACACACCGTTGCTCACCCAGACAACCGAGTTTGTACCCCCCGTATCGATGGCGGCCTGCAGGTTTGTGGCGGCCATCGACCAGTTCGTGTAGGGGAAGGCATGCCCGCCATTCGTCGCCACGTAGAGCGCCGGATAGTAGGTCTTCACATAAATCGCGTTGGTGAGCGTCTCGGCGCCCGCATTCATCCGCACGCTGAACGGAGCCGGTGCCGTCCACCCCGTGACACTGGCGAAGGCCAGCGCCTGCATTCCTGTGGGAACACCGACGACAATCTGGTTATTCGTGCGCCAGACGCCGGGCTGGTATCCGCTAAGCTGCCACATCGCGCCGGAGGCTATCGCGCCGTCCGGCCCCAGCGTCACACGCACCGCTCCGCGCGTCGCGGCGTAGCGCCCAGTGGCCGTCATCATCCCGCCCGCCGGAATCGTCATAGCTTCGTTCGAAGGCGCGAGCCACCACGTGTTGCTCATTTGCGCAGACGGCAGATAGTAGACCGTCGCCGCACCAAACGACAATCCCGTTACCACCGCACCGCTCGTGTACCAGTTCTGCGTCACGCCGGTCACCGTCCACCGCGCCCCGTCGGCGACCGCCTCCGAGGGCTGCAAGAAGACTTGTGCGGAACCGTGCTGCAGGTACGTCGCCGTATTGGTCGTCACGCCGCGGACGATGGTCACAGGTAAGTTCGACGGGCTTGACCATCCGGCCACCGCGTTGAACTGGACAGAGCCCGTCAACGCCGAATCGTATCCCTGCAGGGTAACGCCCGACCCGAACCAGGCGCTCGTCGAAGATGCGGTGACAAAACGCCAGAGGGCCGTGTTCGTCACCGCAGGCGGATCCAGGAAGGTGCGAAGACCGCCGGTCGCATGCGTAAACGTCCCGGTCACTACGACCGCCGCATCACCCACGACCGTCAAAATGTTTGTAGCCGCCGCGTCCCAGTTGGTCGTCGACTGGTAGGCCACGCGGACCAGCGCCCCGGCGGGAAGGTTCGACTCGATCGACCCGCTGGTCCTCCAGGGTCCGTAATCAACGTTCCAGGCCGCTCCCTCCGCCACCGCGCCCGCCGGCTGGATGAAGGCCTGTACCGCGCCAAGGGCGACGCTGTAGGTACCCGTGTAGGTGGCAGTCGCATCCTCGGGGACAAGTAGCGCCTTCGCCGAAGGCGCGGTCCAGTTGGTGACGGCCTTGAACTCGACCGACCGGAATCCGGACCGGACGACAACACTCGTGCCGCTTGGCAGCCATGCGCCACCGTCGACGCGCCACGCAGCCCCTGCCTGCCGTGCGGCCAGAGGCTCCAGCGAGACCTGCAGGTGCCCCGTTGGCGGATCGTAGAGCACGTAGCGGCTGTCGGATATCCCGATGTTCCCGGCGTTGTCGTACGCCGCGCAATAGAAGCGGTAGAGGCCCCCGACCTCGCTCATCGTGAAATACTGGAGCATCGATCCTTTGCCGATCAGGAACGGCCCACCCCACGCGCCGTCCTTGTAGACCTGCCCGTAGAATGTGAGGGGGTCGCGGTAGGCCGGATCGCTCCAGCCATCGGAGGCCGAGGCGTGCAGCATGATACCGCCCCAGGGTTGGATCAGAGCGCTCGCGGGCGTGCTGTTGGAGGCGGCTGGCGAGACCATCGTCGCAACCGGCCAGTCCCTGACGCAGTCATCCATGCTTAGGATCTGCACCATCGGCCCCCCTGAGAATGCGATGGGGTCGTAGTTGATGTCGAGCCCGACTTTCTCGTAGCAGTACTCGACCAGGCCGTCGCAACGGAAATTGCCGGGTATGAAGTAGCCGAAGATATAGGCGTTCGGCCGCTTCCACTCGGTCGTGAAATTCCAATAATACGCATGGAGCTGGTCAAGTGCGTGGTCGATGATCGCGTAGCGCGTGGACTTGCTCGGCGGGATCGTCCAATCCAGGTCGCCCCAGCTCCACGACTTTTCGGTTCGCCAGCCGAGAAAGCGGTCGCCTCCCACAAAATCCTGCGTGAACCGCTCAACCTTGACGGAATCGTCCAGGTCGCCGGTGGCATGGATCACGTACTGCTCGTTACTGCGTCCGTCGTAGTGGTACAGCAGTCCCGCGTGCCAGACGAAGCTGAGGCCGCCCCAGGTCCCGACCACCTCGAACGCGCCATCCCGATAGATTGCGTCGCCCATCTCCTGCGCGCAGGCGGCACCACCCGCTCCCAGCATCAGCAACACGAGAAGGAAAAGTCGTGCGTTCATGACGCCCCCTCCCCCGCGTGCAGCGCATGGTCCAGCATCCGCCCCAGTTCCCCGTCCCGACAAGCCGCCGCACGCGATTCAACCGCTGCCCGCGCAGTGGGCGTGCCGATCATCAGCAATGCCTCAGCGCACCCGCCGACCACAATAAGATCCTCGTCCGGGGTAGACCGCAGGAGCGAGGCCACACAGTCTTCAGCCCCAGGCACGCCACATTGCGCAAGCTTTACAATCGCCTTACGACGGATACCAGGGTCCTCGGCAGGGTCTTCCGCAATGCGCTGTGCCAACGGCGCCGTGGCCGGATCCCGCGGGTCGAGGCAGAAGACTGCCGTCCGCTTCACGAGGCTGTCCGGCGCGAGCGGCACGGAAGACGGAACCGGCGGAACTGCCGCGAGAGTGCGGAGGAAGGACTGCGCACCGGATGCGCCTGCGGCATGGACGGCGGCAACGCGCACATTCACGTCGTCGCCGGTCCGCACGAGTTCCTCGATCCTGCGGCGGACCTCGTCATCCAGATGCCGTGCCGAGGCACGCAACGCATGGATTGCGCGGTCTCCGGTAGCTGTCTCGAGTACGCGCAGCATGTCCCCGGGCCGCGGCCGGGACGTCTCCACACACGCAAGCAGCCGGGCCCCCGCCGTAGCCAGGTCGCCACCCGTGGGGTCGAGCGCGCAAGTCCAGCAGAGGTCCTCGACACCGGGCGCATGGATACGAACCAGTACTTGCAGGAGGAGTGCCCGGAAGAATGCCGGCGAGCCGGCATCGTCAAAGGCCGCATACAACGGCGCGAGGTCCGTCCGGACCGCGAACTCCAGAGCCCGAGTGAAGCCCGCGGTGCGCATCGCGAGCGAGGGCCGGTGCGGGTCGGCAGCGATGTAGTTGCGAAGCCGGACCAGGTTCTCCGCGACC
>CAIYOB010000443.1 GCA_903927685.1 uncultured Planctomycetaceae bacterium
ATCGTCTTCACGTCGTCATTTTGTTGTCGTTCCAACCTTCTGTCAACCGCCCGTGGGCAGTCGCTCCAGCTGCCGCTACAAGGTGGCGCGGTGGGCTTCACCACCCGGCCTCGTCCCACGGCGGCCAGCACTCGGGTCGCGATCAGACGCCGTACTTCGAACTGGACCCGGACGAAATCGCCTGGGACCACTCCGAAGCCTGGACAGACTACCAACGGCCGCTGGGCGACGCGGCAGAAAAGGTGGGCAGGCCCAGGCGGCGGACGATCTGGTCGCACCAAGCTCCCGCGCCGAACGGTCTGCCGCGTTGCACGCAACGACGCAGCGTCGCCAACTCCGCCTCCGTTTGCGGTCCGTTGACGTGCTCGACCCAACCCGCCAGACGCGGCAACGGCCAAGCCGCCAACAACGACTTCTCCTTGGCGGTGCCCTGTTTCCAGCGATGCAGACAGCCCCAACGCCAGCGTTGGGCGCCAGGGGCAAGATTCGCTCGCAACGCGTTCCGCTCGACGTACCGGCAAACCGTGTAGAAATGCTCATCCTCTGGCACCGGAAAGGACTTGAACCGTCCTTGGTACACGTGGCCGCTCCCGGTACTGTGCCGATGAGCCACGGCCTGTTCGAGCACCTGCTCGAAAGCCGCGTAATCCTCGTCGTCCTCGAAGATCGTCATCCACGCGTTGGCACGGTTCGTAACGTGGTAAACCAATCCCCCATCGGCTGCTCGTTTCGGTCTTCCCATGTCCAAGCTCTACTCAAACCGGCCCTTTCTGTCAAGAAACGGTTCCTGACACCTTTTCCGGTCTGCACCTTTTCCGGTCCAGCCCGCGTTGTTCCCTGGAAGCAGGACAGTCCCGCTGTTCGCCTGATCCAAGCGCGGGAGCGACCCTGGTCCCTGTGCGACGCGAGAAGATGCGCGCGGAACTCAAGCCATTTGCCAGCTGGTACAACGGCCATCGCCCGCACATGACGCTCAAGGGCAGCACGCCCGACGAGGTCTACCAGGGCCGCCATCCCACCTGCCGCTACCCGCGATTCGAGCCGCGACCCAACTGGCCAGCGAGGTCACCGTGCGCTCGGCCCGGTGTCCCGATCCGCGGCCGGCCTGGCCAGCGGTTCGAACTGTACGTCGAGTTCGAAGCCGTTCGCAAGCACCTGCCGAATGTCACGGTGCGTCGCGCGGCGTAGGGCACGCGAGCCCGCAGCGTTTGTCGCGCTGGCGGTCTGCCCCAACCGATCGTTCGGCCCCGATCTGCTACCGAATTGTCAATGAACAATCTCCGGCGGCGCTCGCAGCCGTACGCCTTCCATCCTGCTTCCACCACTCTTATTCACAGTCCATCCACCCACCTAAGCCATCCGGAAGTCGCTGGACCAACACACCTGACCTCAATCGCCTGCCGCATGTCGAACTGCAGGTTCACCTCCCCTCTCGCGCTGCGCTCTGTGTCGTATTCTCTGTTGGTGACTTCAGATGCCAGGAGGCCGCACCCCACCCTCAAACCAGGCCCGAAGAAGGAATAAGTGACGGCGGCGCTCCTCTAAGTCGGCAAACGACAGATTAAGCCCTTGAGCAAATGTGAGGTCTGGCCGTTTGGAGATGCCCTCTATTAGACGAATCGTCGATCCGAAAACACCCACGAGCCAGCGTGGAACTTGTCTTTGTCCATCGAGTTCGTTCAGTACTTCTTTCATGAGCTGAACGAGTTCTTGGTACTTGGCGTCATCCCACATGAGCGATGTGCGCAGCTCCGTGCAGAATAGATCTGTTTCCATGATCTCGCGCAGCTTGGTTTGTGCAGGGTTTGGCTTCATTTTGGGCCAGGGCTATTGGTTGAAAAGTTTAAGACCAACAATCGCTTCCCGGGTCACATGTTGCTCGATCAACAGCTCACTTGCGCCGCGAGCGAGTCTATTCGCCCGATGAATGTCATGGCCCGGAAGGACTCTTGATGCGTCCCCGAGATACCTTACGCGTCCCGCAGAATTTGAGAGGTCAGAAACCGACGTGTCTAACCGGCGAAGGTCAATTGCAGCAACTGCGGTTCCAGCCTTCCTTGCCCATTTCTCTGCCAACTGCCTGTTGCGCGTCGCTGAGATAAACTGCGAAGCAAAGTCCGGATTGCTTCCTTCCAAGACATGTTGAAGTGCAGATTTTCGGGCCACAGGGTTCTTTGCGAAAAGGCCGTTCTCAAATGTTCCACGAATTTCGTCGTACCTTAGAGCGCGGTAGACGATACCCGCCCAGCCCACCGAAAACCAACAGCCACAGCCAACTGAACGAATTCAGCCAGCGATCGCGATTGTCGTTTTTCCATGTCATGTTTGGAGTACCCTGTTTTCAGCAACTTAACGGTCTATCAGTGAATCGGCCCGGCGGAAACGAAGTTGGGCCTTGCGTGCGGCTGTCTCGAGCCGCCGCGACCCGCCAGCAATCCGCAAAGCTCGTCCGCAAGGGAGTCCAGCCAAGAGTCCTGCTGACTGATTGCGGAGTCAACGGAGCAAGCGTAGTCCCGGGCCTGTTCCTCACAGCGCCGACGTCGGCGATAGCTTTGGCCTGCCGCCAATCCAGCGGCCCCGGCTGCCAACAAACCAACGCCGACTGGATTGCGCCACCAGCCGTCTCCGAACTGACTTCTCCCGTCCGCCAACGGTGGTCCCGCGGCCACCAACTGTTCAGCTTCAGGCGGGGCATCGTCCAAAGGTACATGCACCGGGGTGCCCGCGATATGGCACTTGATAAAACGGACGCTGAGCAAGTCGCCAGCGCCGTTTCCCAATCCGCCGTAGAATAACGCATTCTCAAGCCCGCCTCTCTTGTAACCATACGCAAATCCGCCTCCGGCACCGATTACAGTAAGCCCGGCGCGGCCGCCGCGCGGCTTGATCTCTCGATCTGCCCACATCCAGAGGTGTCGCAACTACCCTTCTGTGGCAAAGGAAACTCGCTGGACGAGTATAGGTGGACACAAATGCGGTACGTTAACAACGACCCACGGTAATCCCGGAAGAACCAGCTTTTTTTAACCTCGCTCCATCAGCGTTCGAGCCGTATGTGACAATCGTCGAGGTTGACGCGACGACCGTCAGAAACGACAAGTGCATCATTCAGGACCTCCCCGACTCCTCGTCCAGTCGACGAGGCAAAATCTCGCCACACGTCACACCAACCGAGAATATCGCCGTTGTATGTAAAACACGCAAATTGTTCGCCCTCTGGGGTCCCTATGATGAAAAAGTAGTGAAATGTTCCACCTGCCGCCGGTCGCCGCTCCCTCTTGAGAACAGCGTCCGCAGCCGCGTCGGTAACATCATTGGGGTCCTCGCCCCGCAACAGCTCAACATAGACAAAGCCGCGGTTATTGATCGCAGTTGGTTCTGTGCCCGGAAGAACAATTCCATCGATAGTCATGACAAAGTATCACTCGAAATGGAGAAATCGAAACTTGGAAATCTCCACACCGGACCCATTCGCGGATAAGAGGCTCTCCCAGTGATTCAGCAGTTCCCTGCTCAGGAATTCCGGGGACACCATATTTATTTCTGTCGCTCCTTGCCTTTTCGGCCGGGTTTCTGCCGTCGCAAGACACGGCCGAGGTTCTTCTCCAGGCGAACCAGGAAATCATCGTCGCCCAAGGGACGGCCCGTGCGCTCATGACCCCGAAGGACCTTCAACTCTTCCTCCGTCACCGCGCTGGTCAACAGCCGACGCCACTTCGGAGCCAACTCCA
>CAIYOB010000444.1 GCA_903927685.1 uncultured Planctomycetaceae bacterium
ATCTTGGGCTGGCCGGCCTCGTCGTGCCACCAGCCGACCACTCGGGCATGATGTGCCAGGGGCTTGGCGGTGGTGATGTTCCAGGACGCTTGCCGGACGCTGGCCGGCAGTCCAGCCACGCCCTCGGCTTGCAGCCGAATCTCCGTCAACTGGCCGCGACGTTCCGGCCGCACGTACTCGCCCCGCGAGAACCCCAAGGCCGCCGCGAGCGAGGGATGCAGCTGGTAGCACACCAGCAGCTTGCCGCCCTGCTCGACATAGTTCACCAAGGCCTGGGCCGTCTCGTCGTTCAAGCGGGGATTATAGGCCAGCACGGCAACCGGCCGCCGGCCCAACGCCCGGCCTTGCGAAGCGGCGAGCATCCGTTCGTCAAGCGTATCGGCAGTCAGCCCCAGGTTTGTGAGCATCCCCTCCAACTCGTCGACAAATCCGCGGGCCGAGCGCAGTTCCGCATCGTCCGCGCCATCGGTGGGCGCCGGAACGATCACTGCCAGATCCTGCTGGACGGCCGCCAACCGCCGCACGCGAATGACGGCGTTGGCCAGGGCGGACCGGTCGCCACGCCAGAACGCGATCCGGATCCCGTCGATCTTGTCCCAGCCCGCCGGAGACTCCTCGGTGCGGAACGAAGACTTGGGAAAGGCCAGCCGTTGCCAGCCGGGTTTGGTCGCCTGACCGCCGGCGCCATACCAGCCGTTTACGCTGTGGAAGTACAAGGTCACATGAGCCAGCGCCTCGGGCGGTTCGGCTTGCGCTTCAAGCGCAAAACCTCCGGCCGCGGTCAAGTCCAGTTCGACGCGCCGATCCAGGCACACCCGTGGCAGATCCGGCTGCTCTTGAAACGGTGCCGACAGTTGCAGCACTGCCCGGCCTTCGGCATCGGCGACCTGGACGCTCGGCTTGGCCGGCGTGGAGGTCCAGACGACCTCGGCCGTAGCGGTGTCGGCGTAGCGGAAGTCATCGAGGACATCTTCGTTCAGGCTGAGCGTAAGCAGAGCGAATGCCAGTGGATTCATCGTAATGCTCCTGTCGTCGTTCAGCGGAAGGGCTCAGGCATACCCCCCGTGCCTCCGCCCGCACTTGCCCTTGGCCGATTCGCGGGCAGTCGATACATTCGCCATTGTGCTGCATGGCCCCGGGGCTGTACAGCCGTCGTCAAGCCTCCGGCTCGAAGGGATTCTCCGCATGGATGTTCGCGACAAAGTCTTCGTCACCGGCGCCACCGGGTTTATTGGCACGCGTCTGGTCCAGGCTTTGGTCGAGCAGGGCCAGCGGGTACGGGCGCTCAGCCGCCGCGACCGCATCGAGCCGCCGCCCGGTCTTGGCCCCGGCCAGCCCGGACCGCTGGAACACGAATTCGTCGAGATCGTCCGCGGCGACATTACGGACCTGGATTCGCTACAGCGCGGCATGGACGGCTGCAACCGCGTGTTTCACTTGGCCGCGTATGCCAAGAATTGGGCTCCCGATCCCCAGATTTACTACCGTTTGAACGTCGAGGGCATGCGAAACGTCTTTCACGCTGCCCGACGGCAAGGCGTCGCGCGGGTGGTCTGGACCTCCAGTATCGTCACGCTCGGCCCGACCCTACCGGGAGTGCTGGGCAACGAGATGATGCCCCGCAGCACGCCAGCATACCTGACGGAATACGAGGAGACCAAGGCGCTTGCCGAACAGGAGGCTTTGCGGGCGGCGGCCGAGGGCTTTCCGGTGGTGATTGTGAATCCGACTCGGGTCTATGGCCCGGGCCATCTGACCGAAGGCAATGCGCTGGCGCGGCTGATTGACGACTATGATCGAGGTCGCGTGCCCGTGCTGTTGAACCGGGGTGTTAATCTGGGCAATTACGTTCTGGTGGACGATGTCGTGCAAGGCCACCTGCTGGCCATGGAACGTGGACGGACCGGCGAACGGTACATCCTGGGCGGCGAAAACGCCTCGCTGAAGCAGTTTTTCCGCACGGTCGACCGCGTCAGCGGCAAAAGCCACTGGCAGATTCCCCTGCTGCATTTCACGCCGCTGCTATTCGCCTGGCTCCAGAAAAAACGAGCCCAGTGGTTTGGCGTGTACCCCACGATTACGCCCGGCTGGGTCCGAACGTTTCTCGTCGATTGGGCCTTCTGCTCGGAAAAAGCCGAATGCGAGCTGGGGTACCGTCCGACGCCGCTGGAAGACGGCGTCCGGCTTACCTACCAGTGGCTGCAGCGGGTCCGCCAGCAGCCCGGCGGTCACGCAGCGACAGGATAGGCTCAGCCCGTCCCGGTCCCCTTGATTCTTGGCGATTTTGTCCTTACGCTCTGCTTTCGATTCAGGATCTTTTCTGCCCGCGAAACACCCCCTAGTGCATCCGCTCTCAGAATATATATACTTTGCGGTCTAGTACCCTGTTCTTACACGAAAGGTTAAGAGGTCCCATGTTAGGTAGAATCCGAGGTGCGGTACAAAGTAAGCACGCCAGGACGGCATTCCTGCTTGCCCTGTCTCTGGCATTCTTGGGGGGCTATCTGTGGCTTCCTGCGTTTGCGAGCGAGGCGGAGACGGCGGCGGCGGCGCCGGCCGCCCACGGCCACGGCGAGGCTTTCAAGTTCTTTGAGCCGTTGCTGAACCACGAAAAGTACAATGCCTTGGAACGTACGGGCCTGATCGCCGTGCTGATCATCGCCATCATCGGGTTGGCGTATGCCTTGATGCTCCGGAGCCAGGTCTTGAAGGCTCCCCAGGGCACCAAGAAGATGCAGGATATCGCCGACGCGGTTCGCGAGGGCGCCAACGCCTACCTGGGGGCCCAGTTCCGTAAGATCGGCCCGTTGATCATCGTGATCACGGTCGCCTTGTACTTTACCAAGTATCAAGATCCGGTCTTTGCTTGGGGCCGGGCCGGGGCGTTCCTGGTCGGTGCGTTGTTCAGCTGGTGCGTCGGTTTCGTCGGCATGCGGCTGGCGACCGCCGGCAACCTGCGCGTGGCCACCGCCGCTCGCAACAGCTACGGCGAAGCCATGCAGCTGGGCTACCGCACCGGGACGGTGGCGGGCATGTTGACCGACGGCTTGGGCCTGCTCGGCGGCACGTGCATCTTCCTGATCTACGGCGAACAAGCCTATGAAGCGTTGCTCGGGTTCGGTTTCGGCGGGACTCTGTTGGCGTTGTTCATGCGTGTCGGCGGCGGTATTTACACCAAGGCGGCGGACGTCGGTGCGGACCTGGTTGGCAAGGTCGAGGCCGACATTCCCGAGGACGATCCTCGCAATGCGGCGACCATCGCGGACAACGTCGGCGACAACGTCGGTGACTGTGCCGGTATGGCGGCCGACATTTTTGAGTCGTATGAAGTGACCATCGTCGCGGCGATGATCCTGGGCATGGCCAGTTTCGGCCACAAGGGCGTGATCTTCCCGTTGCTGGTCCGCGGCATCGGCGTGCTTGGTTCGATCATCAGCACCTACACCGTCAAGGCGGGTCCGAACGACACGTCCGACACGGCCCTGCACAGCGTCCATCGCGGGTTCTGGATCGGGTCCGCCATCTCCGTGGCCGGCTTTGTGATCCTCGGCTTGGCTTACTTGCGGTTCGACCCGGCCTACTTTGTGCAGTACCCGCAAGCCGCGAGCGGTTTCACCCTGAACGACAACCACGAGATCATCGGCGGTTGGTACATGCTGCTGGGTGCGGACACGCGGCCGATCATCACCTGCTTTATCGGCATCGTGTTGGCCATTGCGTTGAACAAGCTGACCAGCTATTACACCCACACCAGCCATCCCCCGGTCAAGAGCCTGGCCCGCGCTTGCGAGACCGGCCATGCGACGAACATCATTCAAGGTTTTGCGGTCGGCTATGAATCGGCCGTGATGGCCACGATCGTGCTGGCGGCGGCGATTGCCCTGTCGGTCTTCTGCTACACCGGGACGTCGGCGGTCTTTGTCGCGTACGGCGTGGCGATGGCCGGCATCGGGATGCTGACCTTGACCGGCAACACCATCTCGATGGACGTGTTCGGGCCGGTCGCCGACAATGCCAATGGCATCGGCGAAATGGGCTACGAACGCGAAGAGATGGGCGAAGAGAACTACAAGCGGGCGCGGCAGATCCTGGCCGACTTGGACGCGGTGGGCAACACCACCAAGGCCGAGACGAAGGGGATCGCGATCGGTTCGGCCGTGATCGCGGCCGTGTCGATGTTCGCGAGCTTCATCGCCACCCTGGCCATGGGCTCGGAAGAGAAGATCATGGAAATGTCCCAGGCCCAGTACGACAAGTACTCGGCGCTGTTGACGGTTGCCGAGCCGAAGGTGCTGATCGGCCTGCTGATCGGCGGTACGGTGCCCTGGTTGTTCAGCTCGATGCTGATCCGGGCCGTGGGCCGGGCGGCGTTTTACATCATTAAGGAATGCCGCATCCAGTTCCGCGACAAGGAGATCTGGGCCGGCACGAAGAAGCCGGACTACGGGCGGGTGGTGGATCTATGCACCAACGCTGCCCAGAGCGAATTGATCGGCCCGGCGCTGCTGGGCGTGCTCAGCCCGATCCTGGTCGGCTTGCTGCTGGGCCCGTTCGCCCTGGGTGGTTTCCTGGCTGGCATGATCGTGTCGGGCGTGATGCTCGGCGTGTTCATGGCCAACGCCGGCGGGGCGTGGGACAACGCCAAGAAGATGATCGAAGACGAGCCGCGGGATCCGGCCCAGAATCTGGGCAAGGGCTCGGAGAAACATCGCGCCGCCGTCACCGGCGACACGGTCGGGGATCCTCTGAAGGACACGGCCGGCCCGGCCATCAACCCGATGGTCAAGGTGATGAACATGGTGGCCATGCTCTCGCTGACCAGCGTGGTGCTGTCCTACAACATGGCCGGGGACATCAACCCCGCCACGGGCACTCCGCCCAACGGGTTCATCGGCGCCATGCTGTGCCTCGTCTTCATCGGCCTGATCGTCTGGGCGATCCGGAATTCCAAGAAGGAAACCGCGTCGATGGCAGACATGGATGCCGAACTGGGCGGCGGCAAGGGCTAGTCCAGTAGACGTGACGACAGGTGGCTGAAAGACCGCGAACGCGGAGTGCTCCGGCACTCCGCGTTTCTTTTTGGCCCGGCGGCGGAAAGCCAGTCTTTTCCCGCGGCGGCGGCTTTACGCCCGTCGGGGCGGTGTTAAACTATTGGTTTTGGGCTGAGTCTACCTGGGGATGCATGCCGCGACGGCGGCCCCGGGCCGGTGACCGAAAGAGGATGTTATGAAGATCGCAGTACCGAAGGAAAGCCGGAAAGGCGAGCTGCGTGTGGCGCTCGTGCCCGAATCCTGCAAGAAGTTGATAGGCAAGGGGATTTCGTTGACGGTGGAGAGCGGAGCCGGTTTGGCCTCGTGTTTCGCCGACGACGCGTTCCGGGCGGTGGGGGCGACCATCGAAAGCGATCCCGGCAAGCTGTACGGCGAGGCCGATCTGGTGCTGACAGTCCAGCCGCCGACGCCAGCCGCGGTGGCGCGCTGCCGCGAGGGGGCGATGCTGCTGGGAACGCTGCTGCCGATCAAGAACCTGGAGGCCGTGCGGGCGCTGGCCGAGCGCAAGGTCACGGCCTTTTCGACCGACTGCATCCCGCGCATCACGCGGGCCCAGTCGATGGACACGCTGTCGGCGATGTCCAACATCGCCGGCTACAAGGCCGTGCTGATTGCCGCCAACGAGTTGGCCAAGTACTTTCCGATGTTCACGACCGCTGCCGGAACCATCTTTGCCGCCAAGGTGTTCGTGATCGGCGCCGGGGTGGCCGGCTTGCAGGCGATCGCGACCGCCAAGCGTTTGGGGGCGGTGGTCACGGCGACCGATACACGCAGCGTGGTGGCCGAACAGGTGCAGAGCGTGGGCGGCAAGTTCGTCGCCGTGGAAAGCGAGGAAGACGCCCAGACGGCCAGCGGGTACGCCAAGGAGCTGTCGGCGGACTTCTATCGCAAGCAAGGCGAACTGATCGACGCCCAGTGCGCCGCGAATGACGTGGTCATCACGACCGCCCTGATCGGCGGCGTCAAGGCGCCACGGCTGATCTCGCGCGAGACGGTGCTCAAGATGCAGCCCGGTTCGGTGATTGTGGATCTCGCCGCCGAGGCCGGTGGAAACTGCGAACTGACCCGCCCGGGCGAGACGGTGGTCGAGAACGGCGTGAAAATCATCGGCCCCTTGGATCTGCCGTCCAGCATGCCCCGCGACGCCAGCACGCTGTATTCCCGCAACCTGACGACTTTCGTCCTGGCATTCTGGCAGGACAATTCCTTCCGCCTGGATCTGGCCGACGAGATCCAGAAGGGAGCCGCCGTCACGCACGACGGACAGGTGCTTCACGAGGCGGCCCGTGCGGCGTTGGGGGTAGCCTGACCGCTGCCAGCGTCAATCTCGCTGTCGCCCCAGCTGAAGGGCCGCGACGGCTGAATTCGGATAGACACCCGTAACAAGGAGACCAGCGTTGAGACCGTTGCAGTTGTCGAGGATCAGAGGGTGGGGGCTGCTCGCTTGGGCGACGCTGATTCTGCCCGCCGCCGCCGCAGAGGGACCGGCAGCCGCGTCCGAGCACGCCGGTGGCCCGGTCTCGATGGATTTCATGTCCATGCTGTTCGTGTTCATGCTCGCGACGTTCATCGGCGTGGGCGTCATCGGGCGGGTATCGCGGTTGCTCCATACCCCGCTGATGTCCCTCACCAACGCGATCTCCGCGATCTCGGTGGTGGGAGCCATCATCGTCGCCGGCGGAGAGCACTATCCCATGGCCATTCGGGTGATGGGCGCCGTGGCCCTGTTTGCGTCGATGACCAACATTATTAGCGGCTTCTTGATCACCGACCGGATGCTCAAGATGTTCAAGACGCGCCAGGGAGGCAAGGCATGAACACGCTCATTCAACTTGCCTATCTGCTGGCCACGGCCCTGTTCATTTTCTCGCTGCACTGGATGAGCGACCCGAAGACGGCGCGGCGGGGGATCTTTGCGGGCGTCGCGGCGATGGTCGTGGCGGTGGTCGCCACCTGGGCCGGGCCCGGGGTGAGCGAGCATTGGTGGATCATTGTACCCATCCTGCCCGCGGCGGTCCTCGGGGTCTGGCTGTCGCGCGTGCCGCTGACCGCCGTGCCGCAGCGAACCGCGCTGTCGCACGCCTTTGGCGGTCTGGCCGCCGGACTGGTCGGCACCGCCAAGTACTTCTACTGGTTTGGCGAGGAGGGCTCGCCCAACCTGACCGCCTTTCGCATGACGGCGATCATCGCGGAGATCATCCTCGGCTACCTGACGTTCACCGGCAGTCTGATCGCCGCCGGCAAGCTGCAGGAACTGAAGTGGATCCCGCAACGCCCCTGGTTGTACCGCGGTCAGAACGTGGTCAATCTGTCGGCGTTCGCGCTGGCTGTGGTGCTGGGGATCGTGCTGATTATGGTCCCGGATCGCAGTTGGTCGCCCGTCCTGTTCTGCCTGATCGTCTTGCTGGCCCTGAATTTCGGCTGGATGCTTGTCATGCCGATCGGCGGGGCGGACATGCCCACGGTGATTTCGATCCTGAATGCCTATGCCGGGCTGTCGGCGGTGGCGATGGGCTTTGTGTTGGACAACAAGCTGCTGGTCACGGCCGGGGCCCTGGACGGTTCCTCGGGCTTGATACTGTCGATCATCATGTGCAAGGCCATGAACCGCTCGTTCGCCAACGTGCTGTTCGGAGCCTTCGGACAGGTCCAGCAGGCCGGGGGCGAGGCCGAGCAGCGGACCGCCAAGAGCGAGACGGCCGAGGGAGCCGCCCAGATGATGGAGCAGGCCAACCTCGTGGTGATCATCCCGGGCTATGGGATGGCCGTGGCCCAGGCGCAGCACCGGGTGCGCGAGTTGTACGACGAACTCACCAAACGCGGAATCGACGTCCGGTTCGCGATCCATCCCGTCGCCGGCCGCATGCCGGGCCACATGAACGTCCTGTTGGCGGAAGCCGAGATTCCCTACGATCGGCTGGTCGATATGGACGACATCAACCGCGATCTGCCCCAGGCCGACGTGGCGTTGGTGATCGGCGCGAATGACGTGGTGAACCCGGCGGCCCGGACCGACAAGAACAGTCCGATCTACGGCATGCCGATCATCCATGCCGACAAAGCCCGCACGTGTTACTGCATCAAGCGTTCGATGAACCCCGGCTTCGCGGGCATCGAGAACGCGCTGTACTTTGCCGACCACACGTACATGCTGTTCGGTGACGCCAAGCACGTCGTCGGCGAGTTGGCCAAGCAACTCACTGGCCAGTCGGGAATGCACTAGCCGCCAAGTCGGCAACTCAGCGGCGGAACCAGGCGGAGAGACCGGACCGGGATTGGGCGGCCTGATGTGCGGCCCAGTCCCGGGCCGAGGCTTCCAGCAGGCTGCGGATCTGGTCCGGCAGGCGGGAAATCGCGTCGGCGATC
>CAIYOB010000445.1 GCA_903927685.1 uncultured Planctomycetaceae bacterium
CCCGAGCCGATGGGTTCGTTCACGACTCGATTCCGTGGGGCGAAGCGGCCTTGCGGATCATGGGTGAGAAGACGGGCGCTTACACAGCCACGCTCAGCGACGATCCGGCGTTCTTTGACCGTGAACGGCTCTTCCAGTTTGACGCGGTGGTCATGAACAACAACTGCGGCAACCCGATCGCCGACGCACAGCGGCGGACCAACCTGCTGGAATTTGTCCGTAGCGGCCGAGGACTAGTCGGCATCCACTGCGCCGCGCACCTCGACTGGCCGGAGTACACCGAGCTGCTGGGCGGCTATTCGATCAGCCATCCGTGGAACGTCGGGAGTACGGTCGTGATCCGTCTGGAAGAACCCGACCATCCGCTGCTGCGGTCCTTCACCGCGGCGTCGTTCACGCACAGCGACGAGATTTTTGTGTTCAGGGATTTCTCGCGGCAGAGGGTCCGGGTGCTGTTGAGCCTCGACACGGCGCAAACCGACATGAACAAACCGGGCGTCACGAAAGACCAGGATGTTCCCTTGGCGTGGATTCGGCGCTACGGGGAGGGCCGCGTGTTCTACTCCGCCTTGGGGCACCAGAAAGACGTTTATTGGCAGGCGCCGATCTTGATGCACTACCTGAGCGGCATTCAATACGCGCTCGGTGACCTCAAGAGCGACGCCACCCCACGTTCGCCACGCGACGAGGACAGGTAGCCGCCATGCTTGTGCCGCTGACTTCCGACGCCGCCTACTCGCTTTTGCACGACGCGGGCTGGAAGATCGGCGACACGACCTACGCGGACCCGGACAGCGGCCGGCTGGTCTGGATGGTGTACGCGCACCGGGGCGAGCAGAAGATTGTCGCCAGAGCGGAGTCGCAGGCAGCCGCGTGGAATGAGGCGGTGCGGTTGACGACGGAGATCGAGGGGGAGGCAGCGGAGGGGGCGGTTCGGTGACGGGAGCTTGCCGCGATCGGAATCCGAGCCGAAGCGACGCCCGGGCGGCCCCCGGAAGCGAGCGGAACGGAGCGCCGCGGACACCCGCTCGACAACTGACTACCCTCGGCCGTGACACACAGCCGCCCGTTCAGCGCCGTCACGTGCGGCGCATGGTTTTTGCCGCGTAGATCTCCCGCAACTGAGCTTGATACGACAGGCTTTGGTCGTATTGCAGTCGGAGCTGCGCCAACGCCTGTTCTGCGACCGCGCCGTCCTTGTGCCGCGAGAAGACGTGCCACTTGCGGAACGTCTCTTCCGGGGCGGCGAGCAAGTAATCGACCAGGTACTCCGCAACCGATCGCTGCCCCTGGCGAGCCTCAAAACAAACCCCGGCATCCAGCGTGCGGACATTTACGTCGGCGGTCCCAAGGACGAAGTAATCGTCAAGGCTCTTCTTTGGCCAATCGGTCGGCTTCAATTGTCCGATCTGCCGGAACATCGTGTCGATAAACTTCTGTCGCCTCGGGTCGGTGCTGGGGGCGACTTGCCGCGTTGGCTGGTCGCCGGATGCGTTCATCTGCCCCGAGTCGCCGCCGGGGATGTAGCCGCCACCTGAGCCAACCGGCAGTTCCCCCGGCACAGTTTGGCCGGAGCAGAACGCGCCACCGATGAGCGAGATGGCAATTCCCGCCAGCCAAGCCAGTGATCGCTGTGTCATGGCAGTCCTCCCGATTGTGGTACGAGGCAAGTCCGGACGACACCGCCAGTCTACGCTCCAATGAAAAGCGAGCGCGTCAGCCCTTGGGCTGCTCCGGCTTGGCCAACTCCGCCGG
Source organism: uncultured Planctomycetaceae bacterium (assembly GCA_903927685.1). The sequence continues at coordinate 1,756 of CAIYOB010000445.1, forward strand.
AATCGGGCCGGCGGCTGGGGGCCACGGCGTCGGGGAGGCAACGCGGAAGTAGCCTTGCGCCGATTGGCCGGAGGCGAGTTCCCGTGCCGCGACTTGCCAGATCCCGAACGGATCGTTGGCCGCGATGTCCAGGACGAGTTCAACCTCGCCGTTGCCTGCGCCGTACGCCCCGCTGAACTCGGCTAACCGGCCGGCCGGATCACGAATCTGGATGTCCACGGGCACCACGGCGGGCAGCGGTTGGCCCGCGGCGTCCACGATTTGCACCACGCAACGGGCCTGCGTGCCAGCCACGACCTGTTCCGGCGTAGCCACGCGCACCCCGGCGATCGGCTGGGGAGAGACCAGGAACAGTCCGCCGTCGCAGGGGCCCAGGGCCGCTGAGAATTCGAGGCGGCCGTCAGCGGTTTGCGCCGCCACCGGACGGCTGTCGACCAGGTCGTACACCGCACCGCCCTCGCGCTGCAAGCTGACGGTCACCTCGGCGGGCAAGCCGTTCTCCATCACCAATCCATGCTGTCCGACATACTGTCCGTATTCGCGGCGGTCGTTGACCAAGAACACGTAATCCGCCGCACCGGACTTGCGCAAGTAGGGTACGACGTCCGGATGGGACGTGTCCACCGCACGGCGATAACGGCTGTCGAGCTTGGCTCGCAGTTCGGCGGCGCGGGCCTGCAAGGCTTGCTTGTCGGCGTCGGCTCGGCCGGTCCGCTGGCAGACGGCCAGGGTGATGTCCGGCTGAATCGCCGGGCAAGTCCGCTCGTCGCCCACGACGATGCCGCCTGCCGCTTGAAACGCCTTGATTTTGGCTGCCACGGCTGCGGTCAGCACGTCGCAGTCCGGCATGACCAGCACGCGGTAGCCGTCCAAGCCGCGGGCGGCGACGGTCTCGTCCAAGACGATCTCCGGCTGCAGGTGCGCGTACTGCAGGACCAGGTGGCAGTCGCCCGTCCAGCCGCCGCCCCAGCCAAAGGTGCCTCGGCGGGCGAACATCTCGGACGCGAAACTCTCCAGCAGCGCCACGTCGGACCGGGCGCCAGGCGTCTGCAACAGCGTCGGCCCCAACGGACGGATGACTTGCCGGATCAACCGCGCCAGTTCGTGCTGGGTGTCCGGATGCGTGTAGCGATAGCCGCCCGGGCTGTCGCAAGGCACCAGCGACTGCCAGCCGTGGTACATGATCCCGCGGATCGGCCGGGCGATCTTGGTCCAGAACGCTTCCCGCAAGTGCAGCGGGGCAATCGTGATGAACGGCGCGTCGGGCTGTTCAATCTCCCACGCCGCCCGGTACGGCAAGGCCGCCTCGGGGGACTTCGGCTCCGGCGCCGTCTGGCTGCGGTACCAGATGACCTGCGTCATTTTCATCACTTGCTGGGGCCGCTCGGAAGCCGCCGCCGTGGCCAGCAACTCGTCGGTCGCCACCCCGATTCGGAGCGGGTCCGGGTACGAGTACGTCCACTGGCTGAGCACGTCCACGCCGCCGCCGCTGCCGGAAACCCGCGCCACGCGGACCGCCGGGTCGTGGAAGGTCCAGAAGTCCGGCCGGCCCATCGTCGCCAGACCTTCGTGCACCCGCGAATTGAGCAGGTTCCAGCCGTCGCCGGACTGCCAGTACCAGCGGTAGTAGACCAGCAGCGGATGGTCGTCGGGGATCACGCGCGAAGCGGGAAATCCGTCCAGCTTGGTGTAGTCCACGCCGCGCGACGTCGCGACTTCCTTGGGGATCTCGAACCCGGCATGCTTGCGAAACGCCGCCAGATCTTCCTCGTGGAAACACGGCCGCGCGTGATCGCGGACCTCGGTGTGAATCAGGGCGGCGCCAAAGGCAGGGAATTGCCCGTAAGTCTGGCCCACGGACTGGCCGACGCGGTAACAATCGTCCGCCAGCGGCGGCAGCAACCCGCAGATGTCTTCGCGCGACGCGAAGGGCTTGCCATCACGGCCGACCCGCTGCAGGTCCTCCCGGCTCCGCAGCGCCGCGCCGGGCGACAGGCTGGCGACCACCGTGAGATTGCGAGCCAACGCATCGTCCAAGGAACGCTTGGTCCGGGCGACCGTCTGGTCGTCCGCCGCCGGGACCGGCGTCTTCGCCTCCCAGATCCGCTGGTAGTCCGCTCCCAGGCCCAGCACGTGCGTAAAGCCGATCTGTTGCAGCCGGTCGGCTTCCTCGTCCACGCCGCCGTAGATGCCCCACATCAGGACGGGGAACTGGTTCGGCGGGCGCCGCGGCATCAGGCGGATCGCCAGGCGTTCCTCGAGCGTTTCGCCCGGCGGTTGCAGCAAGTCCAGGCGGGCGACGAGCGCGTACTGGTCAGGCCGCAACGACGTGTCGACCGGGTACTCGATCGTCTGGGGCACCCCCGGCGCGAGGTTCTGCAACTCGAATGCTTGCCCCTCGCCGGCCTGCATGGACACGGTGACTGCGACGCGGGCCAACGGCTCGCGCTGCAGGTTCGTGACAGCGAGCGTCACCCGCGCGGCGGGCTCCTGGCGGACGAACACGCGGCGGTCGGAGACCTGTTCCAGTCGCACGCGGCGGAACTCGCGGACGCCGGCCGTGATCCGCACCTGGTCGATGAACCCGGGAAAGCCGTGATAGTAGCTGCCGATCCGATCGCCGATCGACAGGGCGTGCTTGCCGGGACTGATGGCTTTGCGAGCCGGAAACTCGCCGCCGCCCCACGAGCGGCCGTCCAGGACGAATCGGCCGCCGCCGGCTCCGTCGTAGGTAAAGGCGAGGTGCCGCCAACGGCCGGGCTCGAACCGCGCGGGCTGGGATGCATAGGTCTGCGAATCGGCCCCGAACCCCAAGATCGCTCGCAGTCTCCGCTGGCCGCTCTTGTCGGCCTCGCCCAGGATCAGCTGATAGTCGTCGTGGGCCACGTACTTCTTGTCCAGCAGAAACGAATCGGGGTACTTTTCGTCCAGTTGGTCCTTGGGCTGAATCCACATTTCCAATGTGAACGCGCCGGACGGGCTGAGCGCCGGGTGGTTCGGCACCTGGGCTCGATGCGGCTTGTCTTCGACCGGCCAGCCCGGAAAACACTCCAAGCAGCCGCCGAAGCGGCCGGCGGCGCCGACCACCGCGCCCTGCAACGTCGCCTCCCGGTTCCGTCCCGACGCGTCGGCCGTTTCCGCGCCCGGCCTGAATTGCCACAAGCCGAGCACGTGCGGACCGGTGGCGTCCGTCCCGGTGTACTCGGATTCCCACGGCTCGCACCGCGAGCCGTCCGGCGGCCCCTCCGCGGCGATTGCCGCAGGAATGGACACGAAGAGCATCAGGCCGATGGTTGACAGGTGGAAGCAGCGCATGAGGAACTCCTCGAGTTGATTACGGAACCGGCCCGGTCCGTCCCCGGGCCGCAATCGCTGTCTCGGGCTCGGCTGGGCGGTCAGGAGCGGGCGTACACGCAGGTCTCCCGATCGTCAAGGAACAGCAGAATCCGCGCCCAGAAACGACGAGGATCGCTCCCATCAGGGCGACGCAAATCGCAACCAGGGAGTATCCAAAGACGAGGTAGTGGTCCGGCGTCCAGGCAGCGGGGCCAGGACTCTGTTTCTCAAGCCAGCCGCGGACGGCAATCCAGCACGTGGTCCGTTCCAGGGCTTCCAACAACGGACCTCCCAGGAGGATGGCTGACCAACCCAAGAGTGAAAACCAGAACCAGAATGGACGTGCTCTGAGCGGGCCGGACCGGGCCAATATCGCGGCAAGGAAAAAGGCCGCGCAGAGAGTGTAGAATGCAGCGTGTGGATAAGGAAGGACAGCGCAGGCGACGGCCACGGCTGTCATGCCCAGCAGGAGCGATGCCAACGAGAACTGCCAAGGCTGTTTCATGTTTACTCCCAGCGTCCTCCGGGCGGCGTCCCATCGAGGCCCCCGACCACGCCGCCGCGCGGGCGGCGCCGCCCGCTCTGGACTACTCCGCAGAGCCTGAGCTTGGTGTGGTCTCCGCACGGCCCGCCCACACGGAGTCCTGCGCTGTGCTGAACGGCGACATTGTACCGTCCGCCGCATCCTCAGGCCACTCCGGCCGGCGTGCCGGTGCCGACGTGGACGGTCCGAGATGAAGCGTGCGGGCGACCTTGCCGCCCTCGTAACCCGAAGCGTCAGCGAGGAACCCGGCTGGGAAGCGATTCATCCTCGCTTACGCGTCGGGTTACGATCAGCGGCTTTGCCGCTTAATGTCGTACCATTCGGTGCCGACCTGCCGGGACCGCACCTCTTGCGGGGCCTGACTGGCGATTCGGATGACAACGTGCTATGACGAAGCGCCGGTCATTCGTTGACTCCTTCATTCGTTGGGATCCGATTTCCCAAAACCGAGAACTGTCAACGTAGATATTCGACTGGCGGTTGCCCGTTTGGTGCTAGCAGGAGCCACCTCGACATGCTGGACAACGATGATCGCCGCGTGCAGGTACGACTTGCCGGCCAAGTGCTGGCCGCGTTAGTCTGGGTGGCTAGTCCCAGCTTACTTGGGCCCGCCGCCCGCGGGGCCGAGAGCGTTTCCGAGCCGGCGGAGCCCAGCTGGCCGTTGCCCCAGTGGTCGCGGGCCGAGCCGGCGGCGGTGGGGATGGACGAGGCCACTCTCGTCAGGGCCCGCGATTACGCTCTGACCGGCGGAGGCTCCGGCTACATCACGCGGCACGGGCGGCTGGTCATGGCCTGGGGCGATCCACGCCAGCGGTACGATTTGAAGTCCACGACCAAATCGTTCGGCTCGATCGCTTTGGGATTGGCCCTCAAGGACGGGAAGTTGCGGCTGGACGACCAAGCGCAGCGGCTCCACGCGGGCCTGGGCGTTCCGCCGGACGAGAACGCGCGGTCCGGTTGGCTGGACGAGATCACCGTCCTGCATTTGGCATCGCAGACGGCCGGGTTCGAAAAGCCGGGCGGCTATACGAAGCTGCTGTTCCGCCCCGGCACGCAGTGGGACTACAGCGATTCCGGGCCGAACTGGCTGGCCGAGTGCATTACGCTGGCCTACGGGCGCGACTTGGACGAGTGGATGTTCGAGCGCGTCTTCACGCCGCTGGGCATCCAGCGCAGCGACTTGACTTGGCGCAAGAACTCGTATCGCCCTGCGACGATCGCAGGCGTCGCCCGGCGCGAGTTCGGCGCGGGCATCCACGCCAACGTCGATGCGCTGGCCCGCATCGGTTACCTCATGCTGCGCGAAGGCCAATGGAACGGCCGCGAGATCCTGACGCGGGATTACGCCAGATCGGCTCCGCGAACGCCGCCGGGGCACGAACAGTTGCCGGTCCGTCTGCCCGAAACCTACGGCAACGCCGCGGCGCACTATGGACTCCTCTGGTGGAACAACGCGGACCAGACGCTCGCCGAGGTGCCCGCCGACGCGTTTTGGTCTTGGGGACTGTACGACAGTCTGATCGTCGTGATTCCCTCGCTGGAGATCGTCGCAGCCCGGGCTGGCCAGTCGTGGAAGCGTGAGCAAGGTGCCGATCATTACCAGGTCCTGAAGCCGTTTCTCGTGCCGATCGCCCACTCCGTCCAGGTCCGTTCGGCGCGGGTTTCCGACCCCGCCGAAACGACCGACCGCAGGTCTCCCGCGACTCCCAATGCCTGCGGCCAGAATCGTGCCTCGGTCCCTACACCGGCCACATCGCCGGCCGTTCCCGTCGTCCTGTGCTCGTGCGTCTCAGCGCCCGTCCCGGCTTACCCTCGCAGTCCCGTGATCAAGGAGGTTCTCTGGGCGCCGCCGGAGACGATCCTGCGCCGGGCCAAGGGCAGCGACAACTGGCCCCTGACCTGGGCCGACGACGACTGGCTGTACACGGCCTACGGCGACGGCAACGGCTTCGAGCCGCGGCGGAAGGAAAAACTGAGCCTGGGACTGGCCCGCGTCCGCGGCGTTCCGCCGAATCTGGTCGCCGAGAATCTGCGGGCTCCGTCGCTGGAGCAGACCGGCGACGGCGTGCGCGGCAAGAAGGCCAGCGGACTGCTGATGGTCGACCGGGTCCTGTACCTCTGGACGCGCAACGCCGACAACTCGCAATTGGCCTGGTCCGCCGATCACGGCGCAACGTGGACCTGGGCCGACTGGACGTTCACGACCAGCTTCGGCTGCCCCACGTTCTTGAACTTCGGCCGCAACTACGAAGGCGCCCGAGATGACTTCGTCTACGTGTACTCGCACGATTCGGACAGTGCATACCAGCGAGCCGACCGGATGGTCCTGGCCCGGGTCGCGAAGAATCGGCTCCGCGAGCAGGCGGCCTACGAGTTCTTTCAAGCCGTTGACGAGCGCGGCCAGCCGATGTGGACCCGGGATATTGGCCGGCGCGGCGCGGTGTTCAACAGCCCGGGCCGCTGTTACCGTTCCGGTGTCAGCTACAACGCCGGGCTGAAGCGTTACCTGTGGGTCCAAACCGGCTTGGGCGAGGACACGCGTTTTAGCGGCGGCCTGGCCATCTACGACGCGCCGGAGCCGTGGGGACCGTGGACCACGGCCTATGCCACCGACGCCTGGGACGTGGGACCCGGCGAGACGGCCAGCTTTCCGCCCCAGTGGATCAGCCCCGACGGCTGCACGTTGGACATGGTGTTCTCCGGCGACGACTGTTTCAGTGTCCGGCGGGCGACCTTGAACGCGTGTCAAGCCAGTGACTTGTCCAGGCGATGAGTTGAGGTTGGGTGCCTGGGCTCGAGCCACGAGGTCCGAGTGGCGAGCCCCCAGACCTTGCCGCAGGGGGCTCGCTGCGCTCGACCCCAGGCACCCCGCCATTTAGCCTTGACGACGCACTAATCAGCCCGCGCGGGCTGGCCGGGTTCCGGGAACCCGCGCTGGCGCATCAGGGCGCCGATCCCGGCGTCGCGGCCGCGGAAGGCCCGATAGCCCTCGGCCGGATCGACGGTGTTCCCGACGGAGAAGACATACTGCTTGAGCTTGGCGGCGAGCGTTTTGTCGAACGGGCCGGCGCCCTCCAGGAACGCTTCGTACGCGTCGGCGCTGAGCGTGTCGGCCCACAGATAGCTGTAGTAGCCCGCCGAGTAGCCGTCGCTCGCGAAGACGTGCAGGAAATGGGGCATCCGATGCCGCATGACGATTTCCCGCGGCATGCCGAGCGCCGTCAGCGTGTCGCGCTCGAACGCGGCGGCTTCGATGGGCTTGTCTCCGGCCAGATGCCCTTTCAGATCCACCAGCGCCGACGCGAGATACTCGACGGTCGCGAAGCCTTGGTTGAACTTGTCGGCCCGCTCGATCTTTTCTCGCAGCGCCGGCGGCAACGGTTGGCCGGTCTCGTGATGCAAGGCGAACCGGCCCAGGATCTCGGGGGTGCTGAGCCAGCGTTCGAGGATTTGCGACGGGAACTCGACGTAGTCGCGGGCCACCGCGGTGCCTGAGAGCGTCGGGTAAGTCACGTTGGAAGCCAAGCCATGCAGGGCGTGCCCGAACTCGTGGAACAACGTCTCCGCATCCGTCCAACTCAACAGCACCGGCGCGCCGGGCTGGCCTTGGACGAAGTTCAAGTTGTTCGAGACGATGGTGGGGATCTCGCCGGCAAAGCGTTCCTGGCTGCGGTAGGCGTTCATCCACGCGCCCGATCGTTTGCCCTCGCGGGCGTACGGGTCAAAGTACCACAGTCCCACGTGCCGGCCCTGGCCGTCCCGGACCTCCCAGACGCGGACATCCGGATGATACACCGGCACGTCCCGGACCGGCTCGAAGTGCAGGTCGAACAACTCGGCCGCGACGTAGAACATGCCGTCGCGCAGCTGGTCGAGCTGCATGTAGGGCTTGACTTCATTCTCGTTCAAGTCGTACTTGGCCTTGCGGACCTGTTCCGCATAGTAACGGTAGTCCCACGGTTCGATCGTGATCCGGGCGCCCTCCTGGTCGGCGAGCGCCTGCATGTCGGCAACCTCTTCGTGGACCCGGGCGACGGCCGCCGGCCAGACGGCCTCCAGCAATTCCAGGGCCCGCTCGGGGGTCTTGGCCATCGCGTTCTCGACTCGCCAATGCGCGTGCGTGGCATAGCCCAGCAGCTTGGCGCGCTCGGCACGCAATTGGAACACCTCGGTAATGATCGGCTTGTTGTCGCGCGCGTCGCCGTGGTCGCCTCGACTGACAAACGTCCGCCAGACCTTCTCGCGCAAGTCGCGCCGCGTCGAGAAGCTCAAGAACGGTTCGACACTCGACCGGGTATTGAGAATCGCCCACTTGCCGGGCTGGCCGCGTGCCTCGGCCGCCGCCGCGGCGGCGGCCGCAACCGAATCCGGCAGGCCGTCCAGGTCGGCCGCCTGGTCGAGAAACAGCGTGTATTCCTTTTCTTCGCCCAGGATATTCTGGGTAAAGTTCGTGTACAGCGACGCCAGACGCGTGTTGATTTCGGCGACCCGTTTCTTGCTCGCCGCAGCGAGCTTGGCGCCGGCGCGGACGAAGTTCGTGTAGTACAGCCAGGCGAGCCGCTTCTGCTCGGGCGTCCGGCACAGCGTCTCGCGGGCCTCGTACACCGCCGCGATCCGGGCGAACAGCTGGTCGTTCTGCACGATCTTGTCGCGAAACGCCGCCAGCCGCGGCTCCAACTCGCGTTCGACTTCCTGGAAATCGGGCGTGCTCATCGTCGACGACCAGACGTCGTAGATCGTCGAGACGCGATCCAGCAGGCGACTGGATGCTTCCAGCGCCGCGAGTGTATTGTCGAATGTGGCGGGTTCCCGGTTCGCCGTGATCGCGTCGATGGCGGCCAACTGTTCGGCCATGCCCGCTTCCAGCGCCGGCTTCAGGTCGGCGACTTTGACCTCAGCGAACGGCGGCACTCCGTGGTAGGGCCCGGTCCAGGGGGCAATCAGCGGGTTGTTCAGCATCTCGTTCCGGGAAGCTCCGTGGTTGGGTTCGCTGGCCAGCGTTGCCAGGCACATACCGATCACC
>CAIYOB010000446.1 GCA_903927685.1 uncultured Planctomycetaceae bacterium
CACAGTTCCGGTCGGCAAGCAGCTTCAGATCCACTTTCGCCTTGACCGTCCGCCGGTCGAGTTGCAGTTGGCGGGCGGCGGCCTCGTAGCTGCCGGTCTGGGTATACACCAGCGTGCAGTACCAGCGCAGCAGTTCGTCGGCGGTCCAGCGGCCTTCGCGGATCGCCGCGTGAACCTCGGCCAACGGGTCGGGGGACGCCGGTCCGCGGCGCAACTGGGGGCGGTACTCCTTGCGGATCAGCACATTCCGCAGGCACTGCTCCAGCTCGCGGACATTGCCGGGCCACTCGTAGTCCGGCCCCAGGTGCTGCGCGATCCAGGCTTCGACTTCGGCTGCCAGCGCGGGGCCCTCGGCGCCGACCAGTCGCTGGGCCAGATGCAGCGTCAGCTGATGCAACTCGCCGGGGTCCGCCGCGATCCGTTGCTGGAGCGAAGGGACGTAAATGATATCCGAGCACAGGCGGTAGTACAGGTCCGGGCGGAACCGGCCGGCGTGCATCTCGTCGTCCAGGTCGCGATTCGTGGCGGCGACGATCTTGCCCTCGAACCGCCGCAATTCGGTTTCGCCCAGGCGGCTGAACGTCCGGGCCTGCAGTACCCGCAGCAACTTGACCTGGATCGCCGGATCCAACTCGCCGATTTCGTCCAGGAACACCGTGCCATGCGGCGGACAGACTTCCAGCCAGCCCGCGCGATCGCTGATCGCTCCCGTAAAGGCCCCACGCTGGTGGCCGAACAACTCCGACTCGATCAAGGTCGGACTCATCGCCGACAGGCTGATCGGGAAGAACGACTCGGCGAAGTCGGCGCGAAACGCCAGCCGCTCGGCGTCGAACGGCACGTACCGCGACAAGCCCACGGCCCGCGCGACCAGTTCCTTGCCGGTCCCCGACGGCCCCATCACCAGCGTGGTGTAGTCCGCCATGCGATCATACAGCACCCGGCCGTAACGCCGCATGTCGTGGGTGAAGATGGACTGCCACACGGCGGCCCGCAGCGCAACGGCCGGAGGCGAAACGCCGATGATGAACCGCGAGATATTGTCAAACGCCCGCCGCAACTGAAAGAACGCGGCAAACGCATGCGGCCAGGGGACCGAGATTTCCTGCACACTGCCCGCCATCGTCAGAAAGGCCTCCGCCTCGCGCAACAATTCGCGGTACACCTTGGCGGTCCGGCGGTTCACGTCCGCGGCGGGTTGCTGCGAGGCGACGGCCGGGATCCGGTCGCGAAAACGGTGGAACAGCACGAACAGCAGGACATCCTCGTACCACTGCAACTCGGCGCCTTCCAGCGGCTGGTCCGGCGAAACGCGGTCGCGAGCCGCGGCCAGGATCGCCGCCCCCCGCTCGGTGATCCGGTCGACGTTCGGCGACAACTGCTGCTCTGGATCCAGGTTCCAGTCGGCATAGCGCTCGTCGAATTCGCTGCCCAGCGCGGCCCGTTCCCAGGCGATCCGTTCCGGCAGGAAGGGATTGCAGAACGCAAGCCGCGAGACGGCTTCGGCAAACCGGCGCTGACCAGGAGTGAAGACGCTCATGACGATGCTCCAGCAGTGCCGTCCAGGCACGATCGGCGGGTGGCCGGGGTCGAGCGCAGCGAGCCCCCCGAATCCCCACGGACAGTGGGCACGCAGCACTACACCACAGCCACCCCGGCAATCCTGAGTCCTTGACCTCGTGTCTTTCAGGCCAAGCACGC
>CAIYOB010000447.1 GCA_903927685.1 uncultured Planctomycetaceae bacterium
CACCAGGCACTGGCCTACCTGGACCAATCGCTGGCCCGCGATCCGCGAATCGCCGTTGTCGGCATCGCCGGCCCGGGCGATCCGTTTGCCAATGCCGAGGCCACGCTGCAGACGCTGGAACTGGTCCGCGGCAGGCATTCAGAAATCCTGCTGTGCGTTGCGACCAACGGCCTGAACGTCGCGCCGTACGCCGACGAGTTGGCCCGGTTGCGAGTCAGTCACGTCACGCTGACCGTCAACGCTGTCGAGCCCGAGATCGGGCAGCACGTCTACGCCTGGGTGCGGGACGGGCGGAACGTATCCCGCGGCGCGGCGGCGGCCCGGCTGCTGTGGGAGCGGCAGCGGGACGCCATCCGCCGGCTCAAGGCGCTTGACCTGGTGGTCAAGATCAACACGATTCTGATCCCGGGCATCAACGACCAGCACGTGGACCAGGTCGCGCGCACGATGCGGGACTTGGGCGCCGACATCCTGAATTGCGTGCCCATGTATCCCGTCGCGAACACGCCGTTGGGCGAGCTGCCCGAGCCGTCGCCGCAGCTGGTGGCCGAGGCGCGCCGGCAGGCCGGCCAGTACTTGCCGCTGATGCATCATTGTACCCGCTGCCGAGCGGACGCGTGCGGGCTGCTGGGCGAGGCTCCCAGCGACGAACAGCACGCCCGCCTGCGGCACGCCGCGGCCCAGCCGCTGGTGCCCGCCGACGACCGCCCCTGCGTGGCCGTGGCGACGCTGGAAGGCATGCTGGTCAACCAGCATCTGGGCGAAGCGGCTCGGCTGCATGTCTTCCGGCAACAGGGCAGCGAATTCGAGATGGTGGAAACTCGCGCCGCGCCCCCGCCTGGCGGCGGGGACCAGCGTTGGCAGCGATTGGCGGAACTGTTGCACGATTGCCGTGCGCTGCTGGTCTCCAGCGCCGGTTCCGCCCCGGTCGACGTCCTGCGGCGCCGCGGGATTCGCGTGGTGATGATGGAAGGATTGATCGAGGAAGGCTTGGAGGCCGTATATTCCGGCCACACGATCCGGGCGCCGCTGCGACGCGACCATCACTGTAACGCCGGCGTGACCTGCGCGGGCAATGGTCAGGGGTGCATGTAAAACGAAAGGACCCAAATGGAAAAGCCGACGTATCACATCCTGGTGTGCAACAGTTTTCGCGTGGGGGGCGATCCGCAGGGCGTCTGCAACCGCAAGGACGCGATCGACCTGCTGCAACTGCTCGAAAGCGAGGTGGTCGACCGGGGCATCGACGCCTTGATCTCCAGCACCGGCTGTCTCAAGCAGTGCGAGCAGGGTCCCGTGGTGGTCGTCTACCCGGCGGGCTGGTGGTACGTCAAGGTCGACGCGCAGAAGATCGAGCGCATCCTGGATGCCCTGGAACAGGGCCAACCGGCGGCGGAACTGCTGGCCGCGTGAGGCGTCCCATGTGGCTGGTCGACACCACGCTGCGGGATGGCGAGCAGGCTCCGGGCGTGGCCTTCTCCCGGTCTGCCAAGCTGGCGATCGCCCGCGCGCTGGCCGACGCCGGCGTGCCGGAGATCGAAGTCGGCACGCCCGCCATGGGCCGCGCCGAAGTGGCTGCCATCCGCGCCGTCGCGGCTCTGAATCTGCCTAGCCGCCTGACCGCCTGGTGCCGCCTGCATGCGGCCGACCTGGAAGCCGCGTCAGACTGCCAAACGCCAGCCGTTCACCTGTCGGCCCCCGCCTCGGACCTGCATTTGGAGGCCTTGGGCAAACCGCGAGCCTGGGTGCTCGACCAGTTAGTCCGCCTGATTCCGACAGCGGTGGCCCGCTTCGACTACGTGTCGCTCGGCCTGCAAGACGCTTCGCGGGCCGATCCATCTTTCCTGCGACAGTTGGCCGCGGCAGCTCAAGCATTGGGGGCTCATCGCGTACGCCTGGCCGACACGGTTGGAGCGTGGAATCCCGAGCAGGCGGCGGCTTGCGTGCGCGAAGTTCGTGCGTCTGCCGCCGGCGTGCAGGTGGGCCTGCACGCCCACGACGACCTGGGGCTGGCCACCGCCAACAGCCTGGCCGCCTTGGCGGCCGGCGCGGACAGCGTCGATGTCACTGTGCTGGGATTGGGCGAGCGGGCCGGCAACGCGCCGCTGGAGCAACTGGTGATGGCCCTCCGCGTCACGGTCGGCACGGATTGCGGCGTCGATCCGCGGTGTCTGACCGACTTGTGCCGCTTGGTCGCGTCCGCGGCGGGTGAGTCGATCCCGCGGCGCACGCCGATTGTCGGCCAGGCGGCTTTCGAGCACGAATCGGGGATCCACGTGCACGCCATGCAGCGCGATCGGCGCTGCTACGAGCCCTTTCCGGCGGAGCAAGTCGGCGGAACCGGCTCGCGGTTCGTCCTGGGAAAACACTCGGGAACCGCCGCCGTACGCTGGGCGCTGGCCGAGCGTGGAATACAATTGGACGACGACGGCTCGGCCGAACGGCTGCTCGGCCAGGTGCGCCGCACGGCCGCGACTCGCCGCGGGCCGGTCTCGCCCAGCGAACTGGAGTCCTGGTGGCGCGAATCCAAGATCGGAAACCCAGGGTGAACGAACAGATCCGGATTATCGAAGCCGACTTGTCCGTACGGGAGCACGGCGCGGCCGTCGTCCGCCTGTTGGACGCCTATGCCCGCGACGCCATGGGGCTGGGAGGCCCGTTGAGCGATTCCGTGCGGGAACGACTGGTCGAGGGCCTGCATCGGCACCCCACCCGCCTGGTGTTCCTCGCCGAGATGGACGCCGAGCCCGTCGGCTTGGCCGTCTGTTTCCTCGGCTATTCCACGTTTGCAGCTCGTCCGCTGATCAACATCCACGACTTGGCCGTGTTGCCCGAGTTTCGCCAGCGGGGGATCGCGGCGCGGCTGCTGGAAGCCGTCGAAGCTCGAGCGCGGGAACTGGACTGCTGCCGGGTGACGCTCGAAGTCCGCGTGGACAACGCGGTCGCCCGCTCGCTGTACGAAACGCGAGGCTTTTCGGCGGGAGGCGTTTCCTACGAATTCTGGACCAAGCCGCTCGACGCGACGCCGTGACACTCGCCACCGGCCGGAAGCACAGCGTGGACCAGGGGGTGCAGTTGAACGTCCCGGCAAACCACCAACCGGTTGGTCAAGAACTCAGCCCGCGATTTAGGTCATTGGCAATGTTCTCGCTGAAGAAGATGAAACGCGAGAGGCACTCGTCCTTGATACTCGTCATGAATCGCTCCATGTGAGCGTTAAGATTCGGCGAGCGCGGCGGAAGGATCACCGGCTCTGTCCTCGCGTTCTCCCGGATCTGGCGAAACGACTCGCAAGACCTCCCGTCGCGGTCCATCAGCACGTAGCGTTTCCCGTTTACGAACCCCTCTTCTGAGTCGGGCGGGTTCCTTGAGGACGTTGCCGACAAGCTGACCAGCCGTTTCCCGCCCAGGCCCCTTCCCTTGACGGCCAAGCGTCAATGCTGACGGCCAGGGCTTTGGACCGCCGCAGGGGCGAACTCAGATTCCACGGGGCGACAGATAGGCACCATCAGCTCCCCCATTTGCTGCCCCAAGTCTATCATGTTCGCTTGTGCGGGATTGACCACGATTGTCAGCGAAGTGGCGTGTTTACCGGCTCCATCTTCCTCTCCTGGGGCCGGTTGTGGATGCTTGACGTCGAGCACCGTCACGGCCTCGAGTAACTTGATTGTCCTGCGCCCGTCCGCTGGCTTGTAGAAGCTCTCCCTGAGGTTCAGCAGGACGTCCACCTTCTGGCCAGGAATCAGGAATGTGGGCGATTGGCTCGGCACGAGTCTGGCTCGGAACGTGTATGCGCGGACTGCGGGTAGCGGCACAGTCTCGTCCAACAGTTCGAGTCCGGAGACAAACGCACCGCGGGCCACCGGAGACTTGGCCACTCGGCAAAGGACATGCTCCAGCTCAGACACCGACGACGTCGGCGCAAGTTCTCGCGGCCACATGACTAGCGCGACGTCGCTTGGATCGATGATCTTGTATCGAGGGATGTCCACCGTCGCGACGACCACTGGCACCGTTTCCACGGGGGAGTCTTGCGGAACCGCCCGCCTGCACCCAGGGATGTTTGCCGTGACGGGAACCAGCCCGGACGAGACCGTCAGCAGAACCACTCGACAGCACTGAACGATCATGGAAGGCATCTCCCTACTACGAAGCGAAGTCAGAAACGCTACGTTGTCGAGGCGCTAATGTAGCCTGCGGCGGGCCAACGCGGTACTGGACAAACGGAATCGACAACAAGCGGAATCGAATCGACAAACGGAATCGAATCGACGGTCAAGCCCCTCCCAGCCGCAGGTCCGACGCGGCGTCGCGACCGGTCCCCGGACTTTGCCCTTCTCGTCGTCGTTCACGCCTTCGCTGGCGTCGCCCTCAGTGGCTGGGTGGTGCAGGAAGGTCCCATCCTATTTGCCTTCTTCGAGATCCTGCTGGTGCCGGCGTTTGCCCTGATTCTCTGCCAATCCGGCCTCCTCGCGTTTGGGGTCGCGATGTCCCACGGAGCCCTTTGGAAACGGGTAGTGGCTGTGATCACCGGAGTGGTCGCTCTGGAATTCCTGCTGG
>CAIYOB010000448.1 GCA_903927685.1 uncultured Planctomycetaceae bacterium
ACCGACGGCCGGCAAGATCGGTTGGTCCGCCGGGCGCTGCCAGGCATCACGGCTGGTCCATGACCGGTGATAGCGCACGGGCTTGAACCAGGGATGATCAATCGGCGTGACGCCAAACTGCTCCGCGATCTCGCGCTCGAAAAGATGCACTTGGGGACAGCGTGGAGTCAGAGAGGGGAACCGGCCGTCCTCGATCACCGCTCGTGCCAGATGCAATTCGCTGTGTTCATCCTCCGCCAGAACAATGAACAATTGGGGACATGGTTCGCCCTCGATCTGGGCGGCGAACAACGACGCCACGCGCCAGCCGGACGCAACCGCTTCCAGGGTGGTGCGCGCCAGCAGGTCCAGGGTCAGCGAGGGCACCGCCTCCAGCTCGATCGCCCGGCCGTTGGTTAGGGGCGCGAGGTTGCGCGGCAGTTGGGTCATGGCCGGATCTCCAGATAATGGACGGCGTCGTTGAGCAAGCTGCTCAAAGGCCCGGGAATATACAGCCCCAGGAGCAGCACCAGAACCATAAAACCGATGACGGGTGCCACGGTGAACCAACCGTCGCGGTAGGGACTCTGGCGAACTTCGGCGGGCGGACGGCCCTGGACAACCTGCAGTACGGTGGCCCCCATCCCGATGAACACGACCAACAACAGGAACAGAAAGACCCCCGCCGCGACAAACCGCCCCGCCTCAAATGCCCCGTTGAGGATGGCGAACTCACTCATGAACGGACCGAACGGAGGCGACCCGGTGATGGCGAGAAAGCCAACCAGAAACAGCCACCCCGAGAGGGGCAAACGCCGGATGGCGCCACGTACCTGGTCGGTACTCTTGCTGGCATACGCGCGGTGGATGTTCCCGGCAGAAAGGAACAGCACGCCCTTGGTCATGCCGTTGGTGCTGACATGTAGTAACGTGCCAAATATCGCGGGTGCGCCAATCCCCAATCCCAGCGAGAGGATGCCCATGTGCTCGACACTGGAGTACGCCAGCATTCTCTTGAAGTCGCGCTGGCCGACCATGAAAACTCCGGCGACCGCCATGGACAGCAGGCCCATCGCCAGCAGCAACCGGGAAGCGTAAGCACTCTCGCCCGCGGCACCGCAGATATGGTAGACCCGCAGCAAGGCCAGGAAGGCGCAATTCGTCACGCCGCCCGCCAGGATGGCCCCGACAACTCCCGGGGCCTCGCCATAGGCGTCCGGTTTCCAGGTGTGCATCGGGGCCAGTCCCATCTTGGTGCCGTATCCGACCAGCAGGAGTACGAATGCGGCGTGCAACCAAGGCTTGGACAGCTGGGGGGCGTGCAACAGCAAGTTCTCAAAGGTCAGGGCGGGGTCCACGCCCGCGTGCAGCGCTGCATAGGCCAGGAAGAAGGTTCCCAGCAAGGCCAAGGCGATGCCGACGGATCCGACCATCAGGTACTTCCACGTCGCTTCGATACTGTGTTGGGTGCGGTTGAAGTAGATCAACGGTGCGGTGACCAGCGTGGTCGCTTCCATCCCGACCCACATGAGCCCCAAGTGGTGCGACCACGTCACCAAGCTCATCGTGCCCAGGAACGACAACAGGCACACGCAGAAAACACAATTGGACCGCTCCTGCCGGTGGTGCAAGTAGCCGACGGCGTAGATCGCGCACAACAGATAGAGCACACTGACCTGGAGCAGGATAATGCGGCCGGGAGGATCGAGCACCAGCCAGCCATGGGCGCTGCCCAGCTCCGGACGCAGCAGCGCCAGCACGGTCAGCACCAGGTGCATCGCCCCGGCCAAGGGCAGCAGCCAAGGCCGGCCACGATTGGACGGGACCACGGCGGCCACGGCGGCCAAGACCAGCGGCAGCAATATCAGTGCAAACGCCATGAGTTATTCCTTGAGCGTGACCAATCGACGTGTGTCCATCGAGGAGAAAGCCGAGTTAATATGGTTCGTGATAATGCAAATAACGAAAATGCCGACGAACAGGTCCAGGAACACGCCGATTTCGACCACAAACGGCATGGCCTCGATCAGCAACATGCCGAAGATGAAGATTCCGTTTTCGAGCACCAGGTATCCGACGACCTGGGTCAGCGCCTTGTAGCGCGTCGTCAGCAGAATGAACCCCGTCAGGATGGTCGCCATCGAGGCCGGAACCAGCAGCGAGCCGGTATGTTGGTCGATCAGGGGCAGTTGACTGGCGAAGATCAGGGAAAACGCCGTGGCTGCCGCCCCGAGGAGGATCGACGGCAGGAAACCGATCAACGGCTCGACCTCGCGCTTGATCTGGGCGTCACGCAGAGCCCGCGTCATGACCGCGGGGATGGCATAGCTCTTTAGGGCAATGGCCACGACCGCGATCAGGATCGCTGAAAAACTCACGTGGGGGTGAACCAGAAACGGCAGGATGCCCAGCAGAGCCCCTTGCAGGGCCACGATGCGGATCACGGCCAGGATGCGGCTGGTGCCCAGCGTGAACAGGTTGATCCCCAAGACAATGATCAGCAGAGCGCTGAGTTGGTTGGTCATGGTTGTCACCTCACCATCAGGATGAATCCGAAGCCACAGAACAGCGTAGCCGCTACGAGCAGGTACGGAACGTGACGCATCCGGAGACGCGCCATCACCGACTCCACCACGCCGATGACGACCGCCAGGCCCGCCATCTCCAGGATGAACAGCAGCCAGTTCATCCAGGCCATTCCGGTGTGAAACGGCACGATCACATGCAGGAGGAAGGCGCCCAGAATGAACAGCTTGAGCGAAGCTGAATAAAGGATCACACCCAGCAGCGGCCCGCTGTGGTCGAGTACCATGACCTCATGGATCATTGTCAGTTCCAGATGGGTGTTCGGGTCGTCCACCGGAATCCGGCAGGTTTCCGCCAGCAAGACGATGAACAGGCCGACGCCAACGCAGATCAAGGGCGCGACGACGGTCATGGCATAGCCCCCAGCGGGGCCATGGAGCATCCCGGTCAGCGAGAGGTCCCCCGAGGCCTTGACCAGCACCAGGAGCGCAAAGAACAGCGCCGGTTCCGAGAGGCAGGCAAAGGAGACCTCTCGCGCCGCACCCATGCCTTCAAAGGGGGATCCCGTGTCCAACGCCGCGGCGGTGGTAAAGAATCGGGCGAGCCCAAACAGGTAGGCAAACAGGATGAGGTCGCCGGTGAAACGGATCGGCGCGTCGAAGGCACTGAGGGGAATCAGAAGCCCCGCCAGAAGCACCGTCGCCAAGGTGACGATGGGGCCGGCCCGGAAGACCCACGACGTGGTGTTACTGATCACCAACCCTTTGCGCATCAGTTTGGCCAGATCAAAATAGGTTTGCAGGACCGGAGGACCCACACGACCGGCAAACCGGGCCTTGGTCTTGTTGATCAGCCCCAGCAGCAGCGGCGGAAAGAAGAGCAGGAGTGCCAGATGAATGAGGATGTTGTTCATGGCATAGTTCCCCTTGCGCCCCACAGGAGCAACACGAGCACCGTCACCAGGATGTAGAGCACGTAGTATTGTGTCTGGCCCTGCTGAAATACGCGGGCCTTGGGCAGCAGCTGCCCCGCGAGAATAAACACGGGGGTGACCAGTCGATCCAAGACGGTGTCCGGCGTGAGGCTCTTGAACTGCGACTTCCGGGGGTGGATTCCCTCGACGTCCGGTTCGTGGCGTTGGGGCCAAACGAGGAACGTGAACAGTTCCCCCAGGATTTGCACAAACGAGGATCCCGTGTACTGCATCCGGGACGTCGGCTGGGCGTAGCCACAATCCCATGTTCCCGCCTTCCAAGTGGATCGCACCTTGCACAACACGCTCCAGACAAGCGTGCCCGCCGTCAGCAGTCCGAGGAGGCTCGCCCCCATCAGGGAGACCCAGTACAGCGGCGCCAGTTCGGCGATGAAATGGGGCGATGGGTCGGGTAGGGCCGTCCAAGACTGAGCCGCGCTCCCCAGGAGTGGCGCCGTGACCATCGGCAGCACACCCAAGCCGACGCAGCCCAACGCCAGGGCCGTCATGGGCAGCATCATTCCGGCCTGCGGGTCGTGTGCATGCTGGGCGGCGTCGCTGCGTGGCGTCCCGAGGAATACCGCGCCCAGGAACTTCACGAAACAAGCGACCGCCAAGGCACCTATCAACGCCAGGCCAACGGCCGCCAGCGCCGCCGCTGCCATCGCCGAAGCCACACCGGGGCTCAAAGTGCGGAACAGACCGAGATAGAGGAGCCACTCGCTGACGAATCCGTTCAGCGGCGGGAGGGCACAGATGGCTACCGCTCCCACCACGAACAGGCTTGCGGTCCACGGCATCCGCTTGGCGAGTCCTCCCAGCCGGTCCAGCTCGCGGGTGCCTGCCGCATGAATGACCGACCCGGCGATAAGGAACAGCAAGGACTTGAAGAGGGCATGGTTCCAGACGTGCAACAAGGCGCTGCCCAGGCCGAGCACGACCCAATCCGCTCGGCCCTGCGCTCGGCCCAGCAACGCCAGTCCCAAGCCCATGGCGATGATGCCGATGTTTTCCACGCTGCTATAGGCCAACAGTCGTTTGATGTCATGTTGGCTGATCGCAAAGGCGATGCCTGCAATTCCCGTCATCGCACCTACGGCCAACAACACGCCGCCCCACCACGGCGCCGGGGCAGGCAGGATTGCGGTCATGCGCACGATCCCGTACACACCCATCTTGAGCATGACGCCCGACATCACCGCCGACACGTGACTGGGCGCGTTCGCGTGGGCGCCCGGCAGCCACACGTGCAGCGGCATCAGCCCAGCCTTGAAGCCGAAGCCGACGAGCGCCAGAACAAAGAGCGCCCCGCTCATCGTCGCCGGCAGCTGGGACGCCGGAGACAGCGCGAACGCCCCGGTGGCACGATGCCAGAGAGCAAACATGGCAATCAGGCTCAGTGTCCCGGCGTGCGTAGCGATCAAGTACACCCAGCCCGCCCGCCGGACCTCGGGGCTGCGTTCATCCGCGGTCGCCGCGAAGTAGGCCGCGATGGCCATCGCTTCCCAGGCCATCAGGAACAGCACACCGTCTCGCGCAATCACGACCAGGGCCATGGCGCCGGCGAGCAGCCCATAAAAGAGCCCCAGCCGACGGCCGTTCTCCGGATGCTCCGACTGTCTCCAATAGTCCAAGCCGTAGACAGCGCCAAGTGCGGGGATCACGAAGACCGGTGCCAGAAAGAAGACGCTCAGTGGATCGAGCGTTACGGCAAACTCGCCCCAAGGCAAGAACCAGGGCCCGCGCCAGGATGGCGGTGTTGTTTCAAGAATCGCAAAGCCCAGGCCACTCAAGCCCAAGAGGCTCCCCACAACCATCAGCAAGACCGTCAATCGCTGCCCAATCCGTGAGCGGAACGAGAGCAGGCACGCGGGCACGCCGCTGCTCACGAGGATCCCAATCGATCCAAGAACTAACCAGACACTCAACATGAATTCTTCTTTCTGATGGCCTGGTGCGACGGCCCGCCTAGGCACCGAGCAAGATCTTAGAAAGCGAACACCCTTGCCAACAGCGCATCAAACGGTAGGAGCGCCGCCAGCAGCACGATCACCGTGATCAGGATGTAGAGCACGTAATGCTGGGTAAGGCCTTGCTGATAGCGATGGAACCACCGGAAGCAACGTTCTGCGGTCTGGCCCGTCGGCAACAGCACTCGGTCAAGGACCGGCTCATTCACATGGCTGTGCAGATCCGTCGCCCGCGGAAATATTCCCTCAACCTGTGGCAGGCGGGTTCGGGGGCGAAGCGCCCACCCGAACATCCCCACGACCATCTCCGCGAAGGACGAAGCGGTGTATTGCATGCGGCTGGTCGGACGGGCGTAGCCACAATCCCAGGTTCCGACAAGCCCAAGTGTGGATCTGCGACCGGCCCCAAAGGCGCTGATCACGATCATCAACACGACCAATGTCGCGGCCATGACGCTCACGGTCCCCAACGGCGCCACCGCGCGGAGGGGAATGGTGGCTGCGCCCAGTTCGGGCATCCAGGCCGCGATTCCGGCGTCCAGGAGTGGAGCCACGAGCAGCGGAGCCAAGCCGACCAGGACACAGGCAATCGCCAGAACCATCGCCGGGCCCCGCATCGACAGGGGGGCCTCGTGAGCCTGCGCTGCCCCCGGGGTGCGCGAATTGCCCAGGAACACGGCACCATACACTTTGACGAAGCACGCCACAGCCAGGGCGCCAACCATGGCTAAGACCGGCACCACCAGCAACACCGCCGAACTCCCGCCGCCTTGCTCTGCGGCACTGCGCAGCAGTCCCAAGTAGACCAGCAACTCACTGACAAACCCATTCAGCGGAGGCAGGCCACAGATCGCCACCGCACCCACCAGGAAAAGCAGCGCGGTCCAGGGCATGGTCTTCGCCAGCCCGCCGAGGCGATCGATCTGCCGAGTGTGGGCACTGTGCAGCACGGAGCCGGCGCAAAGGAACAACAGCGACTTGAAGAAACTGTGATTCCAGACATGCAATAGACACCCCGCCAATCCCAATACTACCCATTCCGGGCGATGGAGCGACCGCCCCAGCATCGCGAGGCCCAGCCCCATCAGGATGATCCCGATGTTCTCGACGCTGTGGTAGGCCAGGAGCCGTTTGAGATCGTGCTGGCCGATGGCGAAAACAACGCCGAGCAGCGCGCTGCTCGCCGCCAGGAGCAGAATCAGAGCGCCCCATGCCGCGGGCGGGTTCGGCAGGAGCGACAGCATTCTCACGAGGCCATAGATACCGATCTTGAGCACCACGCCCGAGAGGATTGCCGAGACGTGGCTGGGGGCGTTCGCGTGCGCCGTGGGCAACCAAAAGTGCAGAGGCATCATCCCGGCTTTCAGGCCAAACCCCAGCAATGCCAGGAAGAACAAGGCGTTCTTGACCCCCATACCCATCGTGTCCGGCGAGGCCGGCACCATGGCATCGGACCCCGTCGCCCAGCGCCACGACGCAAACAACGCAAACAACGTCAATGTGCCAACATGCGTGGCAATGAAGTAGATCCATCCCGCCTCACGACAATCGGCGCGGTGATCCTCGGTGCTGACAAGGAAGAACGCCGACAGTGCCATGACTTCCCACCCCAGCAGGAACACCAGCCCGCTTCGACTGACGAGCAGGAGCGCCATCCCGGCGATCAGCAACCCCCAGAACAGTCGCAGCTTCGTGCCGGACCTGACGTGCCGCCGCTGGGGCCAGTATCCCAGCCCATAAATCGATCCGAGGCCACCAACCAGGAACACGGGAACGAGGAAAAAAGCACTCAACGCGTCCACCGCCAGAACGGGGTGGCCACCCATCATGGTGAACGGCAAGACCAATGGATCACCGTGGGGCCGCACCAGCCCCAGGCCGGCCCCCACGAGACCGGCCACGGCGGCTAACACCGTCATCGTCGCCGCAGTCCATTGACCCCAAGCGGAGCGCCGCGGGAGAAACAGCCCGAATAGGCCGCTGACTGCCATCACGAGGATCGCGACAAGGATCAGGACCAACGACATGCTTGCTCCGTTTGTGCCCGCCGGACGCTGTGTGGGTTACTCCGTCACGGCT
The DNA here is from genome assembly GCA_903927685.1 of uncultured Planctomycetaceae bacterium. The sequence goes on from CAIYOB010000448.1 coordinate 7,528, forward strand.
TCCCGATTGGCTTCCAAACCACCGCCGTGGGGCGTTGGAACTTTGGCTTCCGCCTGAGCCAGGAGCAGCATCAACTCGTCACGGGAAGCCTGCCGCTTCAGCGCGGCGCGGAAATCGAGGTTCTGAAGCACAAAACTCAGCCGCGAGAGCATATGCAGATGCGCCCGTACGGTCGGGCTGATGAGGGCAAAGAGCGTGGTCACGGGTTGGCCGTCAATGGCTCCAAAAGGAATGGGGTTGTCGAGAAAGCAGAGCGCGATCAGCGGCTTGGTGACATGTAACACGATGGGGTTACGGACGTGAGGAATGGCGATGCCGTCGCCGATGCCCGTTGAACCCAGAGACTCGCGCGCCAGCAGCACCTGAAAAAGAAACTCCCGATCCACTTCCTCGGGAAGTTTGATGACATCCATTAAGGCACGCAGGACGGACGGCTTGTCCTTTCCCCCTAGCCGATAGGCCACGCCGCCCGCCTGGATCGCCTCCGTCAGGGTCGGCAGCGGCGTTTGGGGCGACTCTGTCTCGAAGAAAATCTCCGGCGAGACTTGGATCCGCCGGGAGGTCGCCCATTCCAGCAGCTCAGCGCGGTTGAAACGCATCTGCTCGTTGACCCGGTAAACCGGGATGATCTCCTGCTTGATCCAGCGGTAGATGCTCTTTTCGGAGACATTGAGGAGCCGGGCGGCGTCTCGTACGGTCAGATTCATGAGCGGCAACTCCTTTGTGATCCCGCCAGGAGTATCGTCGAGAAGTCCTAAGAAGTCAATAGAAGTCAATTCGTCGTGACAAAGTTCCACTTCATGTAGATAATTTGAGGTAGTGACTCAAATGCGACATAGTGGACACAGACGTCGTGTGTGTCGTCGTCACAATCGAAAGCAAGCGTACAAGATCGCAATAATTCCGATACCTGGAGCCTAATGTAGTAGATCGGGGTGCAAGCCACGCGGCCGGTCGCGTTCGCAATCCCGCTGACGCCGAACTGCCCCACCGCTGGCCGCGCCAAACCGGACGCGACCGCTTCTGCTTACGGCGCGGAAGCTGTATCGATGAACTCAGCCTGCCGGACGGTTGCTGTTCATCGCTTCACCTGGGCTGAGTGCCAAATCCGCAGGTGCGACCAGCCAGGTCGATACTCACGCACGCGCTGTCGCAGAACCTGAGGTGGCGCATCGCCGTCGAAATCCGGCGGCATGGCGTCACTTACCCACCATGCAGCCTACATGTCTCGAATCAGGCGTTGCAACGCAGGGCCGGATCTGTGCTACCATGTGGTCGCTGGACTAGGCTACCGTCTGCTGCCACTTGAACCATCAAGGAGACCAAGCGATGACTTCTGCCATGGCACGTGGGATCGTATTCAGCCTGGGGTGCGCGTGCGCCGCGTCGGGGCTGGCCGCCGACGGGCCGGTGTTCCGGGCGGGGTTTGCCGAGCGGGATATCACGCCGGAGATCGGCATGGAAGCGCCGGGCGGATACGGCAAGGCGTACCACCAGGCGCTGCACGATCCCTGCAAGGTGCGAGCGGCCGTATTTGACGACGGGCAAGCGCGGGTGGCCGTGGTCGGGATCGACGCGCTGTTCATTCGCCGGCCCACGGTGCTGGCGATCCGGCAGGAGATCCAGCAGCAGTGCGGGATCGCGCCGGAATCCGTGCTGATCAACGCCTCGCATTCCCACGCCGCGGGGCCGCTGGGCTTCTTCCTGCCCGGCGAGTTCGACGACGCATCGCCGCTGGTCAAGTCGCTGGTTTACGAGAAGACGGTCACGGCCAATCCTGCGTATCTGGCCCGCGTCCAGCGCGAGATCGTCGCGGCGGTGGTCGCGGCCGACGCGGGCAAAGTCGCCGCCCGCTGTGCAGCCGGGTTCGGCCGCGAAGAACAGGCGGCGTTCAACCGCCGGTTCCGCATGCGCGAGGGCTTTTCCATGACGCACCCGGGCCAGGGCAACCCGAACATCCTGGAGCCGGCCGGACCGATCGATCCGCAGGTCGGCGTGCTGGGCGCGTGGGACGGCGAAGGCAAGTTCCTGGGCTGCGTCGTCAATTTTGCCTGTCACGCCACGACGGGGCCGGGCGGTATTTCGGCGGATTGGGTGTACTACCTCGAAAAGACGATCCGCGGCCTGCTGGGCGACCAAGCCGTCGTGGTGTTTCTCCAGGGTATGTCGGGAGACGTGACCCAGGTGGACAACCGCAGTCCCTACCAGATCAAGCAGTTCGGCGAGGTCTCGTCGCGCCATGTCGGCGGGCGGGTCGGCGCCGAGGCCGTCAAGACGCTGTTGGCAGTCGAGCAGGCCGCCGGGCCGCTGGGGCCGGTGGGCACACGCACCCAAGTACTGAAGATCAAGCGGCGAGCGCCCAAGCCGGAACGTGTGGCCCGGGCGTTGGAGATCGTGCAGCAGGATCCGAGCAAGAGCGACGCGACCGAATGGACGTTTGCCAAGGAGATCGTGGTGCTGGATGCGAGGGTCAAGCAAGAGCCGGTGGCGGACGTCGAGGTCCAAGCGGTACAGGTCGGCCCCGTGGTGATGCTGGCGTGTCCGGCCGAGTACTTCTGCCAGTTCGGCCTGGACCTGAAAGCCGGCAGCAAGTTCCCCCTGACCTTCCCGGTCGAACTCGCCAATGACTGTGTCGGCTACGTGCCGACTGAGGAGGCGCTCGGCCCGCAAGGCGGCGGCTACGAAACGCGGCTGACCAGCTACAGCAACTTGGAGCCGACCGCCGGCCGGCAAATCGCCGACGCCCTGATCGCCCTCGCAGGCCAACTGACCCCAGGCAGTATCCCGCAGCCGGCGTCGCTGCCGCCGTTCCAGGGCCAGCCTTGGTCCTACGGCCGCGTGCCGCCGGAGTTGGACTGAGCGAAACCGAGTGTCGCATCGCTTCGGTTGGAATCGCCCTACTGCGTGCGGGGATCGTCCGGGATGCCGGCGGTCCCGCTATGCGGCGTATTTCGAGAAGACCAACGACGTGTTCTGCCCGCCGAAGCCAAAGTTGTTGCTCATCACGTGCCGGCAGCGGACCTGCCGGGCCGTGTTGGGCACGTAATCCAGATCGCATTCCGGATCCGGCGTTTCATAGTTGATTGTGGGCGGCACGGCGTTATCCCGCAGGACCATGATGCACACCAGGGCTTCCAAGGCTCCGCAGGCCGTGGTCAAGTGGCCCGTCATGCTCTTGGTGCTGGACATGGGGACATGGTAGGCGCAACTGCCGAACGCGCGCTTGGTCGCCACCGTCTCGACGCGGTCGTTGACCGCCGTCCCGGACCCGTGGGCGTTGATATAATCGATGTCCTCGGGAAACAGGCCGGCGTCGGCCAGTGCCAAGGTCATGCAGCGGGCTGCGGCGCGGCCTTCCGGTTCCAGATCCGTGATCCGAAACGCATCGTGAGCGGTACCCCAGCCAGTCAGCTCGGCCCAGATTTCCGCGCCGCGGCGGCGGGCATGGTCCAGTTCTTCCAGAACCAGCACCGCGCCGCCTTCGCCGACGACAAAACCGTCCCGGCGCAGGTCGAAGGGTCGCGAGGCCCGCGACGGGTCATCATTCCGCTGGCTGAGCGTCGATAGCCGCAGAAAGCCGGTAACCCCAAAGGGGTGAATCATGCTGTGCGCGCCGCCGCACAGCATCACATCCGCGTCGTCCCGGCGAATCGCCTCGACCGCCTCGCCAATCGCCTTGGCACTGGAGACGCAAGCTGCCGTGAAATTGGCATTCGGGCCCTGGGCATTCAACGCCGCGGCGATGCAACCCGCGGCGGCGCCCGGTTCGAGGACCAAATCGTCTTCGGCGCTGGCTTGGCGCCGGAACGAGTTCATAAACGGGTCGAGCGTCAGCGTTCCCGCGGTGAACGCCCCTGCCAGCGATTGGCAGAAACCGCCGAAGTCGGGAAAAATCTCGCCGCATCCCAGGTAGACGCCAACTCGCAACGGGTCGAGCCGGGCGTCGGCCAGTCCGGCCGCCCGACTGGCCTTGATTGCCGAGGCGAACGCGAACTGTGTCTGGCGAGCCTGGCGCGCCCAGAGCGCCGGGTCTTCGCCGACGTCCCGAATGCTCCAATCGCGGACTTCCGCCGCGATCCGCACGGGAAAGCCGGAGGCGTCAAACAACGTAATCGGGCCAACTCCCGACTGGCCGGCCAGCAGGCGATTCCAGATCCCGCCCACCTCTACGCCCAGCGGAGTGATCCCGCCGATTCCCGTTACAACCACCCGGCGTCTCATGACTCATCCGCCCCGTTGGCAACCCTCGCGGGAGTTCGCCAGGGCCTCCCGACTGCCCCCGCACCCACTCCCGCTTCCGACTGCTTGCCCTGCTGACTATTGCTTCGCAAAGGCGATCCGCTTGAATTGACCGCAAAATCGTCTTTTGCCGACCTTTGCCGAAAACGACTTGTACCAAACCGATCACGCGGAGTCTACGTTCCGGATCAACGTCGAAATCCGTGCCGAGGCCGGCGGGAGAATCCCGCCTCGCAATCCCTCATCCATTGCTCGACGCTTCCCCGCCGCGATTGGTCGGACTCTTCGGCATTGGCGGCCCAATCGGCATCCTTGTATACCATCTAAGCCCAAATCGTGTAAAGACTTGCCGTCTTTCAAGCGGACGGAAGCAAAGGACGATGTTACAGCCAGATAAATCCCACTTCAGTCGTTCCTGGGGAACGCCTATAATCCGCCGCCCTCGTGCGCCACGGCTCACAAAGTGAACCTATACCTCGTCTTAGCAACAAAGGCCCGCTGCATGATGAATCGCCTTTTTTTCCCGGTCGCGGCCTGCGTTCTGCTCGGACTCAGCGGATGCAAGGGCTATCATAACCCGTTCTCCCCCCCGGGAACGATCCAGCAACAGCGGCTGAGTGCTTCGGTCTACGATCCCTACGCGGACAACGACGCCGGCCCGGAAATCGTGGGGGGACGGCCGCGTGATTATCAGAAGCCGTGGTCGGAAGCCGACCGCAGCCGGGCCGCCGACAGCGCCCGGACTTCGTTGACGAATAGCCGATATCGGCAATCCGTCCCGCCGGCAACGCCTTCCCGATGACCGGCAGTTCTCGTCGGCGGCGTCTGGGAGGATTCGTTCGCACAGGGTATCATCTGGGGTTGTGAGCAGAGCCAGGTACGCCGTACCGGCTGCTGTCGCCCTCGAAGATCCCCTAGCCGAACGATTGAGATTGTCCGCATGAGCCGTCGCCCGCCCCCTCGCCACGATCCGTCCGAAGAAGATGCCGCGCCGAGCGCCGAGCGGCTGCAAAAGGTGCTCGCAGCGGCAGGCATCGGCAGCCGCCGCGAATGCGAGGAGTTGATCCTGGCCGGCCGGGTCGAAGTCGATCGCCAGACTGTTACGGAACTGGGGACGCGCGTGGATCCCGAAAGCCAGGAGATCCGCGTGGACGGTACGCCGCTGACCAACCCCAAGCGGCTGTACTACGCCGTCAACAAACCGCCGGGCGTCGTCTCGACCAATTGGGACCCGGATCGCCGCATGCGGGTCATCGACCTTGTGCGCACGGACGAACGGCTGTTCGCGGTCGGCCGCTTGGACCGAACCAGCGAAGGCCTGATCCTGGTCACCAACGATGGCCGCCTGGCCAACCGTTTGACGCATCCGCGATACGGTGTCGACAAGACGTATCTCGCGCGGGTTGCCGGCACGCCGTCCGCCGAGGCGCTGGACCGGCTGCGGACCGGGATCCACTTGGCCGAGGGTGTGGCTCGCGTGGCGTCCGTGCATGTGAAACGCCGCCAACGGGAAACCACCGAACTGGAAATCGTTTTGAACGAAGGCCGCAACCGCGAGATCCGCCGCCTGTTGGCCAAGATCGGCCACAAGGTCCTGCAACTGAAACGCATCGCCGTCGGTCCGCTGCGGCTGGGCACGCTGCCCATCGGAGCCAGTCGGCCGCTGACCCGGGACGAAGTCCTGCTGCTGGAGAAAGCGACCGAGCGACCGCCCGCGGAAGCGCGTGCCGCTGGCCAGTCGCGTCCGCCCACCCCTGAGAGCCGCCCACTTCGTCCGGCAGGTCGCGCGCCCAGGCCCTCGGCGGCGTCCGCGCCCCGCGGCACGAAAACGCCGCGGTTCAAGAAAGCGGCGGGTAAACCGGGCTCGACGGCTCGCAAACCGTGGACGGGTGGCGAGCAGTCGCGGCGGTCCGGCAAACCGGGCAAGAAAGCGTGGAGGAAGAAAGACCGATGACCAGCCCGCTGCACGCCTCGTACTACGCCGACCATGCCGTTCAGCAGGACGTCGTGATTGCCGAGAACGTCCGCGTGGCGCGCGATACGTACCGGCTGCGCTGTGAGTGCCCGGAAATCGCTCGGCGCGCTCTGCCGGGCCAATTCCTGATGCTGCGTCTGGCCGGGGTCAACGATCCGCTGCTCGGCCGCGCGTTGGCGCTGTACGACACCGTGTGGACCCCGGACGGTGCGCCGTGGGGCATCGACGTCGTCTATTTGGCCAAGGGCAAGTTCACGCGGCGGCTGGCGGACAGTCCGCCAGGGGTGCCGCTGACCCTCTGGGGACCGCTGGGCAACGGCTTTCCCGTCCAGCCGACCGAGCATTTGATTATGGTCGCCGGCGGTATCGGCCAGACTCCCTTCCTGACGCTGGCCGCCGAACACCTGGGCTGTCGAGCGTACGGCGCCCCGCCACGAAGCGTTACGCCGGCGCAAGAAGTCACGCTCTGCTACGGCGCCCGATCCGCCGAGTATCTGGCAGGCGTCGAGGATTTCGAGCGGCTGGGCGTCAACGTCCGGATCAGCACCGACGATGGCAGCCGCGGCCAGCGCGGTCTGGTGACGGACTTACTGGGCCGGGTCCTGGAGGCTACGTCCCTGCGTTGCCGGATCGTCACGTGCGGCCCCGAAGTCATGCTCGCAGCGGTTGCCAAGCTGGCCGCGAATCACGGCGTGCCGTGCGACGTGTCCCTGGAAACGCCCATGGCCTGCGGTGTCGGCATCTGCTTTACCTGCGTGGCCAAGGTCAAGGACGCGCAGGGCGCTTGGGACTACAAACGCACCTGCGTCGAAGGCCCCGTTTTCGACGCCGCGAGAATCGAATGGTGATGCCCCGTTGAATCGCAACCCGGTTGCGCTTAAAGTCTTGGCGCACGCGACGGTTGCCCCGCACGCGGTGGGCACAGGACCGTGGTGGGCATGGGAGAGTATCTTTACCTCGACTTGGATGCGAGCAAGCGGAACTATGAACTATCTGCAGACGCAAGACCCCGAAGTTTGGGCAGCCGTGGACGCCGAGCGGAAACGCCAGCAAGACGGGCTGGAGATGATCGCCAGCGAGAATTACACCAGCCCCGCCGTCATGCAGGCTGTGGGCAGCGTGCTGACGAACAAGTATGCCGAGGGCTATCCCGGCCGGCGCTACTACGGCGGTTGCGAAAACGTCGATGTCATCGAGGATCTGGCTCGCGAGCGCGCCAAGCAACTGTTCGGAGCGGATTTTGCCAATGTCCAGCCGCATTCCGGTTCCCAGGCGAACATGGCGGTCTACCTGACCGTCCTCCAACCCGGGGACACCGTGTTGGGGCTGGATCTGGCCCACGGCGGACACCTGACGCACGGGATGAAGCTGAACATCTCCGGACGGTTGTACAACTATATCAACTACGGGGTCAGGCGCGACACGCACCGGATCGATTTTGACCAGGTGGCCGCGCAGGCTCGCGAATTCAAACCCAAGTTGATCGTCGCCGGCGCCAGCGCTTATCCGCGTGAGATTCCCCACGGCAAGTTCGCCGAAATCGCCGCCGAGGTGGGGGCCAAGCTGTTTGTCGACATGGCTCATTACGCCGGCCTGGTGGCCGCCGGACTGCACGACAATCCCGTGCCTGTCGCCGACTTTGTCACCACGACGACGCACAAGACGCTGCGCGGGCCGCGGGCCGGGCTGGTCCTGTGCAAGCAGGAGTATGCCCAGGAGGTGAACAAGAGCGTGTTTCCGGGGCTGCAGGGCGGGCCGCTGATGCACGTCGTCGCCGGCAAGGCGGTGTGCTTTGGCGAAGCGTTGCGGCCGGAATTCAAGGGCTATGCGCAGGCCATCCTCCAGAACGCCAAGACCTTGGCGGACACACTGGCGGCGGGCGGCCTGACCCTGATCAGCGGCGGTACCGACAATCACCTGATGCTGGTGGACGTCACGCCGCTGGCGATCACGGGCAAGATCGCCGAGGCGACTTTGGGGAAGTGCGGGATCACGGTCAACAAGAACATGATCCCCTTCGACCAGCGGAAGCCACTCGACCCGTCCGGGATCCGCATCGGTACGCCCGCGCTGACCACCCGCGGCATGGGCGTCGCCGAGATGCGGAGCATCGGCGGCTGGTTCCTCGAGGCCCTGCGCAACCCCGGCGACGACGCCCTGCTGGGCCGCATCCGCGGGCAGGTCTCCGAACTATGCACGCATTTCCCCGCTCCGGCGGTCTAGCGCCAGAACCGCAGGCCGCTGACAGCGCTGTTGATCTGCGTGTCGCCGATGTCCAAGTAATCGTAGCCGACGTAGACCTCCCAGCGTTGAAAATGGACGCCAACGCTGGTGCGTCCGTGGAACAGTCCAGCGCAGCCGAGCTTACCCCAATCCATCTCGGCAGACAGGATCCACGGGTCGGCCGGAAAATAGTCGCCGCTGTACGTGAAATTGAACCCCCAGTCGCTGCCGAATTCGTCGGCCAGCCAATTCAGGCCCAGGCCGGTGCGCAGCTGGACTTTCGGGCTCTGCGCAAAGCGGTACACGACGTTCGCGTCGCCGAGCCACAGTCGATCGGTCGGCTCGCCCACCGGCTGCTCGCATAGATAGTTGGCCTCCGTATCGATTCCCCAGCGGCTGGCGGAGTCCACCAGCACTTGGCCGCCGGCGCGGGATAGGTCGTCGAAGTCGCCTCCGTACTCCCCGCGCAGCCGCACCAGCCACGCATCGCATTCACCGTCGAGTTCCGGGTATTGCTCCCGGTCGAGTGCCGCATCGGGCAGCAGAAACCCGTCCAGGTCGCACTGGTAGGGGTAGCGAGCGAAACAGCCGGGGTCGAACGCGTCGTCGTCGATCATCGTCTTCGGCAGCCAGACCGGCGAGGCCGCCGCCCAGAACGCCAGCTTGCCAATTCCCTGCATGAACGACGTTTCGGCCTCGTCTTCGTCGTCGTCTTCGTCGCACCACCCGGAACGCCTCTCACGCCGCTTGGCATGATCCTCCCCGGCGGGCGGGTCGTGAGCCGAGTCCTGCGGCGCCGAACTTCCGTCGGCCGAACGGACATCATCCCGCAGACCTTGCAGCAGGCCCTGGGCACAGCCGACGTCGGCAGCTAGCATGCCGCCGATCCACGCGGCCAAGCCGAGCAACAGCGAAGACAGCGGCTGTCCCATATCGATCTCCGTACCAGATGCCGGAATAACGGCAATCCCACCGCCTGTCAACGCCGACTTGGGGCGAAAGACTTGGGTCGAAAGTCGGCGTTCGATTCCGTCGCAGCCGATCTACCGTCTGCATTGCGTCGATGGTGCCGCCAAGCGTTGTGCCCGCCACCGAGTTCCAACGGAGAGCTGCGCCCGACAGGCGCGACTGCGCCCCGCACTGGACTTCTGGCTTTCGTTCTTCGAAAATGGGGCCCAGTTGGATGCGAACGCGTTGCCGGAATTGCGGCACCGGCTCGTGTACCGTCCAGGCTAAGTGTTGGAGTGCCTGGACAAGGGACGAGTCGATCGCCGAGATCAGCCGGCGTTCGCCATGACACGAGGATGACAAGCCGGCGCAGCAGGCCGGCCAACAGAGGACAGGAAAGGGACCCGGCGATGAAATGGTGTAAACTCGCGCGAGGGATGGTGCATTCGGCGCTCGGCCTCGTGTTGACGCTCGGTGTCTACACCCCGGCGGCACGCGCCGTGTCGCCCTCGCCCGACGCGATGGTCGAGACACGGCGCTGGGTGGCGGCGGCGTTTGAGGGGACCGTGGCCCCCGCGCCGGCGCCCGGCCTGGAAGTGCTGGCGAACTACGATCTGGTGCAGAAGAATGCACGCTTTGCCAAGCCCTTGAACTTGGCCGGCACGAAGTATGCGCGAGGCCTCTTCTGTCATGCGCCCAGCAAGATCGCCGTACGCTTGCCAGGGCCCGGGAAGTCCTTCTCGGCGCTGGTAGGGGTGGACACGAACGAACAGACGGTGGGCGGCCTGGGGAGCGTCGTGTTTGCGGTGCAGGTGGCGGGCCAGAACGCCTTTCGCTCGGCGGTCCTGCGGGAAGGGATGCCGGCCGTGCCGGTCCACGTTAATCTGGCCGGGGCCACGGAGTTCCTCCTGGAGGTCAACGATTCGGGCGATGGGATCGCGTGCGACCAAGCCGATTGGGCCGACGCCAAGATCACCCTGGCCGATGGGCAGGAGTTGGGGCTCGCCGATCTGGCGGTGGCGGGCGGACCGGCGGTGGCCACTCCGGAGAGTCCGATCTTCTCCTTTGTCTACGACGGCCGGCCTTCCGCAGCATTCCTGACGACTTGGAAGCTCGAACGGTCGTCCAGGATGCTCGACCCGCAGCGCACCGAGCGGACCCTGACGTACACCGATCCCCAGACAGGACTGGAGGTGCGTGTCGTCGGCGTCGAGTACCACGATTTCCCGACGGTGGAATGGACCGTGTACTTCCGGAATCCCGGCCCGGCGGCGACGCCGATCCTGGAGAAGATCCAGGCTCTGGACGCGAGCTTTGTCCGCGGGCACTACGGCGAATTCCTCCTGCATCATGCCGTGGGCAGCCCGTGCGCCCGGAACGACTACGCTCCGCTCCAGTCGCCGTTGGAGCCCGGACAGGAAAAACGCATCGGCGCCGCGGGAGGCCGGCCGACCAATTCCGATCTCTCCTACTTCAATCTCGAACTGCCGACCGGCCACGGAGTGATCATCGTCGTCGGCTGGCCGGGGCAATGGTCGTCGCTGTGGACCCGCGACGCCGACACGGGCTTGCGCGTCCAAGCCGGGCAGGAACTGACGCACTTCACGCTGCTGCCCGGCGAAGAAGTCCGCAGCCCCCTGGTCGTGCTTCAGTTCTGGGCGGGCGATTGGATTCGTTCGCAGAACGTCTGGCGGCGTTGGATGCTGGCGCACAACGTCCCGAGGCCGGACGGCAAGCTCCCCCAGCCGGAACTTTTCGGTTGCAGTTCCCACCTGTACAACGAAATGTGTGCGGCCAACGAGGAGAACCAGAAACAGTGTATCGACCGGTACCTGGCCGAGAAGATTCCCATTGGCCATTGGTGGATGGACGCCGGCTGGTATCCATGTGCCCCTGAGGGATGGCCCAAGGTTGGCACCTGGGAAGTCGATACGCAGCGTTTCCCCAATGGCTTGCGGGCCATCAGCGACCACGCGCATGCCCGGGGTGTCAAGACGATCCTCTGGTTCGAGCCGGAACGCGTTCATCCCGGCACGTGGCTCGCCCAGCAGCATCCGGAATGGGTCCTCGGCGGCGCTGCCGGGGGCCTGTTGAACCTGGGCAACTCGGACGCCCGGAAATGGCTCACCGAGCATGTCGACCAGCTCTTGACGGACCAAGGCATCGATCTGTATCGCCAGGACTTCAACATGGACCCGCTGGCGTATTGGCGCGGTGCCGATGCCCCCGATCGCCAAGGGATCACCGAAATCCGTCACGTCGAAGGCTATTTGGCCTACTGGGATGCGCTGCTGGAACGGCACCCCAAGCTGCTGATCGATTCGTGTGCTTCGGGCGGTCGGCGGAATGACCTGGAAACGATGCGCCGCGCGATTCCGCTGTGGCGCACGGACTGGCGCTGCGAGCCGATCGGCACCCAGGCGTGCAGTTACGGCATTTCGCTGTGGATTCCCCTGTCGGGAACCGGCGCCCAGGATGTCGAGCCTTACGTCTTTCGCAGCAACATGGTGCCGTTTACCAACTGCTTGTTCGACATCCGGAACGAAAAGCTCGACTACGACTTGCTGCGCCGCCTGGTGGCTCAGTGGCAGAAGGTGGCCGACTGCTACCTGGGCGACTTCTACCCGCTCACCCTGTACAACCTGGGCCAGGACGCCTGGATGGCCTGGCAGTTCGACCGGCCGGAAACCGGAGCGGGGATGATCCAGGCATTCCGCCGCGAAAAGTGCATCTTCGAGAGCGGGCGGCTGAAACTGTTCGGCCTGGATCCCGAGGCGAATTACGAACTGATTGACCTCGATCGCAACGAATCGCAACACGCCACGGGCCGGGAACTGATGGAGCGGGGACTGCTGGTGACGATTCCCAGCCAGCCCGGCGCCGTCTTGCTCCACTACCAGCGAGTGAAATGAACTCCGATGAAACAACGCTTCGTGATCGGTCTTTCTGCCTTGCTCCTGGCTGGTTCGGCGGTGGTCGGACGCGGCGCCCAGGCCCCGCAGAACGTCGGGGTCACGTTCAACGGCGAGACGGAAGCCCTCGACCGACTGGCGGCCGATGCCTGGCACACGATCACCGCCAGCTATCGGTATCCCGGCCGGATTGACGTGCTGACGAATACGTTCGTGGTCCTCGCCAGAGGGGGCGACCTGCTGAGCGGGCTCGACGTGGGATACAACCTGCCGGCGAATCAATTGATGATTGTCAAGCACGGCTTCTGGAACGCGACCGAAGCCACCGGCCAGCCCGGCGAACGGGGCCGGATCCTCGAAAACGACCAGGCCTACGTGGACTGCGAGAACACCGCGGTCCAAAAGACGGCCGACGAGATCTCGGTTTCGTACCGCGTCAAGTTCAAGCCGCACGTGCTCCAAGGCGTGTACAACGTCTACCTGTACGTTGAGGACCGGGAGGTGAACCACGACGGGTTCACGATGTTCGGCTCCGTGACCATTGACCGGGATGTGGCGGTGCACCGCACTGACATGCCGCCGCAGTGGTTCAATTCACTGCAGCCGAAGAACACGGCCGCAGCGCCGCTGACGCTGGCCGAGGACGCTCAAGCGCGGTACACGTTGGTGATCCCCGCCGACGCGAAGCGGATCGAGGTCAAGGCCGCCAGCGATCTCGGCTTCTACCTCAAGCTGATCTCCGACGCCGACTTTGCCGTCGTCCGCGAATCGGAACTCCCCGCCGACGGCGCCCCGGGGATCACGGGGCCGGCTCCGGTGGCCGGCGAACGGAGCCAGTCGCATTCTCCGGGACGCTACATCAGCGTCGGTCGCACCGCGCGGCTGGCGAACTCGGCGTGCCAGTGGAAGGTCGCCGACTTGGCCGCCGAAGGCTACGCGTTAGAGGTGCAGGGCGAGAACGTCTACCTGTACGGCGGCAGCGGTCGGGGCCTGCTGCACGGGGTGTATTCGCTGCTCGAAGAGGACCTGGGCTGCCGCTGGTACTCGACGACCTCCGTCGATACCCCGCAAGCCCGGACGCTGGCGGTCCGCCTGGCGCCGCGGAAGTACCTGCCCGTACTCGAGCTGCGCGACCCGTACATCCACAAGCTGCACGATCCCAACTGGTCCTTGCGGAACAAGACCAACACGCCGCACGCCCAAGTGCCGCTGGCCTGGGGCGGCAGCATCCGGTTCCACAACATGGGCCATACGTATGCCGGGTACTTTCCCACCGAGCGGTACTTTGCGGAACATCCCGAGTACTATGCCCTGGTGAACGGCAAGCGGCAGCCCAGCCAGTTGTGTCATACCAACGAGGACGTTATCCGGCTGAGTATCGAGAAGACCTGCGAGATCTTCCGGGACCACCCCGAGGTCACGGTCACCGCGATCGGGCCCAACGATGGCCGGGGGTTCTGCGACTGTCCGAACTGCCAGCAGCTGGACGACGAGAACGGCGGCCGGTCGGGCAGCTACTTCTACCACGTCAACCGGATTGCCGAGGGCGTCAAGAGAGAGTTTCCCAACAACCACTTGATTTCGCTGGCCTACCTCGACTATGCCATGCCGCCCAGCAAGCTCCGGGTGGACGATTACATCATCATCCAACTGTGCACGGATTCGCACGCTTGGAAGTACCAATTCTGTTTCCTGGACGAGTCGCCGGACTTCCCGCGGATGATTCAAGCCTGGCAGGCCGTCCACGCCCGAGTCTTCATCTGGGACTACACCACCGACTACGTTCATTTCCTGGTTCCCCTGGCCAACTGGCCGGTGATTGCGGCCAACACCCGGTTCAACATCCGCCATGGCGCCACGGGGGTCATGTACGAATCCGAGCTGAACGACGTCGACGAGATGCGCGGCTGGGTGTGGGCCAAGCAGTTGTGGAACCCGGACCTGGACACGCAGACGCTGCTGAAGGATTTCGTTTTCGGCTACTACAAAGAGGCGGCCGAACCCTTGTGGGACTATCAGCAGATGATGTGGGATTACTGGGAGCGGTGGCACCGCCAGCCGCATCGCTGCGGCGAGCCGTCCGACAACCCGCTGCTGAACAACCTGCACTGCTCGTACGCGCCGGACGGCCCCATGTTCACGCCCGAGTTCATGGCCCGGATGCGGCAGGCCTTCGAGGAGGCCGAGCGGAGGGCGAAGAGCGACGAGATCCTGGCCCGCGTCAAGCGGGCGAAACTGTCCCTGCTGTACCTGGAACTGGCACAGCACCTCGGCTATTTCACCGAGTTCGGCGACTTCGTGTATGGCCAGAGCCTCCGGCAACCGCCAGCTGCCAAGCAGGTCTTCCAACCGCGACTCAACGAATTCACGGCGATCTGCCAGCAGCACGGGCTGACCACGCTGGGCATTCCGGTCACGCTGGCCAAGGTCACCGCCAAGTGGCAGACGTGCGTGGCCGCCGAGGAGGCCGCTCTGCCCAAGATGTATCTGCCCGCCGAGTGGATTTTCCGGCCGGATCCAGCGGACAAGGGTGTCGTCGAAAAGTGGGCTGCGGACGCGACGAGCTACGAGGCCGCGCGACAGCTGGCCGGCGGATCTGGCCGCGGCCAGACGCCAAGCCCGCCGCTGCCGGCCGGGCTGCACCGCCTCCACGTCAATCGCGGCGTGGGCTGGGAACAGCAAGGCTTCGCCGGCTTTGACGGATACGGTTGGTACTTTCAAGACATCGAGATCCCCGCCGAATTGCTCAGCAAGGTGCACCTGTACTTGGACTTCCTGCAAGTCAACGAGCAGGCGTGGGTTTATCTCAACGGGGAACTCGCCTGCGAGCGATCCTACGCCGCGACCGGCAAGGGCGCGGGTGAATTGGGTGCGGCCTTCAGCTTCGACGCCAAGAAGTGGCTCAAGCCGGGATGCGGGAACCGCATCGCCGTCCGGGTCAGGCATTCCGTCGGACTCGGAGGCATCCTGCAGCCGGCCATG
>CAIYOB010000449.1 GCA_903927685.1 uncultured Planctomycetaceae bacterium
CAGGACGGGCACTTCGTGGTCCAACGCAGTTCTGATCACCCGCGCCAGCAGTTCCGGCGTGCAGACTCCTTTGGCATAGTCCGAAATCAGCACTGCATCGACGTGCCCGCTCGGCGCATGTCTCCCGACCTCGCCGAAACCACCGACCGCAGGTCTCCCGGATTCTGGAGATCTTCGGTCGAGGCCGGAGCGGGGTCGGAGACCCGCGCCCAGCAGGATGGCCTCCGCCAAACGTTCGCCGAGTTCCGTTGACAGAGGATGCGTTCGTTCGTGGTCTACACGGAGGATTTGGTGCGGCTGCCGCTGTTCGACGGTGGCGAGGAACCGTTGCTTGTGCGTTGTGGGCCGATCGGCATCCGTCAGTACCATGTGCCCGTCGATCCCCGCTTCTTCCAGCAATCGGCGGACGGTGTAGCCTTCGTGGTCATCGCCCACGACGCCGGCCACCAGCACCTCGGCACTCAGTCCCCGCAGGAGAACGGCCACGGCCCCGGCGCCGCCCAGTCGGACTTCGCGGGCATTCGCCTGCACGACCAACACCGGCGCCTCGGGGCTGACCCGTTCTGCCCGCCCCCAGGTGTACTCGTCGAGCATGATGTCGCCCAGCACCAGCACGCGCTTACCGCTGAACAGTTCGGTCGCGTCCATCGGATTGCTCCTGATCTTCCGTCACTCGCCGCGCCAGCGACCCTTCCGAGAAACGACTCCCCGTCCCCTCTTTTGGTTCACCAGGAGTCCGGCCATTGCCCCGGCATCGCCCAGTCGGACTTCCCATCTCTCCGCTTGGACCGCCACCAACGGGGCCTCCGGCTGAGCCGTTCCGTACGCCCGTAGGTGTACCGGTCGAGCATGACGGCACCTCGCACCAGCAGGCGTTTGGGAGCCAGTAGTTCTGTTGTGTCCGCAAGATCGTTCATGGGCGCGGCTCATTCGCCCGCTCTACCATTAGAGAAACAACTTCCATCCCTTTGACCTCCTCATTTTGATTCTTCCGTTGGTTTTGCCCAGCGGATCTCGCAGTCAGGCACCGCTCGTCGCAGGTACGCAACTCCTTCCTCTGTGACCATCGTGTCGAACAACACGAGTTCTCTCAAACGCGTGAGAGGCACCAGGGCGCCAAGTCCCTCGTCTGAGATGCTGGTTCCAGAGAGATCGAGATACTCAATCGTGCGTATGCTCGACAGATGACGCAAGTGACGATCAGTCAGCTCCTCAGCGAACGGAGGGTTGAACTCGACGCGGTATATTGTGCCGTCAGGTCTAGCATAGACCGAAGCTCCCAACGGTAACAGAGGGTCGGCCTTCGTATCGATCATTTGCAGGATCGCGTGCTCGTGCAGCAGACTTTTGACGGCAAGAACAGCGGCCACGAGGCCGAATGCAGCTAACGTGGAGCCAAACAAGACCAACGTGACACGACTAACTTTGGTGCCGGAAGAGCGTGTCATGGAATGGTCCCTTTGAAGGCCGAAACGTGAGTTCTGCTCGAGTTTGACGCAAGTACTGCCTACGGCCGTCATTGCACGTTCGACACGAACCCGTGGAGTCTGCGGATGGCGAATCAGCGGAGCCCCGGGGCGCTGGCATGTCCGCGACTTTTCACCTCTTTCCCCCCCGTGTCCTTTTCGTAATGCGCATGATGAACAATTCGGAGCCAGTGGTTCACTCCGTCGGCGTGGCCCAGCGCCCGAAAGCCGCCGGTTCCGCCACCGCGGAATCGCTGTAAGCAGTGCCGTACGGGGGGCCCTGCTCAGGAAATGACACATCACGTGCATTTTGTCTCGCATGTTTTGGATCCCGACATGAAAAGTAAGTAGTCCTCCCAAGTCACTCGCCATTCCCAGCGGCCCCACGGTCTCCAGTTGCATACGTAATGAACTGACGCGTAGCATGTTCCTTTGCAGGCCAGAACACCAAGCAGGCCGGGACCTCGATAGCAGTCCTGGCATGGCTTGTAACACTCAAACTTCTCCCACGAATATTGAATAGATCCCGCAAGCGACGCACTGCATGCTTGCAGGCCACCAGGATCTACCATGTTCAGTGGATTGAGCCAGCAATAGGCGTATAGATTTACGGCGTCGTGCGAGGTCAGAGGATCACGTGTCGTCCATGTAGCTACGTCAGCGACAAGTGGGCGATTTCGGACTTCGTTTAGACCGGATTGCGAATCCCAACGGTATCCGGCAAATCCAACCTCCCACGTGTAGACAGAACTGCTTCGCGAACCGAATGACGCAGTCAGCACGACCGCCCGCCCGAACGGCTCGTAACTGTGGCGTTCCTGCAACGAGCCGCTGATATTGCACACGCTCGTCACGTTCCAATTCGCGTCGTGCATCCCATACAGCCGCTCATCAAGGATTCCGTCTGAGGCCGTGTCACGGTCCCTCAGAGCGAGATCGTCTACGTACGGCAGCCCCCAGACGAACTGACGCTCAGCACTCGTCGAACTGCCGACGCGCTCTTCAACAACCTGCCATCGGGACGGCTCGGCGTAGTAGAAGTGCCGCGTTTCGTCTGTTTGGCCGGAAACGTACGTCGTCTTCATCGTGCGGCGTTTCGCGCCGTCGTGTTCGTACTCCCCGACCTTGTTCGCCCCTTCCTCGATCCTCACCAGCCGGTTCCAGGCGTCGTAGGTTGCGCTGAAGGACTGCGTGGGGGCGGCGGGTTTCGGGATCGTGGTCATGTTGCCGGCGCGGTTGTACACGGGCGTGACCCAGGAGGGACCGGCGGTCTCCGTGATGTCTGCGATCTCGTTGACCTTGTTGGCGGTCCGAGTTTGGTTGAGATCCCACGTGTCGCTTCCGTCCGAATCTTCCAGGAAGCTGCGCCAGTTGCCGGTGGCGTCCAGGCCCCAGTGCTGAGCAAATTGGAGATTCTGAATCTGAGATTTGAGATCGTTGAGCCGGCCGCGGTCCATCGACTTCAAGCGATCGATAAGGTCATGGTCGTACAGCTCGTCGAAGTATGCTCCGGCGGCGGTGGCGACCGTGTTCTCGCGGTACGTGCGGTTGCCGTTGCGGTCGTAGCCGTACTTGAT
Source organism: uncultured Planctomycetaceae bacterium (assembly GCA_903927685.1). Next base: position 3,044 of record CAIYOB010000449.1, read on the forward strand.
GCGGTCCACGTCGGTGCTCGTGCCGTAGTTGTACCAGTAGCAGTCTTTGACGCGGCCGAATCGGTCCAAGCCGCGGTAGATGTCGCCGGTGTCCGTGTCGTTGCCGCCCGCCGTGCCGACCAGGGTGTACTTGATGTTAGGCTCGGTGTAGTCGACCTCGACCGCGCCCCGGGTGAACGGGGAATTGACGGTCGGCAAGACACCGCCAGCCGGACCGAGGCCCAGGTAGGAGTAGTCGGCCAGATGCGTCGAACCGGCGTCATCATCGATGATCGAGCCGATGCGGCTCAGCGCATCGTCCATGCTGTCCGCGGCGCCGTAGCTGTACGTGATCACGCGGCCATTGGGATACGTGATGGTCGTCGGCCGGATCGTGTTGGCGCTGCCGCTGGCGTAGCCGTACTGGACTTTGGGCGTCGTGGAGGTGTTCACGCTGCCAGCGTGGGCTTGGTAGTCCGCGGTGATCTGCGCGAAGTCGTCGTACGCGAAGAGGACTTCGTTGACGATGCTGCCCGAACCCACCGTTTCGCCGTTCCAACTGGTGAGCTTCTCGACCATGCCGCGGACTTCGTAGCTCGTCGAGATGCGGCGTACGGCACCGTCCACCCCGCTGCCCAGGGCGGTGACACGGTCGTGGGTTCGGCGGCCAAGCTTGTCATAGTCGAAGGTGTGGACCGTCTCGTTCTGGTCTTTGATCTCCGTTGCTTGGCCTTGGCGA
>CAIYOB010000450.1 GCA_903927685.1 uncultured Planctomycetaceae bacterium
CACGGGCCACATCGAGATGGGGACGCAGCCGACTTTCTCGATGTAGTCGGCGGCGTCCTGCAGGTTGGACCCTGCATCCCGGCCGCCGTTGATGTGGTTGTAGACGGCCGTGGCGCTCAACTCGACAAACGGCAGCCCCATCTGGCTGCGGACGTTCTCGATCAGGTTGGTCGCCATGTTGCACGTACAGTCGTTGAACCGCTGCCGCTTGACCGGCCCGCAGTGCGGCTTGACGGTCTTGCGGCCCAGGCCCGCCCGGCTGGCCCATTCGTCCGAGGGCGCGACGAACGCCATCGGTTTGCCGCCGGCCTTGCCGTAGGGCTTGGCTCGGGGCAGGGCCCCCAGGGCGCGATCGGGAAGGATGTAGCTGATCACGGCTTGCCTCCGTACTTCTTGATCAAGGCCAGCGTCTGCGCCACGGTCGCCGGCAAGGTTTCGTTGTAGATCACTTGTCCCGCCTGCGTGAGAACCAGCCGCGGGACGGGCTTGCCTTGGCAGGCGGCGAGCACGTGCCCGACTCGCTGCAGGTCGGGCCCGGTGACGTCTTTGTCGATGGCGTGAAACGTCAGTCCGGCCGCTTGGGCAGCGGACCGGACGGCCTCCCCGTTGACGATTTCCTGCTGCTCGGCCGTCAGTGTCTCGCGGCTCTCCGTGACGATCGTCAGTTGATCCGCCTTCGCGTTCGGATCGGGCGGCGTTACGGGATCGTTCGGCCCCACAGGGCCCGTCCCGCCCAGCTTGACCGCCGTGGCCGCCAAGCCCTCGCTGACGTTGTCCGGCACGAACAGCACCGTGAACGTCGCGCCCGGCTCGCCTTCCCAGAAGATGACGCTGCCGCCGCCCGCGTCGGTGGACAACCGGAACGCCTGCGACTGGACCGGCGCGAAGCCCGGGCCCAGCACGAACCAACGGCCCACGCTGGTCGTTCGGACCAGGCCGACCGACTTGCCGGCGGACGGCAGAACCTCCAATCTCGCCGCCTGCTGAGCAGACGCGGCGCACGACAAGGCTGCCGCCAGCAACAGCGACAGCCCGAAAGACTTGCGTGGCAACATGACGTCCTCACTTCGGTTCCACGGGTGCAACCACGAATCCGTTGTCCTGGCTCGGCGTCAGGACGGCGACCACCGCCAGCACGACCTCGATGATCTCCGACGTGCGGCTCAGCAGGGCTTCCAGGAACTTCTTGCCGCTGCGGATGTCGCCGATGATCCCCACCACCAGCGGCAACGCCTTGGGCAGGATCGTCAGCAGGACGGTCAGGAAGCTCGGCGCGGTCAGCAGGGCCGTCAACTCGCCGGCGTGCCGCCGCAGAATCTCCTCGTCGGTCTTCCCGGCCAGGCGGTCGGCCCGCATCTTGGCGCCCAGCCCGCCGGCGGACATACAGAACGCAGAATCCAGCATCGCATTACTCCCTTCAGTGACAGAAAAACACAACCTCGAACGCCCAACCCGCATTATTCCTATTTGACGATAGGCAGAGCAAGAAAGTCAGCGGAACGAAAACGTCACGCCCCTCCGGCGGCCGCCGAACTGAACTCGCGACTGGGAGTCCCGGACCGGGACGTGCTGGTCGGCCTCGCGGAGGATCTCGATCGCCGCGTCCTGCCGCGTCTTGAAGGCCTGCAGCCGCTGCGTGTACGGCATCTTGGCGGCCCGCTCTTCGTCCGGAGCCCCCTTGCCGCGGACCAGGTCCTGATACGCCTGGATCTGCTCGGCCGTGAGCGGTTCGTCTTCGCGGGACTGGTAGGTCTGGACGCCCATCCCGAAGATCGACAGCAGGGCCAGGGCCGTGCCCCCGGGGATGCCTTGTTCCTTCAGGCCGTCCAGGATGTCGCTCAGCGAGATCGGCACGGCCATTTCCTGGGCCAGCTTCCAGG
>CAIYOB010000451.1 GCA_903927685.1 uncultured Planctomycetaceae bacterium
ACAACTGACAACTGACAACTGACAACTGACAACTGACAACTGACAACTGACAACTGACAACTGACAACTGACATAAAGGCTTCGCCATGATCGCCAAACCGCCGGCGACGGAAGCGGACTATCTGCCCGCTCGGATGTTGAACGAGTTCACGTACTGTCCGCGGCTGTTCTATTACGAGCACGTCGACGGGCTGTTCGCCCACAACCAGGAGACGGTCGAAGGCGAACTGCGGCACAGCGGCGTGGACGCGCGCGAGGACGGCTTGCCCCCGCCCGAGGAACTGGCCGACCGCGAGCGGCCTGCGCGGTCGCGGAGCGTGACGTTGTCCAGCGACGCGTACGGGGTGATCGCCAAGCTGGACCTGGTCGAGTACGACGGCCGGCAGGTCACGCCGGTGGACTACAAACGCGGCCGGCCCCGCGAAGCTGCCGACGGCTCGCTCGACGCCTGGGACACGGACCGGATCCAGCTGGCCCTGCAAGCGATGATCCTCCGCGAGCACGGCTACGCGTGCGACGAGGCGATCGTGTACTATGCGGCCACCAAACAGCGGGTCCGCATCCCGCTCGACCCGCCGCTGGTGCAAGCGGCCCTGGCCGCGATCCAGCAGGCCCGGCAGCTGCTCGCCGACGGGCGGATCCCGCCGCCGCTGGCGGACAGCCCCAAGTGCCCCCGTTGCTCGCTGGTCGGCATCTGCCTGCCCGACGAAACGAACCTGTGCACGCACCGCGGCGCGGCCCGCGGCCGCTGGGTCCAGCAGACGCTGTTCGAAACCGACTCGCCCCGGGACGCCGTGGCGGGCGGGCGAGGCGGAGCGGACCAGGAAGTCCGGCGGCTGGTTCCGGCCCGCGACGACCTGCGGCCGCTGTACCTGAACACCCAAGGCTTGAGCGTGGGCAAGTCCGGCGAGGTGTTGAAGATCAAGGACCGAAACACGGTGATCCAGGAAGTCCGCTTGAACGAAATCTGCCAGCTGAACCTGCTGGGCAACATCCAAGTGACCACGCAGGCCATCCAGGTGCTGTGCGAGGCGGAGATTCCGATCGCCTATTTCTCGATGGGCGGCTGGTTCTACGGCATCACCCAAGGCTTGGGTGTCAAGAACATCTTCCTGCGGCGGGAGCAGTTCCGGCTGGCCGACGTGCCCGGCTTCTGCCTGCGACTGGCCCGCGCGTTGGTGGCCGGGAAGATCGCCAACCAGCGGACCTTGCTGCAGCGGAACCACGTCGAGCCGCCGGCCGGCGTGCTGGCCCAGATGAAGTGCTTGCAGCAGGAGACGGAGCGGGTCGAGTCGTTGGAGTCGTTGTTGGGGCTGGAAGGCAATGCCGCCCGGCTGTACTTCGAGAACTTTGCCGGGATGCTGAAAGCCGGCGGGCGGGAGGCGGAGGCCGGCGGGCCGGAGCGTGCGGAGGGAAACGGCGCCGGCCCGCGGACTGCGGCGTGCTCGGACGGCGGACTGTCGTTCGATTTTACCAACCGCAATCGGCGGCCGCCGCGGGATCCCGTCAACGCGTTGCTGTCGCTGGCGTACAGTCTGTTGGCCAAGGACCTGACGATCGTGACGCAGGCCGTGGGATTCGATCCGTACCTGGGGTACTATCATCAGCCGCGGTTTGGCCGGGCGTCGCTGGCCCTGGACCTGATGGAGCCGTTCCGGCCGCTGATTGCCGACTCGGCGGTCTTGTCGGCGATCAACACCCGCATGGTCGGACTGGACGACTTCCTGCGGACCGGCAACGCGGTCTCGCTGACCGCAGACGGGCGGAAGAAATTCTACCGCGCCTATGAGCAGCGCATGGACACCCTTGTCACGCACCCGCTGTTCGGGTATCGTGCCAACTATCGCCGGTTGCTGGAAATCCAGACGCGACTGCTGGCCAGGGTGTTGACGGGAGAAATGACAACCTATCCCGTCTTCACCACGCGATAAGCCCGCGAGCGGCGCGGTGACCACGAAATCCCGGAACCCGCTCGCAACACGCAACTCGTTCCGTCAGCAGCGTTAACGGCAACCAGGACCCCGGCCGATGGCAGACGCCCCCCGGATGCTGACCACCCGCTCGCAAACCACGTTTTGCAGCCTTGGCACCAAAGGACTTACGAAGTCGAACTTTCCGCGACCAAACAGTCGCGGCCCCATTGAAGCATCAAACTACCCTCCAAAAAAGTACCACGCGAAACACGCTTTCCGCGACCAAACAGTCGCGGCCCCATTGAAGCCTCGCGCACTTTGATTGCACCACGGGCGAACATGTCGGGGTCGATCAGCCCAAACGTCGCCAGTTGATTCAGCTCTGCCATCGCATCGCGTGCGATTTCCAGCGGAGTGCGGAGCGATTCTCGGAGCTTATCGGCACGGCCGGCCAGCTCCGTCATTCGGTCGGCAATCGTCTTGATCTGATTGCTGTAGATTTCGGCTCGTGACTTGAGAACGTCCCACAGGCCCACGGATTGCGTACTCATGTCACGCGTGGCCTGGACCGCTTTTGCCTCCGGCATTCCCTTCACGACCTGAAACGGGCTCGCAGGATTCACCCATGCAGCGATGTCTTTCTGCATCTTCGACGGGCTTAATATCCAATCGAGACTGACGCCGCCAGAGGACAGGATCTTGAAGAATGGATTCTTCGACAGTTCGGAAAACTTCTCCGCAAGCCAGCCTGTCATGGCGACAAGCGGGCGCATGGTGTCGATCATAATCTTAAGGGTCGGAACGACTTCTTCGCCGATAGTCGTTGCCAACATTGCGGCTTCGTCTTTAAGTGTGG
>CAIYOB010000452.1 GCA_903927685.1 uncultured Planctomycetaceae bacterium
AGCGGGGCCGGGACGCAAAGGCAATCCTGCCGGGCCGGCGTTCAACACCCGCACGCTCACGCCGCCGCTGGCCGGCATCAAGGACAACGACTACACGGCCAATTTCGCCGACTTCCTCCGCAAGCGGCCACCGAGTGCGCCGTTCTGCTTCTGGTATGGCAGCGTCGAGCCGCATCGCAGCTACGAGCGCGGCAGCGGCTTGAAGTCGGGCAAGAGACTCGAGGACGTGCAGGTGCCCGGGTTCCTGCCTGACACGCCCGGGGTGCGCAGCGATTTCCTCGACTACTTCACCGAGATCGAGTGGTTCGACCGGCAGCTGGGGCAGATGCTCGACCTGCTGGACAAAGCGCGCGAACTCGAGAACACGCTCGTGATCGTCACCGCCGACAACGGGATGCCGATGCTCCGGGCGAAAGCGACCTGCTACGAATACGGCCTGCACGTGCCGCTGCAGATCGCGTGGCCCAAACGCGTGCCGGGGAATCGCGTCGTCGATGATCCGGTCGGCTTTGTCGATCTGAACGCGACCATCCTCGCGGCCGCGCAAGTCGAGCATCCAGCCCAGGACGATCCCACGCTCGCTCCCGTGGGACGCAATCTCCTGCCGCTGCTCACCAGCACCAGCCAGGGACTGGTCGATCCCGCGCTGGCCTTCGTATTCGCGGGGCACGAGCGGCACACGCTCACGCGTTACAACGATATCGGCTATCCGATCCGCGTCCTGCGGACCCCGCAGTATCTGTACCTCCGCAACCTGCGGCCCGACCGCTGGCCCGTGGGCGACCCGCAACGCATCAACCGCACCAGCGGCCGACTCCTGCCGCCCCACGCCGGCTGCTATCGCGACATCGACGACCAGGAGCTGCTGCAATGGCTGATCAAAGAGGCCCGCGCCTCGGAGAAATACGCGGCCCTGCTGGACGTTATCGTCGGCCGCCATCCGGCCGAGGAACTGTACGACATTGTCACGGACCCTGACTGTCTGCACAATCTGGCCGACGCCCCCGAGCACGCGGCCGCGCGAGCGAAACTCGCCGCGCAGCTGGACGAAGAATTGAAGCGAACCCGCGATCCCCGGCTGTACGGCCCGGACCCGGACATCGCGGACACGTACCCGAATGTGAACCCGAAGAACAAGATGGGCGAAGGGAACTACCCGCCGCCGAAGAAGCCGTGAACCGGACCGATTCCGTGCGAACCGGAGAGCAATCGCCCGCGAAGCGGGCGACGACACGTTCAGGAACTGCGGAGGGATCATGACCAGGCAAAGACTTCTGTTGACTGCCGTGGGCTGGCTCTTGGGATGCAGCGCGGCATGCGCCGCCGAAGCAGAGCTCGGGACGCTCCAAGTCGCGGAGCGGGTCCTCGACAAAGGCTTCCAGATCGTCGACTTGGGGAAGTACCCGGGGATCCTGATGCTGCATGGCATGAGCGAGCTGGCTGTGGTGCATCCGGAACGGAAGGAGGAACTGCTCCGCCGGACGGTCGAGCTGTTCGCGAAATACCGCACCAAGGAGATCCAGGGCCGCGGGAGCTTCATTTGCTACCAAGCGGGCGGCAGCGGCCCGGCGATGCTCTATCATATGAAGCTGGCCGACTCGCTCGCCGAACAAGTCGAAGACGGCGCCCGGCGCATGGTGCAGCAACAGCAGCGGTCGACCGACGGGCTGCTGATTCCCACCTGGGCGACCAAGAACCAGGTGTTCATCGACATGGCATTCGCCGTGACACCCTATCTGTTGTATGCGGGGCTGGCTTTTGACCGGCCGGAGTACGTCGACCTCGCGGTGTTCGAGACCCTGGAGCTGTACCGGATTCTGGAGGACAAGCAGACAGGGCTGGTGCATCAGGGCCGAGGCTTCCAGGGCGTGGACGTCATCTCCGAGGACAACTGGTCGGAAGGCAACGGCTGGGGCGCGTTTGCGCTGTCCATCCTGGTGCGCGACCTGCCCGCACAGCACCCCCGACGCGCCGAGGTCGAGCGTCTGGCGAAATCGTTCTACGCCGCCGTGCTCAAGCACCAGGACCAGGATGGCATGTGGCACCAGGAAATGACGGACCCGACGTCGTATGTCGAGACCTCGGGAAGCGGCCTGCTGCTGTACGGGCTGGGAATCATGATCGAGCAAGGTCTGCTGGATAGGCAACACAAACAGGATATTGAACGAGGCCTGCGCGGCTATTTGGCCTACATCGATGCGGACGGCTCGGTGAGCCACACCTGCAAGGCGTGCCTCTGTCCCGGCAAGGGAACCAAGGAGGACTACAAGAATTACGGCTGGCTGCCGAACGATCCGCACGCCTTCGGCCCCGTCGTGCTGGCCTTTACGCAGGGCTATCGGTTGGGCATCACGCGGGTCGAGGTACCTCCGGGGCGACCGCACTGGAACGCGGAATAGCCGTCAGTTGAACCTTGACAGGACAAGGTGAATGCATGGAACACGCCGCTCGACGACTCGGTTTGTGGGTCGTGCTCATGGGCTCGTCCGCGTGGCCGCTGTGCGGCGCTGACGGAGTCGCTGGTGTTGACCTGGGCGCCCAGGCCGCCGTCGCGCTCGCCGAGAGCATTCCCCTGCTGACACTGAATCTGAACAACTACAAGCATCCGGCCAACCCGGTCCTGACCGCCGGGGAGAAGGGCCAATGGGATGCCGCCGGCATCGAGCGCGTGGCGGTGATCCGGCTGGGTCGCGAGGACTGGCGGATGTGGTACGCCTGTACCGGCCCGCGCCGCTGCATCGGGCTGGCGACATCGACCGACGGCGTGCACTGGACGAAATATCCCGGCAATCCCGTCCTGGAGCCGACCGAGCCGTGGGAAGAAGGCTACCTGTCGCCGACGAGCGTGTTGCAGGTGAACGGGAGATTCTACCTTTACTATTGGGGGCCGGGCCACGTCTTTCCGGATCGCGTCACGGGCCGGCTGCCGCCGCCGAAGATGAAATACATCGCACTCGCCACGTCCGCCGACGGAATCCACTGGACGCGGCAAGGTGCGTTGGACGGTCGCCCCGGGGCGGTGCTCGGACCCGAGCCGCCCGGGATCAACGCGTACGCCGCCGTGGGCGGCAGCGGCGTGGATGCCGCCAAGGTCTTCTACCTGCCGGAGGAAACGTCGCGGCCGTGGCGGATGATCTACACGGCCTTTGGACTGCACGGCCAATGGAACG
>CAIYOB010000453.1 GCA_903927685.1 uncultured Planctomycetaceae bacterium
CCGGGGGATGTTACGATGGGCGTTTGAATCGGAGGGCCAGCCGACGGTCCGTGCTGGTTCCCTGAAGTTGCCTCGAACTGGAGATCCGAAAATGAATCGATTGATCTGCCCCGGCCCCGCGCTGGCCACGGCCCTGGGAATCGGGCCAGCACAAGCCGCCAGGCCGCCCATCTGCCGCCCATCCATCGAGTGGTTCGGCACTGTCCGCTGGTTCGTCGTCTTGGCGGTGGTTTTCCTCGCCAGTTGGCGGCAGTCCGCTGGCGCGGAGGACATGCAACTGCAGCTCCGCTATCGCCAGGAAACGAGTGCCGGCAGCGGGCGGCATCACACGTTGGTGCGGAGCGAGACTTGGAAGCCGGTCGAGACGGCGGTGATTGTCTGCGACGTCTGGGATTCGCACCACTGCCTGAACGCCGTGCGGCGGGTCGAAGAACTGGCCCCGCGGCTCAACGAGGTGCTGAAGCGTGCTCGGCAGCAGCAGGTCACGATCATCCACGCGCCCAGCGATTGCATGGCGGCCTATGCCGACCATCCAGCGCGAAAGCGGGCGAGCGAGACGCCGCGAGCCGCGAACCTGCCGGCGGACATCGGCAAGTGGTGCACCAATATCCCGGCGGAAGAGAACGGTGTGTACCCGATCGACCAGTCGGACGGCGGCGAAGACGACGATCCTGCGGAGCACGCCCAATGGGCTGCCAAGCTGACGGAGATGGGCCGCAATCCGCGGGCGCCGTGGAAGACCCAGTCCGAAAGGATCGAAATTGACGCCGAGCGGGATTACATCAGCGACCGCGGCGAAGAGGTTTGGAGCATCCTCCAGCAGCGGGGCATCCAGAATGTGATCCTGGCCGGCGTGCACACGAACATGTGCGTGCTGGGACGACCGTTCGGCCTGCGGCAGATGGCCCGAAACGGTAAGCACGTGGTCCTGTTGCGGGACCTGACGGACACGATGTACAACCCCGAGCGGGCGCCGCGGGTCAGCCACTTTACCGGTACGGACTTGATCGTCGCCCACATCGAGAAGTACGTCTGCCCGACGATTACCAGCGGCCAGATCCTGGGTGACGGCGTGGAATTCCGGTTCGCCAAGGATCGCCGGCCGCACGTGGTGATCATCATGGCCGAAGACGAATACCAGACCGAACGTACGCTGCCGCAATTCGCCCTGGATCAACTGGGCCGGGACTTCCGCGTCAGTTACGTCTTCGGCAGCGATACGGACCGGAGCGGCATTCCGGGATTGGAAGTGCTGAATGAAGCGGACGTCGCGGTGCTCAGCGTTCGCCGCCGCACGCCGCCGGCCGATCAATTGGCCTTGGTGCGAAAGTATGTCCAGGCGGGCAAGCCGGTGGTCGGCATTCGTACGGCGTGCCACGCCTTCTGCCTGCGGAACCAGCCGGCGCCGACTGGCTGTGCCGACTGGCCCGAATTCGATCCGCAGGTGTTCGGCGGCAACTATACCAACCACTACGGGAATAAGCTGGCGGCGACGATCCGGATCGCGGACGCGGCACTCCAGCATCCGTTGCTGACCGGGCTGGCCAACGAGCCGTTCACGTCGAACGGCTCGCTGTACAAGGTTTCGCCGCTGGCTGTCGGCGCGTCGGTCCTGCTGATCGGCCGCGTCGAGGGCCAGCCGGAAGAGCCCGTGGCCTGGACGTTCCAGCGTGCCGACGGCGGTTGGTCGTTCTACACGTCCTTGGGCCACGTCGGGGACTTCGAAAAGGCCGAGTTTCCCCGCCTGCTGCGGAACGCCATCGCCGCCGCCGCCGAACGGAAGCCCGCCGGAGCCTCGAAATAACCGTTCCTCACAGGGCGGGCCGTTCCGCGACGCGGATCTCGATGGTCAGTTTCTGGCCGCGGCGGTACAGTTCCAGCGTCGCGGTCGAGCCGATGTCCGTCATGGCCACCATGCGAATCAAGTCAGCGGATTTGTTCACGGGGATGCCGTTCCAACTGACCACGACATCGCCCACTCGCAACCCGGCGTCTTTGGCCGGAGACGGCAGCGAAAAGTCGTCGACCACGGTCACGATCAGGGCTCCCGAGGCGGCGGGCAAGCCCAGTCGGCGGGCGGTCGGTTCGGACACGTCGTCCAGTTGCACGCCCAGCCAGCCTCGAGCGACTCGGCCGTTGGCCTTCAGCCGCTCGTAGACACCTTTGGCTACGCTGCTGGGAATGGCAAAGCTGACGCCTTGATACGCATCACCTAGAATGGCCGTGTTGATGCCGATCACACGGCCCTGGGCGTCGACCAGCGGTCCGCCGCTGTTACCCGGATTGACCGCGGCGTCGGTCTGCAGGAAATCCTGGTAGACTTCGCCGGCCATTCCGCCGCGATGCTTGGCGCTGATGATCCCGAACGTAATGCTGCTCTGCAGCCCGAACGGGCTCCCAACCGCCCAGACCAGGGCCCCCACATCCACCGCTTCGCTATCGCCCCAGGGCGCCGCGATCAGCTGGTCGCCTTGGATTTTCAACACGGACAAATCCGTCAGCGCGTCGACGCCGACGATGCGCGCCGGCAGCACGCGGCCGTCGCGGAGCGAGACCTCGATCTCGGCCGCCGCTTGAACGACATGAAAGTTGGTGACGATGTACCCCTGCGGGTCGACGATCACTCCCGAGCCCTGACCGTGCGAACGCTCGACCTGCGGGCCGAACAACTGAGCCAGTTCGTTCGGCTCCCGCTGGGCCCGGATGCTGCTGACCTCGATGTGAACCACGCTCGGTCCGACTTTCTGCGAGACCAATTGACTGGCCTTCGACAGGGCATCCAACTGCAAGTCCCGCAGCCCTTGGGAGGCGACGTCGTATTCTGCCTGTTGCCTGCCGCGCGTGATCGCGTAGTGGTATCGTTCCAGCAGGAAGGGCACCATGTACTGGAGGATCAGCAGCAGGGCCAGCAGAAACAGGACGCGCGACAAGCCGAACGGCGAGTGCCTGACGACGGGGCGGTGCGGCGCCGGTTCATCCCACGCGACCTGCTCCGGCCCCGCGTCGCGGGCCCGGCCGCGCAACTCCGCCGGCGGGATGGGCGGCGGCAGCGGATCTGGCGAAACGTCGAACGGTTGCATACCTGAAGCCCTGGGAAAGCAGCGGCGGTTTGGCGAATCAATGACGCTCGCCGGCGGCGGCACGCGAGCCGCTCTGGTGCGCGGCGCGCGACGACATCGGCTGCCTGCGATTGTATCCGATCGGCGGCCGCGCGGAGAGTACCGTTCCTGGCCGCGCGACGACTTTTCCTTGCCGACCGGACTCGTTAGATTGAAGGGCATGGTAAAAAGCTCGTTTGCGGTACGATTCCCGCCGGTGTGGCAGGCCAGTGAAGGCGGACTGTTGATGGTCGGCGGTCGCTTGACGACGGACTGGTTGCTGACGGCGTACCGTCAAGGCATTTTTCCCTGGCCCGTGTACGACGGGCAGACGGAGATCCTCGCCTGGTTCAGCCCCGATCCGCGGGCAGTCCTGGAATTGGATCGACTGTACGTCTCGCGCCGGTTGCGGCGGCGGCTCCGCAGCGGCCAATTCGAAGTGACTTTCGATGCCGACTTCCCCAGCGTCATTGCCGCCTGCGCCGAGGCCCGCGGGCCGGACGAGGGCACCTGGATCTCGCCGCATCTGGCCCAGGCGTATGTCGAACTGCACCGCTTGGGCATTGCACATAGCGTCGAGGTGTGGCAAGCCGGCCAGCTAGCGGGCGGTCTGTACGGCTTGGCGCTGGGCGGCTTCTTCGCTGGCGAGTCCATGTTCCATCGCGTTCGGGACGCATCCAAGGTGGCCCTGGTGCAGATGGTCCGCCATCTGCAGTCGCGAGGATTCGTCCTCTTCGACGTCCAACAGGCCAGTCCGCACTTGGTCCGCATGGGGGCGACGGAGATTCCGCGGGACGAGTTTCTGACGAGGTTAGGACAAGCCCTGGAGCTTCCCGTTACTTTTGCCGACTCGAACTGCCCCGGGGACGGCCGAGGCTGAGTTATGTCCCGATTCCAATTGACGGATGCAGAACTGGAACGTTACAGCCGGCAGATCGGCCCCGGTGTGCTTGCAGCCGAGGGCCAGTTGCGGCTGAGTCAGGCGACGGTCCTGGTCACCCGCGCCGGCGGCATGGGCGGCCCGGCGGCGCTGTTGCTGACCATGGCCGGCGTGGGACGCGTGGTCATCGCGCATGGTGGAACCCTGATCTCGCCCGACCTGAATCGCCAAGTCCTCGGCTCGGAGGACGCCTTGGGGAAACTGCGGGCGCCGGAGTTTGCCGCGCATCTGCGGAGCATGAATCACTTCGTGGAAATCGAAGCGCTCGACCACGAGCCCGACGCTGCGGAAGCCCTGCAGTTGGCGCGCCGCTGCGACGTGATCCTGAGCTGCCCGCCAACGTTCGACGAGCGTCTGCGGCTGAATCGGGCGGCGGTCGCGGCCCGGGTCCCGCTGATCGACGCCGCCCAGTGGGGCATGGGCGGGACACTGTGCGTGTTCCGCCCCGGACAGACGGCGTGCCTGCAGTGCTTGTATCCCCAGACGCCGCCGTTTGAGGAGCACTTTCCCGTTGTCGGCGCAATCTCGTCGGCCATCGGCTCGCTGGCCGCCCTGGAGGCGATCAAGGTCCTGTCCGGAACGGGCCAAGTGCTGTGGGGAAAGATGCTGAACTACGACGGCTATCGCGGCAGTATGTCAATGATCCAATTGAGTCGCCGCGCCGATTGCCAGTGCTGCGCGGGGGCTTGAGCCCTGCCGCGCTCACAGGTAGACCCGCCGGTTGTAGACGTACCACTCGAAGATCAGCACGACCAGGCCCACGCCCAGGAGCCACCGCCAGTACTCTTTGCGGGCCGGCTGCAGTCCGGCTGTCGCCGGCACCTCCTCGTGGCCCAACTCGAGTTTGGGACGCGGGCGGAGGTCGCTTTCCCGGCTGTCGAACAGGTTGACCGCGAACTGCCGCGTCGGCTTGGTGCTCCGGCCCTCGAATACGCGATACACGCCCAACTGGTCGGTGTCCGTGATCACGAACTGGTTCGCCCCCTGCCGCGCGACTTCCATCCGTTGCCCATCGGGCCGCTGGACCGTGATCCGGTCAGCCAGGGATTCCGTCCGCAGTAACAACGGCTGGCCGGGTCTGACCGAGGACATCTCGCCGGCACGTCCCAGACCACCCAAGTAGCGGACGATGTTCATGGCAAAGACCGGAAAGCTGCGGCGGATCACCCAGTCGGTCTTCGGCTCGACCTTCCCCGTGTCGTCCAGGCCCAGAATCTCGAAGCCCAACGCGGCATCCTCGAAGCCTTCCCGCGGCGCCAGGGCGAATACCGGGCCGATGTCGGCGTCGATCAAGGCCGAGCCGCCCGGCGGGGTTTGCAGCGGCGTGCCCTCCACAACCAGGACGTCGCCGAGTTCGAGGTACTGCATCAAGGGGTGCACGCGGTCCGTGTCGATGATGATGGGACGAACCGTCTTCGGGCCCCGGGACCAACCGGCTGTCGGCGGAACCTGCCCGATGAACAGCGTGTTCGCCTGGGGCATGGCCTGCGGGACGCAGCGGTCATAGACAATCAAGTCCCAATAGGCGGCCAATGCCTGGTCCTGGTACTTCTTGGCGGACAACTCGGCCGGCGCCACGACCGTCAACTCAGCCAGTTCCCGCGCCTCCTCTGTATCCAGGGCATACTCCAGTGCGGTATTGCCCGGCGTGACGAACAGCACGCGGGCGCGCCGGCCGGGATCGACGGCGGCATAGGCCTGATTGTCCACCGCCAGGTGATCTTGATGTTCGAGTGCCAACTGCAGCGTCGCCCGGTCGAGTTCCGGCAATTCAAACTCCACCCCAATCCTGCCGCGCGAGGGAATCTCGACCGCCTGGGCATCCGCCAGGCCGCCGTCTCGCGTCAGGGATACGTCCACCGTCACCGCCTGGTCGCCCCAGTTCTCCAGCCGCGCAAACGCCTGCCACTGGTCCGCTTTCTCCGGGTTGCGTTCGGCGGTGAACGCGACGATGCCGACGTTGTGCGGGGTTTCGAGACCCAGGGGGACGTATTCCGGCGTCAGATTGCCCAGCGAAAAGTCGGGAACGGCGGCAAAGCCGCCATCGGTGTACAAGTACAGCGTGGCCGGCAGAGCTTCGGCGACTTGGACGTCATTGGCATTGCCGGCGTCACTCGTTCGCCCCGGGTTGGCTAGCCCTGCGGCGGCCCGCAACGCTTCGCGCAAGTCGCTGCTGCGATTGGTCGGCCGGATGCCGTTGACCTTCTGCCTGAGCAGCGCGCGATTGCTGGTAAACGACTGCTCCACCCGGGCGACGTCGGAAAAGCTGATAAGCAGGGCGACGTCGTCCGCCCGCATCTGGTCGATCAAGGCCAGGATTTGCTTCTTGGCGGCGTCCAGGCGAGTCGGTTCGAGATCCGTCGCGCTCATACTGGCCGAGGTGTCGATCAGGAACACGAACCGGTCACCCACCAACTCGACGCCCCTGCGGCCGGGGCGAAAACAGGCGGCGATCAGCAGTGCGACCAGCAGCAATTGCAGGATCAGTAGCAAGCTCTGCCGGAGACGCTGCCAGATCGAGTTGACGTGCAGGTCCTCGATCGTCCGGCTCCATAAATAGGTGCTGGGCACTTCCAGCGGCTGCCGCCTGAGCTTCAGGAAGTACAAGGCGAGGATCGCGAGGGGAACCAATCCCAACACGGTCAATTGCCAGTAATTCAGCATCCTGATAAAGTTCATAGCGGCAATTGTAGCCGCCGCACTCCGCTGTCGGCAACCTGGAGGGCGAGACGGCGCGGACAATCGGTCCGAACGGCTTTTTTTCTCCGGCCACGGTCAGGGCGTCAGGAATTCGGAGCGGTCATGAGTAGAAGCGAGAAAGCGACTTTGGTCCTAGCCAGCAGGAATCGCAAGAAGCTGCGCGAGCTGTCCGAGTTGTGTGACGGCCTGGATCTGCGCGTGGTCAGTGCCGGAGATTTCTCGCAGGCTCCCGAGGTCGAAGAGACGGGGCAGACTTTTGCGGAGAATGCCGCCTTGAAGGCCGTTGCGGTGGCGGCTGCGACCGGCCATTGGACGGTGGCCGATGACAGTGGATTGGCCGTCGACGTGTTGAACGGCGCCCCGGGAGTGTACTCGGCTCGCTATGCCGGCCCGCAGGCCAACGACCAGCAGAACAACGAACGGCTGTTGAGTGAGTTGCACGAGGTGCCCGACCAGCGCCGGGGAGCGGCGTTCATCTGCTGCCTGGCGTTGGCGGATCCCGCAGGCACGATCCGTGTCCAGGTCGAAGGCCGCTGCCGGGGACGGCTGTTGCACGAACCTCGCGGCCAGAACGGATTCGGCTATGACCCGTTGTTCTGGATCGCCGAATACCACCAGACGTTTGCCGAATTGTCGTTGGCCGTCAAGAGCGTACTCAGTCACCGCGCGCGGGCCTTCGAGCGAATTCGCCCAGAACTGGTCCGCCTGATCGCCGCCGGCGAGTTTGACGCGTAGTTGGTCACCACTGGGCCAGCCCGGCCAGTTCCTGTTTCGCTCGGTCGCTCGGTTCAAGCAAGCGCAGCGGCCGCGGGGCGACCAGAGCGGCCAGTTGCCGGACGTCGCAGCACTCCAGCAGCCCAAAGCAGAACAGCTCTGGGGCTTCGGTCACGGGCCAGTCTCGTTCGAGCACCTCTTTGAGACTGCCCAGCGGTTGGCGCAGCGTGACGGCGGTGATGGCCCGGGACTCCAAGGCCGCCGCCACGAGCGAAAACACACTGGATCGTGGGCCGCTCGCCACCAGCGTCAGCGGTGCGTCCGCGTGGCGTTGGGCGGCCCACCGAGCGGCCGCAGCGAGCTGGCTGGCTTGCAGCCCCAGCGACCGGTCGCCGACCGTGGCCACCAGCAAGGCGAACAGCCAGTCGCTTTGTCGGCACCGCGCTTCACCCACGTAGAACGGATCGATCGCGATCACCCGGTAGCCCTCCCGCAGCAACCGCTCGGCGATATCCGCCGCCGAGCCGCGTCCGCTGTCGGCGACCAGCAGTGCCGTCTTGTCGGCTTGCGGGCCTGCCAGCTCTACCACGGGCAGCGTCCAATCGCTGCCCATCAGCAGTCGCCAATAGATCGCCTCGACGCCACCCCGAGTCTCGCGGCCGGCTTCGGTGGCGATGACCGGGTACTCTTTGCCCCGCACGACCTCGCGCAATTGCTGACGGCGCTCGTTCTGCCACCTCTCCTGGCCGACCGAATCCGAGGGCCAAGGGGCCACCCGCGGCAGTTGCCGGCTGAGCGTCAGGGCCAGGGTATGAAAGTCCTCGTTGGGCGACGGCAGTTCCACCTGCAACTGCTCGGCCGTCTTGAGCTCGGCCTCGGATGGAATCTCGCAGGCGTCAAAGTCCGCCTTGTCCGCAAAGAAGGAGTCGCCCAGCATCCGGTACAAGGCTTGACGGTTGTCAACTTCGAAGTTGTGCGTGCCAGGGTCGTCATTGACATGCGAGCGAAGGGATGCCTCCTTGCCGAACAGCCGGAAGACGGGCTGAGCTGCATCCAGCAGCGGCTGCAGCGCGTAGCCCGACTCAAAACAGCACTCGTCTTTCGAGTTGTACGTTAGCAGAGTCGCCCTGGGCGCCATCATCGCGGTCAAGTGGGTATAGTCCGCCACCGTCGCCAGATCGTTAGGCGTCTGCTCAGAATCGCCGAGGTCCTTGAAATGGCGCGTGCGCGTCAGGAGACTCGAATAGCCGGCGACGGGATTGGTTAGCGCGACGCGCGTGTCCAGCGCGCTGAGTACGATCGTCTGCCAGCCGCCGCCGGACAGGCCGGTGACGGCAACCCGATCGGGATCCGCGTTCTCCAGACTCAGCAGGACATCCAGTCCGCGGCGCATACACAGATAGAACGGGGCCAAGCCGCTGGCGCCGCAAAGGTCCAACTGGTTCATGCGCGCGTGGGAATACCCGCTGGACGTCAGCTGTCCCATGCCCAGCCATTCAATGTTTAACGCCAGCATCCCGCGCTTGGCCTGATTGATGCATCGCAGTTGCTTGGGGGGGTACTGCTTGCCCAGCGAGGTGTGTCCGTTGACGTTCAGTACGGCGGGCACCCGCCCAGCCAGTTGATCCGGTTCGTACAGCAGGGCCGGTATCCACATGCCCGGCAAGGCTTCATAACGCAGCTTCTTGATGCGATAGCCCGGCCCGCCTGCGATGCTGTCCAGCCACTCGACTTTCGCCGGGGCGTCCCGCCAGGCTGCCGCCGCGCCGCGAAAGACCACACGTTCCAAAATGGCCTGCCGCAATCGATCGGCTTCGGCTTGCCATTGGGACGCCGACTCACAGGCGGCCACCTTCGGCACCCGGCTCTCGACGTATCGCTGCACTTCCAGCAGCGGCAGTTCGTCGCCGATGATCCCGTGCTTCAACAGCGTCGTAACGTCATCCTGAGCGAACAGCGAAGCCGTCAGGATGCCGACGCAGACCGTCAGCGCCGGTAGCAGTCGTTGGCCGATACGCATGGAAAAATCCTCCGGGCTGGAGTTCTACGTTACCTGACAACGGGCCAGGAGGGAAGTTGGGGCCGCAGGACAACGGCCGGCCTCTGACCGTGTCAACCTGAACATCTTCACACCTGGCGCAGGTACGCCGAGAACAGTCGGAAACGGCAACTCAGCCGACGCGTCCGTTATTGAAAACGTTCCGCTATTATCCGTCAGCACCAACACCGAACTGGCGTCTCCCGCGATTCCAGGGCTGCTTGAGCCCAAAGTCTCCATGGTGCATTGCCGACTTCTAGCTGGTGTGGAGGTTTCCTTGCCGCAGTGGTCCACGGGGTGTCTCGCGGAGGTGAGACAAAGGGATCACGTGCTCCGGAAGACGCCGCAGAGATCTCAGTGCCGCTAGGCATTGACGGGATTTGTTGCGCCAATCTCTCGGAGACGCTGGGCCCCTACAACACGACCTCGAGCAAGAAAAATGCTCGATTCTTGTTCCCGCTGACTGGCCTGTACACGGTATTTTGGGTAAGTTAGTAAAAGACTGGCGGTTGAGGAGACTGTACAACTCCGTAGACTTCGTTAACCTTTTTCCCCAGGGGAGTGTGCTCATGAAACACACGTTGATCGTCGCGATTTGTGGTCTGTTGTGCCTCGGTACCATGGCTTATGCCGGTGACGGGGCCCAGAAAGACGCCGCCCAGAAGGACGGCGCGGCTCAGAAGGACGGCGCGGCCCAGAAGGACGGCGCGGCTCAGAAGGACGGCGCGGCCCAGAAGGACGGCGCGGCCCAGAAGGACGGCGCGGCCCAGAAGGACGGCGCGGCCCAGAAGGACGGCGCGGCTCAGAAGGACGGCGCGGCCCAGAAGGACGGCGCGGCCCA
>CAIYOB010000454.1 GCA_903927685.1 uncultured Planctomycetaceae bacterium
AACTTCGGGAGATGTACAGCAACTGCTGTAAACATCTTGATCTTGCGTAACTTCTTGCGGCGTGGCATCTTCTTGCGACGGCGGCGTTGTTCGTCAAGTACAGGCCAAGCACAAGGAGGTGCGCGATGGGAGCGGCGACAAGAGCGATGCTGGCACGGTTGCCTTTGGCGGAGGCGGTCCTGTGGTTGTGGAGATGGATCATCAGCGCCGAGCGGATGATGCGTGTGTGGGACTCCCACCGTGGAAGATGCTACCAGAAAGTCATTTCGTTCCCCGTGATCCTGCAACTGATGGCCGACGCATTGTTGCAGTACGGCGGCAGCGGACGGCGGAGTTTCGAGAAGGGGCGGGAACGCGGAGAACTGGAGGCTTCGATTCAAGCGGCGTTCGGCAAGTTGCGGAGACTGCCGCTGCCGCTCAGCGAAGCCTTCTTGGCAGATGGTGCAGATGCCTTGCGAGTCCTGTTTCCTCGCAAGGCACGTCGCAAGTTGCCGAAAAGCCTGAATCGGTTTCAGGTCATTATCCTGGACGGCAAATCCATCAAGAATGTCCTCAAGCGGCTGTTGGCGCTGCGTGGGGTATCCGGGGGGTTGCTGGGGGGCCGTGCCCTGGTCGCGTTGGACTGGCGTACCGGTTTGGTGGTCGGGATGCGAGGGCACCTGGATGGCGACGCGAATGAAGTGGGGCTGGTGGGTGCGTTGCTGCCCCTGGTCCGGCGGATCGTCGCTGGGGCACGCCTGTGGCTGGCGGATCGTGCCTTCTGCGATCTGACACAGCCGGCGCGTTTCCGGGAGAAGGGCGATCATTACTTGGTGCGTTACCATCCCAAGAACAAGTTCCACCGGGATTCGGAGCGACGCGTGCGAACGGGTCGGGATGCCAACGGCCGAGCGTATACGGAGCAATGGGGCTGGCTGGGTGGTCCCTCGGATCCTCGGCGACAGGAAGTCCGCATGATCACACTCCCCGGCGTGACCGACGGCGGGAAGAAGGATTTGATTCTGGTGACCGACCTCTTGGACGCCGCTATCTATCCGGCGGCTGACCTGTTGGCCTTGTACGCGGAGCGGTGGGGGATCGAAAACATGTTTCAGCAGGTCACCGAAGTGTTTGGGTTGCAGCGACTGATTGGTTCCACTCCGCAGGCCTGCTTGTTCCAGTTCGCGTTCTGCCTGCTCCTGTACAACCTCATCCAAGTGATCCGCGCTTATGTGGCCGAGGCCCAGCAACGGGATATCGAGGAACTCTCCAGCGAAAAACTCTTCGACGATGTGCACCGGGAGTTGATCGCCTGGAACGTCATGCTCAACGTGGAAACGACCGCGAAGTACTTTGAGGCTCTGCCTTCCGTGGAGACACTGTGCACGCGGCTGCAGACCTTGCTGGCATCGACTTGGAGCGACACCTGGATCAAGTCGCCGAAGCCGAAGAACCCTCGCCGCCAACGGGAGACGAAGAACAAACGAACGCATGAGTCGGTGTACCGTATCCTTCAAAACTGCCGTCCTCGCCCGTGCAATGAGGCCGACTCCTCGTGATCACCAAGATGTTTACAGCAGTTGATGTACAGCCCCCAGACCACGAGTTCGTTGAAGCCGGAACGGGCCAAGGCTGCGCAGGTTTCCGCGTAGTCTTCCAGCAACTCGTCGTCCAGCCGCATCGAAGGCCAGGCGACCTGCGGTTCGCCGCGGCGCGCCAGATCGGTGATCCAGCCCAGGTAACCGCGATGGCGAAAAGCCGGTGCCGCGGCAGCGTTCGCCACTGGCGGGCTGGTTGCCCACACGGCCGAGGCCGCGACGGCCCCACAGAATTCGCGGCGTGTGCAGAGGGTGTGTCGTCGGCTGGGAGTCATGGTCAGCCACCGCTTGACGAAAGGCAAGTCTGCTATAATATGATCGTTCATATTTCAGCAACGGCCCGGCGGTCTGTCAAGAGAGCCGAGATGAAACGCGTCTCGATCAACACGATTGCCCGTGAAGCGGGTGTGTCCCGCAACACCGTCTCGCTGGCCTTGCGCGACGATCCGCGCGTGGCCGCGGATACCAAGGAACGAGTACTGGCTGCTGCGCGACAATTGAACTACCGGCCCAACCTGCTCGCCAAAGCGGTGGTCACGGGCCGTTCGCAGATGCTCGGTCTGGCACTGCCGCGGCTGGATTTTTCGTACATGGCGAGGTTTGTCGAGGCGGTCCAGGAGGTGGCATTCGAACACGGATACGGCGTGCTGTCATGTTACCACCACAACGATCACGGGAGACTGGCCGACGCCCTGTCCTACTTGCTGGACCGACGCAGCGACGGGCTCATCCTGTATTGCCCCGTCCCGGCGGCGTCGATGGCGACGTGGCAGGAGTTGAAGCAGACCGCGGTACCCTGCGTGTTCTTGAGTTTCGGCCGAGAGAAGCTGCCAGGCTTGTGTCTCAACCTGCTGCCCGAGGCTGCTGGCGTCACGGCGGTCCGCCGCTTGGCCGAGTTGGGGCATCGCCGCATCGCCTATGCGGGCCCAGAGGACGGGTTCTTTGGACAGGCACGCCTGGAGGGCATTCGCCGGGCTGCGGCCGAGATGGGACTGGACCCGGTGGCCGTTTACCCAGGGGAGCACTCGTTCGAGGGCGGAAACGCCGCGGCCCGGCAGTTTCTCGCTGCCCGTCGTCGCCCCACGGCCGTGATCGGGTTTGCCGATCCGGTAGCCGTGGGCTTCCTGCAGGCGGTCTTGCGAGCCGGCGTGAGCGTGCCCGGCGAGGTCTCCGTGATGGGCGTCGACGACCTGCCCATCGCCGCGGCAACCACACCGCCGCTGACCACCCTCCGGGCTCCCGCCGAAGTCCTCGGACGAACCGCGGCCGAGTCGCTAATCCTGGGCGAGAGCGCCAAGAGCGAACAGCGGACCTTCGATTGGCTGTGGGTGGAACGTGAGAGCGTGCAATCGGTATCGGCCCGAACCAAGGCGAAACCGCTGGGCGGAGGAAGTGAATTCTAATCGTCAGGAGAATGAAGACCGATGAAACCGCTTGATGGAGTATTCGCAATCAGTTCGCTTGCGGCCCTCGCGTTCAGCAGTCTCGCCGCCGAGTCCGACAAGCCCGCAGTCGGATCCGATCGCGTCTGGTGCCGGCTCGACGTGCCGGCGGGGGAGAACTGCTTCGCCTTGACTTTCGATCCAGCCAACCCGCAGCGAGCCCTGCTCGGTACGCGGCCCGGCAGCCTTTGGGAGAGCCTCGACGGGGGC
The DNA here is from genome assembly GCA_903927685.1 of uncultured Planctomycetaceae bacterium. Next base: position 3,230 of record CAIYOB010000454.1, read on the forward strand.
CGAACCTTCGCCCGCAAGGAGACGGCAATCGAGTCGACGGCCAGCCACGGCGTGAACGCCGGTGGCATCGCCCGGCATCCGCGAGTGCCCGGCCTCTGGTTCTTCGGCCACGAAAAGTTCGGCGCCTTCCGCAGCCGCGACGACGGCGCGACCTGGACCATGGTCAATGAGGGACTGCCCCGCTACTTCGACCGCCACGGCATCTGCTTCGCCTTCGACCGCGAGCAAGACGCGACCGTCTACTACGGCGCAGACGGCGGCCTGTTCAAAAGCACGGATTGCGGCGACCACTGGGTCAAATGCACCCAGGGCCTGCCCAGCGGCAAGTCCCGGGACAAGTTCGGCAACACGACGGTCAACAACCTGGTGACTCACCCGATCACCGGCGCCGTTTACGCGGGGTTCTACGCGGTAGGCTACGCCGAGGTCCCGGGGATCTATCGGTCCACGGACCACGGAGCGACCTGGGCATGCATCAATCACAACTTCGACGGCGGCGTCGACCAGCAGGCCTCCGCCGCACTGATCCGGAAACTCAAGGAAATCAACAAGGAGAAGGCGAGCGCCGAGCTGAACGCCGACTACGAGAAGGTGCTCAAAGGCGAACCGCTGGACGGCGGTTTCATGAAGGGCTGGACCTTTGACCTGAAGATGGCCGCAACCAACCCTGACCTGCTCTTCGCTGCAACCAGCAACGTGCTCATCAAGTCGACGGACGCCGGGGAGAGCTGGCGGACGTGCGCGACGGTGCAACATCCCCGAGCGGTGGCGATTCATCCGCAGGACCCGCAGATCGTGGTGGCGTCGGGGACATACCAGGTCTGGCTCACGCGCGACGGCGGGACGAACTGGGCGGACGTGACGCGCGACCTGGGGAACCCGCCCGCCGACGCTCCCCAGAATGTGCCCCACACCCAGTTCCTGACGTTCGACCCAGCGGGACAGCAGATCTACGCCCTGGGCACGGGCGGCGTCTGGGTCGCGCGGCTGGAGGAGTTCCAGCCGTAAGCTTTCTTGCCGTGGATCCCCTTACCAGGAGTCTGCTTTCCGATGAAATCCAGTGCTCTCACCAACCGCCGGCACTTCCTCCAATCCAGCCTGGCAGCCACCGTCGTGGTTCCGGCGATCCGTACGGTTGCGGCGGACATGGGCCAGGATCGCCAGGAATTCACCGAGCCCGCCCGGGAACTGCCCCTGAACAGCGACGCCGATGTCATTGTCTGCGGCGCGGGACCGGCGGGGGTGACCGCCGCCATCGCTGCGGCCCGCGCCGGTGCGAAGGTGCGGTTGTTCGAGACGCACGGCGCGCTGGGCGGGGTGTGGACTTCGTCACTGCTGGGCTATCTGCTCGACTTTGATAAACCGGGCTTCAACCAGGAACTGGTCAAACGACTGCGCGAGCGCGATGCCATCCAGGGCCAGGGAATGAACGGCCTGGCGTACCAGCCCGAGGAGATGAAGCTGCTGCTGGAAGAGCTGTGCGTGGCTGCCGACGTGAAGGTGCAACTGCACACGCGGGTCGCCGCCGCCTATCGTGACGGGCGCGTGTTGACCGCCATCGTGACGGAATCGAAAAGCGGCCGACAGGCGTGGAAGGCGCCGGTATTCATCGACGCCACAGGCGACGGAGACCTGGGCGCCCAAGCCGGCTGCGAATTCGAGATCGGCGAAGCCAACGGCTGTCCCTGCCAGCCGCTGAGCATGTGTGCCCTGCTGGTCGTCAAGGACCCGGCCGCCCTCGCCCGTTTCATCCACCGCGCTGTGCCCGGCATCAGCGTCGAGGACACCAAGCAGGCCTTCCGCGCCGAGATCCAACGCGCCGGCGTTGCGCCGTCCTACATGATGCCCACGCTGTTTCCCATCCGGGGCAATCTGCTGCTGGCGATGATGAACCACGAGTATGGCGTGCTGGCGTATGACGCAGAGAAGGTCACTCAAGCCACCCTCAACGCCAGGGCCGAGATCCATCGCATCGTCCGCGGCCTCCGCAAACTCGGTGGCCCGTGGGAGGGCCTCGACATCGTGGCCACGCCCGAGCAGATCGGCATCCGCGACGGCCGGCGCATTCGTGGGCGCTACGTGGTGCAGAAGGACGACCTGGTGCGGGGCGCCCGGCACGAGGACGCTGTTGTCCGTGCCACCTTCCCCGTCGACATCCACGCCCTGGACAAGCAGCACGCCGGCGGCGGCTACACCAGCAGCGGCGTGAAGGTCCAGCCTTACGACATCCCGCTGCGCGCCTTGATCGCCCGAGACGTTGATGGCCTCATGCTGGCCGGCCGGTGCATCAGCGGCGACTTCATCGCCCACGCCAGCTACCGTGTGACGGGCAACGCCGTGGCGATGGGAGAAGCCGCCGGCGCCGCCGCTGCCGTCGCCGCGCTGACCAAGCTCGCTCCACATGAAGTGCCTTGGAACGACGCCCAGAAGATCATCGAGAAGATTCGGAGAATTGTGCCACCTGCCACATGCCAGGTAATTCCCATCTGTTCCAGAAGCCAGCCAAGAAATGACACGTAAGTAGTTCGCTATGTCAGTCGAATTGAAACTGCTCCTTTTGCTCATGCTCAGCGTGCCAGTGTGCGCCGCTGAACCAATGCCCGCTTCGAAGGTCAAGCCCGTGGAGTGGCTGCGGCAACAGACACCACCGCAATTCAAGCCTGGCCACACGCTGCCGCCGCTGGGCCAGATGCACTGCGTCAATCCGCCCGTCGAAGTGCGTGCGGAGTTGGCGAGGAACTGGGGATTCGCTGTCCGCCTCAACCGGCCGCAGGGCGAGCCGGAATTGATTCAGCTGTGCAAGGAGAGTCCCGCGGTCTTCAAGCCCGCCGCCATGATCGGCAACCTGGCGAATCTCGAGGGCAGCAAGTCGATCCATTGGCCGGAGGGAACGTTTCTCCGCAAGGCGGATGGTTCGCTGGTGGAAGGCCGCCAGATCTTCAGCCCCGAGATGCCGGACGAGGCATGGCAGATCCTCGTAAATGATGCCTTGGGCCAGATCGAAGGTCAACTCGGCGGGTTGCCTGCGGCGTCCCTGGCGAACGTGGAGAACTGGACCGAGCACGGACTGAACGTCCCCACCAACGTCAAATGGTATGGGCAGCACGACCCGCGCGTCGTCGCGGCACAGGGCACACGCTCCTGGCAAGACTACGTCTCGCAGCGGAAAGCCTATGATGAGGGCAAGATGCGCGATGCAGTCAAACGCCGTTATCCGAACGCCTTGTACACCTGTTACACCTACGGCGGCTTCCTTGGAAAGCCTGACGGGGACTGGGCGTGGGACTACCATCACCTGAAAGCAACCACCGACCTGCCCAGCCCGGAGTGTTACTACAACTACTTCAACTCCGGCTTCGCAGGCGGCAAGGACATGCTCACGCTCCGGCTATATGCCCGGCACATCGAGATCGAAGAAGGCCACCCGCATTACCTCGGCTGGCTCAGCGCCGGATACCAGCGGAAGATCACGGACTACCAGGGCGATCCGGCGCAAGGCATGTACGCCGACGCCGAGCGTTGGATGGGTTACCTCAAGATGTCCTATCTGGCCGGCATGCTGGGCGGCCTGACCACGGGCGAGTTCGGCTGTGAGGTGCGCTACGGGCCGTTCGATCCCGCCGAGCCGCCCCATTGGCTCGACCAGATGCTGGTCCTCTCTCACGCACACGCCCTGTTCACCTGGATCGAAGCCGACTTGCGCAACAGCCGTCTGCTGCCCGGCCCCAAACCGCACGCGTGGAGCAAGGAGCATCCCGCCTATGAGTTCCCCACCGGCCAGGCGGGCACGCGCGTGTTGGTCCGCCGCGTCAACGGCGCGCCGCGCTGGCTCATCGGCGCCTGGGCGGCCGACGGCGTCGAGCGTGAAGTCACCGTCAACGTGCCCGACCTGGGCGAGTACCGCATCCGCACCCGTCCTGCCGGAACCGTCCAGCTCGTGGAACTGCAGGCCGACAAACGCTCGGTGCGCTGGCTCGACGAAGATGCGATGAAACCTACTCTGAAATAGCCCGCCATCGCTCCCCCTCATCAGTACCACCACAAACAGGTACTTGTGACATCCACGGAGACAACGATGAAGACGACGCGGCGGAGTATTCTGGAGCGAGCCGATGTCGCCAAGGGCCAGTACTTGCGAGAGCATGCGGGAACCTTGGCACGCGGCTCAACGGATCGAGGCCAACGTTTTCGTGGAAACGCCGTGAATCCAATCATCGCTCCAGTCATCGCAATCGCCCTGGCGATCGCCACCATCATAACTCAGGCCGCCGAGTTCCATGTTGCCCCGGGGGGCAGCGATTCCAACGCCGGTACCGCTGCCGCGCCAGTGGCGACGGTGGCCCAGGCGATCCAGCGAGCCGGCCCAGGCGAAACTTGCATTCTGCACGGCGGGGACTACTTCGGGCCAGTCGCCTGTGCTCGATCCGGCGCACCCGGGGCACCCATTACGCTTGGCGCTGCTCCCGGAGAACGGCCTCGGCTGATCGGCGGCCTCGCGGTGCGCAGGTGGCGGCACAATCCCGACGGCAGTTGGCAGGCCACCGTGCGTGAGCGGGTCATCCAAGTGATCGCCGGCGAGCATGCGATGGTCTGGGCACGCCATCCCAACTTGACCTGGAGCGTCAGGGATGGAGGCAACTGGATGCGCCGGCCGCTGGGCACCGGCAAACCGCCGCCTGAGGTCGACTGGTCGGGAGCCTGGCTGTCGACGCTGGACAAGCACAACTGGGTCCTGGACGTGAAGGTCGTTGATCGCTTCGTTCAAGACGAGCGCGCGGTGCTCATGGGAGTCGTCGGACTGCTCGACGCACCGGGCGAATGGGTGCAGCGGGGCGACGAGCTGCTGATCCGCCTGCCCGCTGGAGCAACGCCCGACGCCTTGAACATTCTGGCCATCACGCACGAGCGCACCGTCGATCTGCGCGGACGGAGCCATATCCGGCTCATCGGTCTCGACGTGATCGGTGGGGCAATCGATCTGGACGAGGCGACCGATTGCCTGGTCCAGGCGTGCCGCAACCTGTATCCGCGCGGGCCGTTTCTGCTTCAGGATGGCTGGCGCGATTACATCCAGAACGAGACGGTGACGGCCGCCGCGCCGGGCTGGGGGCTACGCATCGGCGGCAGCGGGAACGTCGTATGCGATTGCGAAGTGGCCCACTCTTGGGGCGACGGCATCACCGTCTACGGCCGCGACAACACCATCACCAATTGCCATGTCTTCGACTGCAACTGGAGCGCATCCGATTGCTCGAACATCGCCGCCGGCGGCAGCGGCCACCGCATCATGCACAACACGCTGCACACGTCGGGCCGGTCGCTGCTGGTGCATCGCAAGACGCCCGGCTGCCGCATCGCCTACAACGACCTGTACGACTACGGCCATCTCACCAGCGATCTGGGCGCGACCTACACCTTCAAGAGCGACGGCACAGGCGGCTCGATCGACCACAACTGGGTCCACGACACGCGGTGCATGACCATCGGCAATACCGGCCTGCCCGGAGCGCACAACGGCATCTACGTGGACGACGGCAGCAGCAACATGAGCGTCCACCACAACGTGGTCTGGAACGTCGGCAACGCGATTATCTTCAACACGGCCAACGGCCAGACCTCGCGGAATCACCAGGCCTTTCACAACACCGTCTGGATGGCGGCGGCCCGCGGCTTCGACACCTTTGACCCGTCCGCCGTCAGCGGCGTGCGGTTCTGGAACAACTTGCTGTGTGCCCCGAACTTCATTGACATGGGCAATGGCAGGAACGACAGCCAAGACAACCTCGTGCGTCCACGGGACACGATCCTCACGCCAGGCGATTTCCGTCCGCTGCCGGGCTCGCCGGCCATCAACGCCGGCAAACGTATCGCCGCGATCAACGACGACGCGGTGGGCGAGCCGGACATCGGTGCTTCCGAGCACGGCGGCACCGATTGGGTGGCCGGGTGGGACCCGTTGCCGCTGACCGGAAGGCCCGGCGCGGCGTTGGCCGCGCCGGCGCCCGGTGATTACGCGGTTGGGCTAACAATCAGTTTGCGCACCACCACCCCCGATGCGCGAATTCACTATACGACCGACGGCACGGCGCCCACAGCGACATCGCCGCGGTATCAGACGCTGCTGCCGCTGGCCCAAGGCACGCTGCGCGTGCGCGCGGCCGTCGTAGCGCCGGGCGGCGCGACCGGCCCGGAACTCGATGCCACTTGGACGGTTTCCCCGCTGCCGGGCGTGCCGTTGTGGAAACGCCACGTCGCAGCCGAAGGGATGACAATCTGCGGCTGGAACACCTGGGGTGGTCAAGGATTTGACTTCACGCCGAAGCAGGATATCACGCTCACGCACCTGGGCCACGCGGTGATCATGACGCAGCGACTTCCGCACGTTGTCCGCCTCTACCACCAGCGCGACAAGACCCTGCTCGCGGAGGTGACCGTGGATCCGGCGGCGGCCTTGGACGAGCACGGATGCCGTTATGTCGCCTTGAATAAGCCGATCCAGGTCAAGGCTGGCACGGCCTATCGCCTGGTGACCTACAACCGCGACGGTCCGGACGGCGGCGACTGGATGAAGCATCGAGGCCCTCTGCCGCCGGGCAGCCTCAACGACGCGGACCTCACCCTCAATGGCTTTGCCAGCACCGACGGCAACGGCTACCCCGAGCGCCCGGCCGGCGTCAGCGACGATCAAAATCTCGCCGGCGTCCTGCCCTCATTGCGTTATGCTCCGAGCGACAGCAAATCCCAACAACCATGAACCCGACCATCAGAACCCAGCTATGAATCGACCAACACGCATTCTGCTTTGTCTGGCGAACGTGCTCGCCTTCTGCGCCGGAGCCCCTGCGGCGGAGAGCCGAATTCCCTACGCCGTTGCGCAGGACGGCCGCGTCTCGCTGGCCGTGTACAACCAGGACGGGCAACTGGTGCGAACGCTGCTGACGGGACGGCCACACACCACCGGAGAGTACGTTGCGACGTGGGACGGCCTGGACCGCTACGGCAACGCGTTACCGGCAGGCGAGTATTCCTGGAAATTACTGGCGACCGCAGGACTGCGGGCGGAGTTCATCACGCAGGTGGGACAGAACGTGGATCCGGTTTGGGAACGGGCCACGGGAAACCATGCTCCGCCGAACAGCGTGGCGGTGGACGCGAGCGGGCTTTACCGCGTCGGGGCGACGAACGAGGGCGCGCACTGGGGCGTGAAGACGGACCTGGGTGGGCGGCACGTGTGGACGAACGACCGCTGGTCGGCCGACCCGTGGGTGCAGGACACCGTCGCGGTCACGCTGGTCGGCGACCGGCTGTTCGAACTGATGCCGAACGGGCACGTGTATGGATACGACGCGAAGACGGGCCGCGTCTTCACGGGCGGCGACTTCGACCCGAAGCCGTGGCAGCTGCGCTGGAACGGTTATGAGCCGCCACAGGGCGTGAAGGACGAAGATCGCAGAAGACGAAACGCCGCAGAAAGTCCGCGCGACCTCGCCGGGGATGCGGCCGGCGGATTGCTCGTGGCCGCGTTTACCCAGCACGAGGCGATCGCTTGGTTCCGTGCGAAGGACGGTCAGCGCGTCGACACGGCAACCAACGTTGCCGGGCTCGCGGGCGTGGCGGTCGCCAAGGACGGCACGGTGTTCGCGATCGCCGGCGGCGCGGTCGTTACGCTCTCGCGGGAAAACAAGACGCCGCGAATCGTCATCGCCGCGGAGAAACTGCAAAGCCCGTGGCGGCTGTGCGTGAGTCCGAAGTCGGGCGATGTCTTCGTGGCGGAGAACAGCGATTTGGCGAAGGGCCGTGTGGTTCCAGTCGTGCTGGACGTCTCGGATGGCAAGGTCCCAGACCTCGGGGCGGGAGCCAAAGTCACGCCCGTCCCCGGACTGCGGCATCATCAGGTCAAACGCTTTGCCGCGGACGGGACGTCGCTGAAGTGCTTCGGCAAGCCGGAAGGACGAAGCGACGGCATGTACGTGGCGACCGATTTCCGCGGGCTTACGGACATCGAGGCGGATGCGGACGGCGGGTTCGTGGTGACCGAGGGGCATCATACTCCGCCGCGGCGCTCGGCGCGGTTCGATGCGGACGGGAACCTGCTCCGCGAGTGGTTCGGTGCGCAGCACTATGGCGTCATCGCCTGCCCGGAACCAGGCGATCCGCGGTTTGTCTGGACGCGAGCCAACGCCGATCTGCCTGGCCTGCTGCGGTGGGAAGTTGATTACGATCACAAGACCTCGCGGCTCGTGGAAGTCTATCAGGACTCGTTCGCGGGCAATCGCTTCTTTCGCAACAACAGTGCCCACGGATCGGCCGTTCCGACCGTCTTCCAGCACGCCGGGCGCATTTACATCTACAACGGCGGCATGAGTTCCCTGACGCTTTGTCTCTACGACCCGGCGACGAAACGGGTGCGGCCCAGCAATGCCAGCACCGGCCCCGATGGTCGCGCGGTGATCTGGAATGATCAAAACGACGATGGCCAAGTCTCCGACGACGAGATCCTGCCCATCCAACGCAATATCGTGGGTGGCTACCTCGATCCTGCCGACCTCACCCTGCGGACAACACCCTATGGAACCCGCTATCAGGCCGGCCATCAGATCACACCCAAGCGATTCACCGCAGAAGGCACTCCGGTCTACGTCTGGAGCGAGGCAACCCAGGCCGGACCTTGGCGTGAGAACGGGCGAGCTTATCACCCCCTGGACTTCCGCCGCTCGGCCGACGGGAGTTGGTATGGGAGCATTTCCGATAGCTGCAGTAATCCTCATGAAGGTACCGAGACGCACGGCGCGTGGTACTACAATTCGTGCTCGGCGATCGACCGGCTGGTGAAGTGGAGCCGCGACGGCAAGCCGTTGTGGAGCGTCGGCCGCCATAGCCCGGACAACGACCACGAGACGGGCTCGACCGCCATGCCGCGAGGGCTCGTCGGACTCACCCACGGCTGCGTCGTGTGGGGCGATGCCTCGGATGAAGAGACCGCTCGGCCGACCGTCTGGACCGAGGACGGCCTGTACGTGGACGAACTGTTGCGCGTGCCGACCGACAACTTGCCCAAGGAGGCTTATGGGATGTTCAACGCCAACGAGTATCCGATGGGCCACCTGCACACCACCGCCCAGACCGGCGAAGTATTCTTCTACGCGCTGAACTCCGGCGGCGGATCGCCCGTCTATCGCATCACCGGCTGGGACGGCTGGCAACGGGCCGAGGGCACAGTCGCGGTGATCGCCGCGGCGACGGACACGGCCAAACGCGACGGAACGGGCCTGAAGGGCGAGTATTTCAACACCCCGGATTGCTCCGGGGAACCGGCGCTGACACGCGTCGACAAGGTGGCACATTTCAACTGGGGTGAAGGCGGCCAGGACGGAGTGCCCGACAAGACGGCGATCAACGCTGACATCTTCAGCGCCCGCTGGAGCGGCACGTATGAAGCGGCAACCAACGAGGACACGCGATTCGAGATTCGCGGCGGTTTCCCGTGGCGTGCCAAGGGCCAGCCGCTCTGGTCCCGCCTGTGGCTGGGCGGCGAATTGGTCTTCGACTCCAAGCCATCTGGCGTACAGGGGCAGACAACCTATGACGAGCAAGCGGCGAGCAGCATGGGCACGGTAGCGGTGAAGCTGCGTGCCGGCCAGCGGATCGACCTGCGGTTGGAGTGCGGCTTCAAGAAGGGCCAAGCCGCGATTGCCCTGAGCCACGACACACCAAGCCTCGACCGCCGCGTGATCCTGCCGGAGTTTCTGCATCCCGAGGCCGGCCCCCAGGCCAAGCTCGAACGCGTTACCGAGCAACGCCCGGAAGTCATCGCCGCCTTTGACTTCGAGCAACCCGAAGGAAACGTCATCCGCAGCACGGCGGGCGTGGAGGTCTTCGGTCGGCTGACCGGCGACACGCGCCGGGTGGCGGGCAAGACGGGCCGGGCGGTTGAGTTGGCGGCCAAGGGCGAGTTTGAACCCGCCCTCCTTCCAATTGACGAAGAACTCCGCCTGCCGGACACCGACTACACCATTGCCTTCTGTTTCAAGACCACGTCGCCCAACGTCGGGCTCTGCGAAGCCAAACGCTATTCCAGCTACAACAACCGCTGGAGCGATCACATCGTGTCTGTGGAAGGCGGCAAAGTACGATTCCAGTTGCAAGGCGATGGCCCGCTCGAAACAACGGATCGGTTCAACGATGGCCAGTGGCATCACGTCGTCACCACCGTCGGTCTCGGTGGCCAACGCTTGCACGTAGACGGTCGGCTCATCGCCACCGGTAAGCTCACCAAACGCTCCAAGACCAGCAATCGCCTTGGCCTGGACCTCGGTCCCGGCGATCGCCACGCTGTAGTCACGCTAGACGAAGTCAGCATTCTCGGCAGGGCAATCACGCCGTCCGAGGTAAATCAAGGAATCAAACCATGAGGGCCTTGAAACTTACAGTCCTCGGGGAATACTCGCCAGCGTTCGCGCCGCACCTCGCCACCATGGCGGCGATCGGGCACGCTTGTGCAGCGCTGAAAGTGGATGTCGCTGCCGAGTGGATATCGACCGACGACATCGACGAGCAGTTCGTGGACCGGGTCGGCGGCGTCTGGGTGGCGCCCGGAAGTCCCTACAGAAACATGGAGAAGACACTGCGGGCCAGCCGCTGCCGGGAGGCGGGCGTGCCCTGCTTCGGCACCTGCGGCGGTTTTCAGCACATGGTGCTCGAGTACGCGCGCAACGCGATGGGCTTTGCGGACGCCCAGCACGCCGAAAACGATCCCTACGCGTCGCGGCTGTTTATCTCCCGGCTGGCCTGCTCGCTGGTCGGGCGCGAGCTGGAACTGCGATTCCAGCCGGACTCACACGTCGCGCGCATTTACGGGTGGACGCAGGCGCGCGAGCGCTACTACTGCAACTTCGGCGTCGCACCCGAGGCCGTGGATCTGCTGAAGGCGGGGCCTTTGCGCGTGTCGGGTTCGGATGCCGAGGGCGAGGTCCGCGTGGTCGAACTGCCGGGCCATCCCTTCTTCATCGGCACGCTGTTCGTGCCGCAAACCTTGTCAACGCCGGAGAAGCCGCACCCGCTGGTAACGGCGTTCTTAGAGGCGGTGGCAAACGCTGCAGAATGAAGCCGCGTCATCTTAAGCAGCTCATAAAGACCGCGAAGGAACATATCAGTGAGACTCACCCGACGAGACTTCATCATCTCCGCCACAGGCAGAGTCGTGACTGCGGGTGCTGGCGGCGGTGCGCTCGCCAAGCCGCGTGAAGCTGAGAAATCGGGCTTGGTCGCGAAGCTCCTACGCGTCGGCGGGGTGCTGAAGATCGCGATCAACGGCGAGGTCTTCGACCCGCTGGCCTACCGGTCATACCGCCCCACGCCGGAGCTGGTGCGGGGTTTCCGGGATGGATGCCATTGCTCCAATGCGTCCACCCGCAGCCGAACTTCTGGCGGGCCTTCGCGTCGTCGCAGAAGTGTTGCAGAATGGGCAATACCGACTTGTCCCCGGTGCGCAGGCAGTATTCACCGCAGGGATCCCGTTGTAGCCGTTGTTCCAGGTGTGGTCGCCGATGGCACGGACATCCTTCGGAAAGGCATCGAGGTAGGCTTTCACCCGCGGGAGATATTTGTCATCGCCGGTGGAAAGCAGGAAGAGGCAGGCGAGGGCGCCCGGAATGCCCTCTTCCTTGAATTTCTTCGGATCGGCATAAAACGCGGCGGCCTCCTCGATGATGCGTTTTGACTTCGGGCAATCCAGCGGCCAGGTCTTGCTGTAGGCGCCGAGCACGGGAATCGTGACGGTTTCCTTTTCATCTGCACTTTAGACAGTCAAGTAGCGAGGGCAAATAGGGTTTCGAGGATTGTTTGTAGTTTTCGATCGTTGAGGGTTTGAGGCAGAGTGGCCAGGAATTG
>CAIYOB010000455.1 GCA_903927685.1 uncultured Planctomycetaceae bacterium
CGCGTACACGACCTTGGAATTCTTGCGGCACCAGTCCAGGCCGATCCGGCCCAGGCTGCCGCTGGGCAGGCCGGCGGTCATCTTGCGCCAGGTCCGGCCGCCATCGGTCGTCTTGTACAGGCCGCTGCCCGGTCCCCATTTTTTGATTGGATCGTAGCCGTTGTAGCCATCGGGGCGCGGCACTTCGCGTCCCGGCCAGCTGTCGAACCCGTCGCGCTGCACTTCCCACAGGGCCGCGATCAGCGTCCGGGGGTCGGTGGGATGCATCCGCAGATCGATCGCGCCGCTGGTGTCGTTGACGTACAGCACGCGTTCCCAGGACTGGCCGCCGTCCGTCGTGCGGAACACGCCGCGGCGTTCGTGGGGGCCGTACAGCCGGCCCAACGCGGCGACGTAAACCGTCTGGGGATCACGGGGGTGGATCACAATGCGGCCGATCTGGTACGTTTCCTTCAGGCCCATGTGCGCCCACGTCTGGCCGCCGTCCGTCGATTTGTACACGCCGTCGCCGAACGAGACCGAGTTGCGGGGGTTGCTCTCGCCGGTCCCGACCCAGACGATGTTCGCATCCGCAGGCGCCACGGCCACCGCGCCCAGGGAGACCGTGTTCTCCCGCTCGAATTGGTGCAGGAGGGTGAAGCCGTTGTTGGTCGTCTTGAGCAGTCCGCCGGAAGCCGTCGCGACCCAGAACGTGCTCGCGTCCGACTCGCTGACCGCCAGATCGACGATCCGGCCGCCCATGTTCGCCGGGCCGATCGAACGCCACGTGATGGCGGGCAGCCAGGCGTCGGGCAGTGCCGCCTTGGCGCCGGGCTGGGGAGCCGCGGGCGGTGGCACAGGGGCCGCCGGCTTGGCCCGCAGGGATTCGAGGTCCTGCAGTAGTTCGCGCACTTTGGCTTCGATGGCCTGGACTTTCTGGTCGCGTTGCGCATCGGCCGTGGACGGCTCGGATTTCTTGTCGGCCGCCGGTTTGTCGGCGGCCGGTTTGTCGCCGCCGGGCTTCCGAGCCGGCGGCGGCTCCTTCGGCTCGCCGGCGGGCGGCGCCGGTTCCGCAGCCGGCCGCGGCGACTCGGCCGCCGGCTTCGCCACTTCCGCCTGGGGAGCGGCCTGCGCGTCCGCCGCCGGCTCGGCAGTCGGCGAGGTTTCTGCTCCGGCTGCGGAGGCCGGTTCTTGCGGCGGCTCGCTGTCCGCTCCGCGGCCGCGGGATGCGTTGCACGTCAAGATCAGGACGGCCGCGAGTGCCAGCCAGGCGGGAAATCCGGTTGGGTTGCGAGCGTACATGGGCTCAGACTCCGAAGCGGTGGGGATGACCACGTTCTCTTCTACTTTCCGGCACGAGCCGCTGCAAGTAAAATCCCCGCGACGATGTCCCCATTCAGAATTCTGTGACTGACACGGTCATCAGCGTGACCAACGCGGCCAGGCGCTTTACGGACGGCCTGAATCGCGCACACTGTCGGAGGCAAACTTCCTTGTCGTTGAAGAACGGCGTACCCTTTGCACGACGGGTGCCCGTGGGACGGACAATTTGCTTCGGCCGCGACTTGGCAGCCCCCCCAATCAGTGGATCTTACCGACGCCAAAGCTCAAGTCTGACATCGCGACCTTCGTCAGGCTCGCAAGGCCCTGCAAGCACGCCGCGGCAAGAACGGGTACCAGACTTGCCGACCGCACCCGGCCGCTGATTACGCGTGGGACGGATTGGCAATCCGTCATGAGGAGCAAACGCAAAGGTCCGACGGAAGCACGTTTTTCAAGAAGCGGGTGAGAAATCTCTTCCGGTCGCCCCGGCCTGGGGCCGCAACCAGTGTTCCCGGGGTCGTTTCGAGGGCCCGCGATGTCCGTCGAGAGCCCTCGAAGGTTATCCGTCGCGGCCCGCCGAATCCTATCGGAGGCCCGCGATGGTTGTCGACGGCGGTCGGTGGATTTCCAGTTCGATCCGGCGAAAGGCAGCGGGATTCTTCGTCAACCATGGTCCACACTCCGCTTGACGAGCCGCCGTCGCGGAGGAAAATGCCCCCTTAAGGCGTGTTTCCCGTCCCGGCAGCCGCAACCCTCGCTGCGGCGGGGACTTGCGCTGCATGCCGCAACTTTTCTGGCAAAGTCGTGAAAGACTTCGCCTCCAGTGGGGGAATCATCGGGAGAGGATTTCGAGGATGAACGACTCCCAAGCCACACGCGTGTCCTTGCTGCTTCGGTTGCAGAGTCCGGCGGACCGGCAGGCCTGGTCGGATTTCGTCGACATCTACTCGCCGATCCTCTACGGCTTTGGCCGGCGGCACGGACTGCAGGACGCCGACGCGACGGACCTGGTCCAAGACGTGCTGCTGTCGGTGTCCAAATCGATCCGGTGCTACGATCGTCAGCGCGGGCCGTTCCGCCACTGGCTGATGGCCGTGGTGCGGAACCGGCTGAACGAATTCTGGCAGCAGCGCGGACGGCAGGCGACGGGCAGCGGCGATACGGACGTGCACAAGCAACTCGAACAGGTC
>CAIYOB010000456.1 GCA_903927685.1 uncultured Planctomycetaceae bacterium
GTCATCGTCAGCCTCAAAGCTTCGGGCGATCAGGTCACGCAAGTGAAGTTGGAAGGTTACTCGGCCGCTTTCCGCGCGGCGATGAAGAAGGAGGCCGCCGCCGCTCAGGCAAAGCAGGACGCCGAAGCGAAGGCCGCCGCGCAGGCAGAAGCGGAGAGGGCCAAGGAGTTTGAAGAGGTTTCCAAGCGTCAAGATGCGATGATCAACCGCGCGATTGGTGACGTCTTGAAGGAAGCGACGAAGCCCTCGAAACAGACAGACCTGTCCAAGGAGATTCAAGCGGAGGTCAACTCGCAACTCGAAAAGGCCCGGAAGGGCGCTGGGGCAAAAGATTAAGACGACCCAAGCGAGCCCCCGGTTTTCCCCTCGGGAGGCTCGCTGCGCTCGACCCCAGGCACCAACACTTGGCGTTGGCGGCAGGGGCCGGCCGGTCAGACCGTGACCTCGGGGACCTCGAACGGCTGGCGATAGGAGCCTTTCACCAGCTCGTTGGCCCGGGCGTTGTCCTTAAAGCACTCGCGGTCCGGTTCGCTCTCCAGCCACGGTCCCAGGGTCGATTCGCCCGGATCGATGTCGTGGGCCTTGAGATGCTCCAGGTACCGGTCGACCATCTCTTGGAACACGGGCAGATCGCCGATCTGGGCTCGCATGTCGGCAACCGAGGCCCGCTGGCCCAGGCGATAGGAGATATTGCCGGCGTGGCAGATATTGGTGGACAGATGGCCCTCCAGCACTTCGGCGTTCAAGTCCTCGCGTTTGCCGCTCCGCAGGGCGCGGACGAAGTTGCCGAAGTGATCTTCCTTGCCGCTGAATCGCTTGATCTCTTTGCCGCTGTTGTCGCAGGCCAGGCCGGAGTGCAGCATCACGGAGCCGCCTTCGCACTGGACGCACGTATCCACGCCGCTGCCGCGGAACGAGGGCATCTTCTCGGTGTCCTTGCCCGCCCGCAGGTTGTGGACCTCGTACAGGATCGGAGCCGACGGATAGTCATAGTACATCAATTGCGTGTTCGGGACGTCGCCGGCGTCGTTGAAGGTGAACCGGCCGCCGATGCTCATCACACGCCGCGGCAGGCTGGTTTCGCCCAGCAGCCAGCGGGCCACATCGATCTCGTGGACGCCCTGGTTGCACGATTCGCCGTCGCCCATGTTCCAGGTAAAGCTGCAGTCGTACTGGATGCGGTTGCGGTAGATCGGCTCCTTGCGAGCCGGCCCGCACCACAGGTCGTAGTCGAGCGTTTCCGGAATCGGCAGCGGCTCGCTGCGCTTGCCGATGGACGTGCGCGCCTTGTTCGCAAAGCAGACGATGTACTGGATCTTGCCCAGTTGTCCCGAGCGGATGTACTGAATGGCCTGATGGTCCGTGTCCCGCGAACGGGCTTGGGTGCCGATCTGCACCAGGCGGTTGTACTTGCGGGCCGCGTTGACCATCTGCCGGCCCTCCCAGATGTAGTGTGCCAGGGGCTTTTCCACGTACACGTGCCGCCCCGTCTCGCAGGCCCAGATCGTCGGCAGCGAGTGCCAGTACTGCATCGTGGCCACCGTGATCACATCCAAGTCCTTGCGGTCCATCAACTGACGCACGTCGGCCACTTCGGCCGGCCGGTAGCCGAACTTCGCCTCGACACGCTTGGCAAACGCAGCCACCCGTTCGCGGTCGGGATCGCAGACTGCCGCGATGCGGACGCCGGGCTGCGGCCCGAACGAATCCACGTGCGTGCCTCCCCGGACGCCGCAACCGACGATGGCGAAACGAAGCTCTTCGTTCGCTCCCCGAACGCGCGAACTGGCGACCAGCGGCAGAGCCAGCGAGGCGGCCGCGGCGGACGAACGACGCAGGAATTGACGGCGGGTGACAGACATGGCGGGGCTCCTAAGCAAGGGAAAGTCGTGTCGAGGTCCCGGGGCCTGCTGTTCCGGGAACAGACCAGGCCGAGGTCCCGATTCTACGCTGGTTCGCAGAGAAACGCAAACTTCAGGATTGCCGCTTGCCATAGAACGATGCGCCTGAATGAGCCATTTCCTGCAGGCGTGGGACGGGCTGGGCGCGCGGGCCCAGATACTGCAGCGTGCCGAACAGCTCGACAATTCGCGCCGCCCCCAGTTGGTCGGCCCAGAACAGCAGGCCGCCGCGCGCGGCGGGGAATCCGAACCCCAGCGTCACGGCCAAATCGATCTGCCCGGCGTCGCGCACGCTGCCCCGTTGCAGCATGCGGGTCGCTTCCTGGAGCATCGGCATCAGCAGCCGCAGGACGATCGTGTCGGCCGTGTGCGGCCGCGGCTCCTGAGGCCAGCGGGCCAGCGCCCGGGCCAGGGCCGGATTCAGGCGGCTCGGCCGCGTGTCCGCCCCCTCGTACAGGAAGAAGCCGGCCTGCGTCTTGCGCCCCAGCTGCTTCGCCTTGACCATGGCCACCAGCAGCGGCGAACGGACCACCAGATCGGCGGAACTGCCGGACATGGTCCAAGCGCATTCGAGCGCCGTGTCCAGGCCGATCTCGTCCAGCAGCCGCAACGGCCCCAGCAGCATGCCGAAGGCTTCCGCCGCGGCTTCGACCTGGCCGACGCTCGCGCCTTCGGTCAGCAACTGCATCGCTTCCGCCAGATACGGAACCAGCAGCCGGTTGACCAGAAAGCCGGGGGCATCGGCGACGACTAACGGCAAGTGCTCGATCGCGTTGGCAAAACGGACGGCCGCGGCGATCGTCGCGGGGCGCGTCTTTTCGCCGCGAATGATCTCGATCATCGGAGCCTGGCCGATTGGCAGGAAAAAGTGGCACCCGCACAGTCGCCCGGGATCGCGCAACGGCGCCGACAGCTTGGCCAGGGGAAGGGTGGACGTATTCGACGCGACGATCGTGTCGGCAGCCAACAGCGGCTCCAGTTCGCCCAGCAATTGCACCTTGACCGCCAGTTCTTCGACCACGGACTCGACCACCAACGGGCACCTGGCGGCCGCCGCCAGGTCCCGACTGGTCTGCACCAGCGTCCCGAGCGTCTCCGCGGGCACCGGCATGCCCCCAGTCGCCGCGTTCAACCGCGCGGCGATCCGCTGCGGCGCTGCGGCGACCGCCTGTTCGTCTTTGTCGACGACCACCACCGGAACCCCGCAGCGGACGGCGGAGGCGGCGATGAAGGACCCCATCACGCCGGCGCCGATGATGCCCACGGACGCAGGCTTGCCGGTTTCCGCGGCCTTGTCCGCCACCGCCGCTTGTCGCCGTTCGGCAGCCATCAGTTCCTGGACGTGTCGCAACGCGACCTGGGGCGGGACGGGAAACTCGGCCAACGAACCGCCTGAATCCTGCGGCATATCTAACCCCCGGTTGATGAACGTCAACACGAATTCACGCCTCGAAGGAGCAACCGGTTCTCGGCAAGAAGGCACTCCGGAACAGCTTGTCACCCGCCAAGGCATCCTCTCCACTGGAACAGCGGTGGATGGCTAAGCATAAGCCGTCTTGCGGGGCTTCGCAACCGTTCCCGGGGGCGTCCCGAGGGCGGCGTGTCGGATCGACGCGGAGATTCCCCGGATTCACGATCCGGGGATTTCGCCATGTCGCGCTACCGTAACCCGAAGCGTCAGCGAGGACAGCCAGTTGCCTGCACCCGGCGGACGACCGACTGCGTTCAGGGCTTCTGCCACGGCGTCGCGCCGCCGCGTTGGATCTCGGCCCGCAGCGCGGCGCCCAGCTCGTTGACGACCTTCCGGTGCGTGGCCGCCAGGTTCTCGCGCTCCTGTGGATCGTTCTTCAGGTTGTACAGCTCCAGCGGGCTGTAGGGATCGTTTTGCAGCAGTTTCCACTCGCCGCGGATGAGCGCCTCGTAGGCCTTGCCGCCATACGCGGGTCCGCCCTCGCGGCGGACGAAGTACAAGTCGCGCGGCGCGGCGAGCGTACCGCCGTTCAGGATCGGGACCAGACTGAGCGCATCGAGGTCCGCGGCCGGCGCCGCGCCGGCCAGTTCCAAGAAGGTCGGGAACAGGTCGAAGTTCAGCCCGGCGTAGTCGCTGTGCGAGCCCGGCTGGACGTGCCCCGGCCAGCGGACCAGGAACGGCACACGCAGACCACCGTCATAGTGACTTTGCTTGCCGTCCCGCCACGGATCGTTGTTCTGAGCGTGCGGCAGCGAGCCGCCGTTGTCGGCGGTGAACGCGACCAGCGTGTTCTGTTCCAGTCCCGCCTCGCGAAGCGCCGCCAAGACCCGCCCGATGCCCTCGTCCAGGTGCTCGACCAGGGCGACGTTCCGGGCCCGCTTGTCGTCCAGTTGCGGCGCCCGCGCCCGGACCTTGGCCAGCCACGCGTCCGGCGGCTCGATCGGGAAGTGCGGCGCGTTGTAGGCCAGGTACAGGAAGAACGGCTGGTCCGGCTGCCGAGCCCGCGCGCGGACGTACTCGACGGCCCAGGCGGTGAACAAGTCGGTGGCATGGCCCTCCGCCTCGATCGCCTGGCCGTTGCGGCGCAGGTAGTTAATCCCGTGCCGCAGGTGCGTCGTGTAGCTGTCCATCATGTCGCCCAGGAACCCGTGGAAGAAATCGAAGCCCCGTTCGTTGGGCGTATTAGGCGACTCCAGCCCCAGATGCCACTTGCCGACGATCGCCGTGTGATAACCGACCTGCTTCAATTCGTCGGCCAGGGTCGGCACGCCGGGGGCCAGGTAGCCCCACGAGTCCGCCGCCTGCGTCCGGATGACGCCCGGCACGCCGACCCGGTCCGGGTATCGGCCAGTCAGCAGCGCCGCCCGCGACGGCGAGCACACGGTGCAATTGGCGCGCATCGTCGTGAACCGCAGACCCTCGGCCGCGATCCGGTCGATGTTCGGCGTTTGCACGTCCGACGCATGGTACGTCGACACGTCGCCGTAGCCGAGATCGTCAGCGATGATCAGCAGGAAATTGGGCCGGTCCGCGGCGGCCGACGAAACAACGCCGGCCAGCAGGGCCAGAACGGCAACAGCGGGTCGAGAGGCGATCATGCTCAGGCTTTCCTCTTGGTCTTCCCTGGGACTTTGTTCTTGGCCCGTTCCGGCGTTGGGACGGAACCCAAACCGTCGTCAGGCTGGTTCCATTGACGCCAGGGATCTCCTAAACGCCGCATCTCGGCCAGCAGCAGGTCCTGCATTTCCTGCAGCTTGGCCGCGTACGCGGGATCGCCGGCCAGGTTGACTTGCTTCGCCGCGGGCTGGACGCCGGTCAGAGCGACCACGTCGGCTGCGTGATGTTCCGCCAGGAACTCGAGCGGGTTGTCCGCCAGGTTGAACAGCTGGACGTGCCGCGACTGACCCTCGTAGGCGTCGTACTGGATCAGTTTCCAGTCACCCTGCTTGACGCACCGCATGCCCGGTTTGGAGCCGCCGTTGTAGACGCCGTACAGGACGTCGCGGATCGTCTGCCGTCGGCCTTCGAGTACGGGCTTGAAGCTGAGTCCCTCGTTGGTCTCGGGCGGTTGGATCCCGGCCACGTCGCACAGCGTAGCCAGCACGTCCAGCAGGTAGATATTGCCTTCGGCCCGCGACCCGGCCGGAATGCCAGGGCCTTGGATCAGGAACGGCACGCGCCAGGTGTGCTGGTACAGGTTCTGCTTGCCCTGCAAACCGTGTCGGCCGATGGCGATGCCGTGGTCAGCCGTGTAGAAGACGTAGGTATTCTCCAGTTCGCCCATCTCTTGCAGCCGCCGTAGCACGCGGCCGATCTGAATGTCGATGTTCTCGACGCAGGCGAACTCGCGTCCCAACTCGTTGCGGATCGTGAGCGGATCGCGGTGCTCCCACACGCCGCTAACCGCGACCTCGTCCCGGACGTCGTCATGCCCGTGGGGGAAGGGATGCGCCGGCAGGTCGTTCGCCGGCAACGGCGGCTGCTTGGGATCCGCCGGCGGCAGCGACTGGCGGTCGGCGTGATTCACGGCCCCGTACTTGGCCAGCAACTCGGGCTTGCCGTCGCGGGTGTCGTGCGGATGCGAAAAGCCGTAGTAGATCAGGAATGGCCGCGTGTCTTTCGCGGACTCGCGGTCGCGCAGGTAGTTCAGCACCTGTTCCGCGTGCCACGCGCTGCCGGATTCGTCGTCGCCGCCGCGTTTGGTCGCATCGTGCCGCACCTGGAACAGCTTATTCGCCGCCTCGTAGCTGTTGCCCATCTTGCAGGTGCGCATCGTGGCATAGCCAGCCCGATTAAAGACCGCGGGCAGCGTATTCTCTTCCAGGTTCGGCGGGCATTTTCCCTGGGCCAGCGCGCCGGGCGCGATCGGCAGCCGCCAGACCGTACGGCCGCTCATGATCATGTGCCGGGACGGCGAGCAGACGGCGCCGGAAAACGAGCCCATGTGATAGGCGCCGTCCAGGACCATGCCCTGGGCCGCCAGCCGGTCCAGGTTTGGCGTCTGCAGCGGCGACTGGGGATCGTAGACCTTCAAGTCCCAAGGCGACTGGTCGTCGACCAGGATGAACAGGATATTGGGCCGGCGGGCTTCCCCGGCAGCTGCGTTTGTGCCCGGGACAGCAAGCAGTGCCCAGAGACCAAGCAGGGCAACTAGGCCCCAGCGGATGCGTGTGGTGGTCGGCAAAGTCTGTTCCTCCAAAGTTGGGAAAGTGCAATTATCAGTCCTCAAGCATGAAGCTGCTCTCTCTGCACCCTCCCGCTTGCGGGAGGGTCGGACGCGGTAGCGGCCGGGGAGGATCGCACAGCCACCGCTCCCGTCCGCGTCGAGGCTGGCTGGAAAAACGCCCAGCCCCCCGCGTTCACCGCTCGGGCTCGATCCCAAGCGCCCGCAATTGAGCCGCCAGCCGCTCGGCCCGCTGATGTTCTTGCTGGGCCTGCTCCTGCTCCCGCTCGGCTCGCCGACGTTCCTGCTCGGCCCGCTGCCGCTCTTGCTGGGCCCGCTGCCGCTCGCGTTCGCTTTCCGCCGCCAATTCCACGTAGCTGGGCAACGGCCGGCCATCGGGGCGCAAGACCTGCAATTCGCCGCCGCTCCGATCGAACCGCACGCCCAGCCGCGGGCTGACCCAGCCATCCGGAGCTTCGACCGCCCGCAGAATGTCGTCGCGGCGGATCCAGGCGGTCAAAGCGGCAGTCTCGGGATCGTAGATATAGAATTCCTCGACGCCATACCGGTCGTAAAACTGAAACTTGGCGACCAGTTGACCTGCGCGATTGCCTGGCGAAACGATTTCAAACACGACTTGGGGAGCGACGCCGTCCTCCTCCCACTGCCGGTACGAGCCCCGGTCGCCTTTCGGCCGGCCGAACACAACCATGACATCGGGCGCCGTCCGAAGTATGTTGTTTCCTTCCTCGGGATACCACAGCAGGTCCCCGGCCACGAACACCAGGGGATCCTCGCGGAACATCGCATCCAGGCCGCCTTGCAGCGTCTGGATCCAGCGGAATTGCACGGTGTTGTCGGACATCGGCTGACCATCACTGTCAGGATACTCGATCTTGCGTTGGCTGCGTGCCACAGTCGCTGTGCTCATGACTTTCCAACCTCGCGGGCGGCGAAGAAACCTGCCCGATTATAGCCCTGCCCAGCCGCGCCAGCAAACGCTTTCAACGATTCCACTTCCGACGATTTCACGGCCGGTACCACGCCGGCGTGCCGAACCAGTCGTGCATCTCCCGAGCGAACGGGGCTACGACCTCCGACGGCTCGGCGATGTAGCCGCGGTCGCCGGTCTCCGCCAGCCACGTGTCCAGCGCCGCCCGCAGCCGCAGCAGGGCCTCGCGATGCTCGGCCCGGGCGGACGCCGCCAGGTTGGCGATCTGGTGCGGATCGACGTGAGTGTCGTACAGCTCCTCGTCGGGGGCCCGCTCGGCCAGCAAGGCTGCCGCCGGGCCGGACAACTGGCCCTCCGCAGCCAACCGCCGCATCAGCGGCAGGATCAGGAAGCACTTTTCCTTGTAGCGATTCAGCGAGCCCACAGTGGCGTAGGGCGGATAGTTGCGGATGTACCGCCAGCGGTCGTCGCGCACGCTGCGCACGCGCGCCAACGTCTCGTCGATCCGGTCGCGGGCGCTGAACGCATAGCGGCGCGGCGGGTCGGCAGCGGCGCCCAACAGGTTGTGGCCGGGCAGGCCGGCCGGACGCCGCAATCCGGCGATGGCCAGCGTGGTCGCGGTCACGTCCAGCAAGCTGACGACATTCTCGTTGACGGCGCCGGGTTGGACCTGTGGCGGCGCGGGGAAATGGCCCGGCCAGCGGATGATCAAGGGCACGTGCAAGCCGCTGTCGTAGCACCAGTGAATCCCCCGCGGTTCCATCCGGCCGTTGTCCGCAAAGAACAGCACGACCGTGTCTTCGAGCGTGCCTTCCTGCTCCAATTGCCGCAAGATCCGCCCTACGTGGAAATCCATCAGCGAGGTGGTGTTCAGGTAGCGGGCCCACTCTTCGCGTACGACGGCGTGGTCCGGGTAATACGGCGGCAGGATCACGTTTTCGGGAGTGGCTACGTGCGGCAAGCGCGGATCGCGCTCGCCCACCCACTCGACGCGATCCTTCTTCCATGTCTGCCGGTCGTAGATATCGTATTCCGCCTGGGGCAAGTTGATCTGGGCAAAGAAGGGCTGTTGGGCCTGCAGCGCGGACCAGTCGTCGCTGTTGTAAATCGGCCCTTCGTGGACGAAGTTCAGATCCAGCTTGCCGGTGCCCACCACCTCGCCCGCGATCTGCTTGATGTTGGCGGTGAAATAGCCTGCGTCATGCAGGCGGTGCGTCACCGGCCGTGCGCCCTCGGGCAAGCGGAAGTCGTCGCTGCGGTGCGACCGCATGTGCTGGGTGTCCGTCGTGGTCTGGTAGAACCCGGTCATGAAGGCCGAGCGACTGGGGGCGCACACCGGCGCGGTCGAAAACACTCGAGTATAGCGGACGCCCTCCGCGGCCAAGCGGTCGATGTTCGGCGTGACGACCAGCTGCTCGCCGTAACAGCCGAACTCCAGATTGGCGTTCTCGGCGACGATCCAGACAATATTGGGGCGGCGAGGCTCGTCGCCGTCGACGGGAGGGACGGCCGCCGACAGCAGCAGGATTGCCAGGGACAATGACATCATGGAAGAATCGCTCCGTTAGTCGACCCGCATACAATCCGACTCGCGCAGCCAGCCTTCCGAGCCGTCGGGCAACCGCGCCCGCACCCAGCCCTGCCGGGCTTCGAGCCAGGCAAATTCGGCCGCCTTGTGCAGCGGTTGCTTGAACGCGGCGTCGTAAGCATAGCCGGGGCCCAGCCGCGCGATCGAGTCCTCGATGACCACCGCTTCGGCCGGCTGGAAACTGGCTTGCGCCAGGGACATCAACGGCAGGCCGACGAGGGCGACCAGGCCGGCCCAGGCCACACGACGAACCCGCACACCCAGCAGCCGCGCCGCCAGAAAAACGGACCAGGCCAGCAGGTAGGCCACGACGAAAATCCCCCGCCGCAGCACGGCCGCCCAAGTGCAGAACCGATGCCAGGCCGCCGCCATCTGGCCCGTCGGCGCGGCGGGCACGGGCCAGGCGTCGGCGCGGTTGGCGCGCAGAAAGGCAATGCTCTCGCGCAGCTGCCGATCGAAGGGCGATCGCCGCTCCGCGGCCCGATAGTTGGCCAGCGCCCGTCCGCTCTCGCCGGCAAAGAACCAGCTGTTGCCGGCGTTCAGGAACTGCTCCGCCGACTCGAAGCCCAGGGCCGCCTCGGCGAACAACGGCTGCGCTTCGTCCGGCTTCTCGCCCCGCAGTTGCAGCGCCCGGGCGAACAGGGCCTCGGCGCTTTCCGCCGCCTGGGCCGAGCACGGGACCAGCAGTCCAACGGCCAGCAGCAGCGGCACCGTCGCCCGCTCCAAGCGTCGCACCAGGTTGCGGGTACCGCCGGGCGGCGGGGCGGGGCGCCGGCCGTAATCGGTCGCGTCTTTGTCTTCCATGCGCCGGCGGGTCTCGGCGATCAGGCTCTCGTCGACCTGCCGAGCCCGCAACGATTGACTGACGGTGTCCGCCGTCAAAGCCTGGGCGCACAGGGCCAGTCGATCGGCCAGATACTGCCGCCAGGCCCGCTCCTCGTCGTCGGGCGCCGCCCGGCGGAAGCGCCGCCAAGCCGACACGGCGCGGGCGTAGACCGGATCCTGTCGGCAGCGTTCCCAGCGGCGAGCCAGCGGAAGCAGCGCCAGCCAAACCAGGGGCGGCAGCGGCACCCAGGCCCACCAGTACCGACCGAAGAACTCCAACAAATCGCAAACTACAATCATGGTCTGCTCAGGCACTCGGTTGTGACGGATTCCATTCAACGGGATCGGCGGCTTGGCGTCCAGTCGGGGTGCGACGGCGGGGCCGTTGACGTCCGGGTTCGGTTCGACACGGATCGGGATGGGCGCGCTGCGCAATGTCCGGTAAACGCCCGAGTCGGGATCGAAGACCTGAACGACGACCGCCGGGATGCGGGCGATCCCGGGCCGCAGCGGGCGGAGGATGTACGTCCAGGAGCGGGCCTGGTCGGTGGCGGTTTCCCGGATCGGTTCCGTGGACAGTTGGAACTCGGGCCGCAGGCCGGCCAGGGCCGCCGACGGCAAAGCGGCCAAGTGGCGTGCAAAAACCAGGTTATCCAGTTGCACCGTGAACAGCGCGGGCTGGCCCACCAGCAACTGGGTCGGCGCGACCGAAACGCCCAATTCGCATGAGCCGACCACGTCCGCAAAGCAAGCCGTCCGGCCCGCTTCCGGCAGCGCCCGGACGGTGAGTTCGGGAACGGCGGCGTCCAGGTAGATCCGTTGGTACGCCTCGTCGTCCGCCGGGGCCTCGAAGAAATGATTGTAGAAATAGCTCGGGGACTGGCTCGCTTCGCCCGCGCCATCCAACAGGGCGCAGACCAGCCGCGCGGGCTCGGTGCGCAGCGCACACGGCTCCAGCGGCACCAGCATGAAGCGAAAGGCCAGGAAGGCCCGCTCGTCCGGCAGACGACCGTTCTGGGCCACGATCCGCAGGTTATTTACCGGCAAGCCGATCCGTTGTTCGTCCGGCACCGCAGGCTCCAGCGGGAACAAGCGGCAGCGCGGGTCCGCCAACAGCGGCAGCTCCAAGACCAGCTGTTTGCAGCGGGCAAATGCCACCTGCCGGTCCGCCCGGGTGCCTGTGGTCGAGTGCAGCGAGCCCACAGTTGCCGCCTCGCCCTGGTCAACCGTCGCCTGCCGGTCCGCCACTCCGCAGGTCCAGGTCACCGTCACGAGGGCCGGCTGCCCCACGTGCAACTCCGTCGGCTCGATCGCGATCGCCAACTCCATCTCCGTGGCTCGCCGCGGCGAATTGATCCGCAACCGCAGGGCCGGCGTCAGCACGGACTCGTCGTCCGCGTGCACGGCAAACGGCGGCAGCGTCACCACGCCATCCCGTTCGGAAATCAACTCGATCTGAAACGCGTGCAGCCGGCGGGCCGGGTCGGAAGGCAAACGGCGGACCGTGGTCACGGCCAAATCGGGAACCGGCGGCAACTCCGGCGACTGGGGCGGCGACTCGCAGTCCACTTCCAGCCGCAACGTAAACGGCTCGTAGATGAACAGACTGGCCGTCTCCGGAGCCAGCCGCACCGTCACCTCGGCCCGCGCCGCGGCGGGGAAGAGCAGGAGCAGGACTGCCAAGTTCACCTTTCCCGAAACACGGGTGGCCGGGGTCGAGCGCAGCGAGCCCCCGGAAACTCGGGCTCCTGGGGGCTCGCCGCGTTCGACCCCAGCCACACCGGGAACAGAGCCCTGACCCCTCGGTCTTTGTTGTCTGCGTCGGCTGCTCACCAGTTCTTCTCCACTCGAGCGCCTGCACGGCCGGCTCGCTGCCGGGCGCGTTTCTGCTGGTTGGCAGCCTCCTCGGCCAGGATCTCTTGCGGCGTGTAGTTCGGCACCGGGAGGGCCTCCAGCAGCAGCGCCGTCTGGAAGTCGCTGGCCGCGGCCGGCTGCGACTTCTTGCCCGGCGTGTCGGCGCCGGCCTCGTCCAGATCCTCGGCATATTCGCTGTCGCTCATCGGCGGCCGCACGTTGTCCTTCTGGTCCGGGGCCGGCGGCAGCAGGCTGCGCAGCGTCTCCACGGCCTGCTGCATCCGCCCGGCCGCAGTGTGGAAGGCGGTATTCGCCTGCGGCCAGCGGACGGCGCCGGGAGCCACGTGGGTCAGCGCCTGTTGCTGGGCGGCCGCCGCCTCGCCCAGCAGCCGGGCCGCGGGATCCAGTTCCGTCGGCGGCGTCTTGCTGCCGCCGTACGCCCGGGCGAGCATCTGGCGGAGCGTGCCTTGCTGGGCCTCGATGCTCTGCAGCACGCTGGCGGTTCCTTCCCGCACCGCCTGTTGTTCGGTGGCCACGGGCCGCGCCAGCCGGTTGTCGAGTTTGGCGCTGCCGGGGGCGGCGGCGCCGTCGTCCATGACGTTGGCGCTTTCGCCGCTGTTGCTTAGGTCCGCGTTGCGCGGGACCAGTCGCCGCCGCAGCAGTTGGGCACTCTGCTGGGCCAAGCCAGCCTGGCGGGCGGCCAGTTGCTCCAGGCGGGCGATGGTCTGGGCGAGTTTCTCGTTCCGCTTGGCGTCCTGCTTCCGCTCCTGCTCAAGCGTCGCCTCGACCTCGTGCAGCCGCCGAGTCAGATCCGTAATTCGCCGGGCGGTCGCGACGTCGCCGGGCCGCAACAACGCGGCGAGCAGGAACTGTTCGCGGGCGTCCTGCAACAGCGACCGCCGGGCCGACGAGTCCGCGGCGGCCTGCTCTTGGGCGTACCGCAGCAACTCGTCGCCCCGTTGGACTCGGGCTTGAAAAGCCACCTGACTCGGGTCCTCGGTGCGCGGGGCACAGCCGGTAAGCAGCGCGGCGGGCAGCAGCAGGGCCAGCAGTAACAGGTGGCGCGCTGCCGGCCGGCGCCACGGCGACGCGGCGAGCCACAACGCGACCGCCAGCGCCAGCAGATACGGATAGCCTTCGGTGTAACGCACCTGCCGAAGCTTGCCTACCACGACATCGCCCGCCGCCCGGGAAACCATCTCGCGGTACAGCAGCACCAAGTCGAACGGGCGGGTCCGAGCCGGGTAGTAGGTCACCAACCGACTGGCCTCCGCCAGCCTGGCTAGATTGCCTTCCTCCAGACGCGAGATCACGTCGGCATCCTGGTACCGCATCCAGCGGTCGCCGCCGGACGGAGCCGGTACGCGGGCGCCTTGGACAGGATCGCCCAAGCCGATGATCAGGACCCGCACTCCGGCTTTGGCCAACAGGGCGGCGATCTGATCCAGGTCGCTCAAGTGATCCTCGCCGTCGGTGAACACGACCAGGTCCCGCGCCCCCGCTTTGGCGTCCGCCAGCACGGCGTTCAGGGCCTTGTCAAAGGCCGCGTGCAGCGAGGTGCTCCCCAAGGCCATGTCCTCGGGAGCGACACGTTCCAGCATGTACCGCACAAAGCCGTGGTCCAGCGTCAGCGGGACCCGCACGGACGCTGAACCAGCGAACGTGAGCAGCGAGATCCGCTGGCCCTCCCAGGCCGGCAGCGCGTCGTGGATCGCGATCCGGGCCAGTTCCAGTCGGCTGGGAAACACGTCCGCCGCCAGCATGCTCCGCGAGACGTCTAGCAGGATCACCAGATCGCGCCCCCGGCGTTCGATCTCGTAGGGACGCGGATTCCATTGCGGCCGGGCCAAGGCCAAGATGATGCCCGCCAACGCGGCCAGCACCAACCAATCACGCCGGCCCAGGGCACGCTGGGGCTCGCCAGCCGAACCGCCAGTGCTGGGACGCCCCAAGCCGCTTTCGCAATCGCTGGCCAGGCCAAGGCCATTCTGCGCGGTCACGCCTTGCAGCCGAGCCGCCGCCGACCGCTGCAGTCGGCGAGCGCGAGCCATGAGCCAGCCCACCAGCGCCACCAGCGGCAGCAGCAGCAACATCCAAGGCGCGCCTAGGCTCATGGCTGGACCTCCTCGGCCACCCGCAGCCAAGTGGTGCTCAGGATCCTTTCGGCCAGCAGCAGGGTTAAGGCCGCCAGGGCGAAATACTGGTACAGAGCGCTGACCTCGGTGTGATACAGGATCGCATTCTTGATCTCGCTTCGCTCCAACTGGTCGATCCGCTCGTAGACCTCTTGCAGTTGTGTGACGCTGCCGATTTGCCAGTACGCGCCTCCGGTCTGGTCCGCCAGTCGCCGCAACAGTCTCTCGGCGTCCGTCAGCCCCTCGTCGTCCCGCTTGCTGTCCGCCCCCGTCTCGCTGTCCGCGCGGTCCTGCATGCTGATCGCATAGACGCGGATGCCCCATTTCTTGGCGAGCCCGGCAGCTTCCTCCGGCAGATGCAGCCCGCAATTGTTCTCGCCATCGGTCAGCAGCACGACGACTTTGGTCTCGATCGCGACGGCTGGATCGGGCGTGCCGCCGTCGGCCCTCGGTTGCCACTGGCCCAGCAGATTCAGCCGGGCGCAGGCCAGCGCTAACGCGTCGCCGTAAGCGGTCCCGTCTTCGCTGGCCAACTCCTGGATCGTCAAGCCGCGGACGAGCTCGACCAGGGCCTCGTGGCCGTACGTGAGCGGACTGAGCGTGTCGGCATAGCGGGCAAATGTGACCAGGCCGAGCAAGTCGTCGGGCCGATGCCGAATGAACTGCTCCAGTACCCGCTTGACGGCCTCCAACCGCGAGAGCCGCACATCCTCTCCCGACGCGAGGCTCTGTTCCATGCTGCTGGAGATGTCCGTCAGCAACTGGATCGCGACGCCCTGCCGGGTCTCTTCGCCTACCTGCCGCTCCACCTGCGGCCCGGCACAGGCGAGGATCAACAAGCCTACGGCGAGGGCACGCAAGGCCGGAAGCCGCCGCAGCCAGCGCTGTCGGAGCGATGGCGGCACGTCCCGCCAGACGGCCAATCCGGAGATCTCGATCGCCGAGTGAGACCGCTGGCGCAATGCAGCCAGGGCAAGCGGCAAGAATAGTAGAATCCAGGGATAGGCAAAGGTCATGCGTCGATACTGCTCAATGTCGTTCAGCCACCCGCAGTTCACCCTCCCGCCCGCGGGAGGCTAATCGTAATCACCAACTCCGGAAACCGCCATTTCCGTCCCCCGCAATCCACGGTGATCGCATTCATTTTGACCGTCCCCGGTTCCAACCCCTGCCAGACCGCCACTCGCTGGTGGACGATCACGCCCTCCGGTGTCCGGCGCACCGGCAGCTTCTCGACCGCCCGCAAGTGCAGCCGCGGATCGGCCGGAATATGGAACCGCAGCGGGGCAGCCGAGTCGGCCTGAACAGTCAGTTGGACCCGGATCGGTTCGCCCGGCACGGCCGTCACCGCACGCGGCTCGCAGGCCAACCGCACGTGCTCTTGAGCCCGCACCGCGACGGGCCAGAACAACAGCACGACCAACGCGAGAACCCAGCCGGCCAAGGAGGCCTGACCGCTTGTGTGCCGAATCACCTCACCCGCCCGTTTCATCGGCTGTCCTCCGCAAGCGGTGGCGGAAGAACAGCGCCAGTTCTTCCGCGCAATCGCTGTGGGTCTCCAATTCCAGGAAGTCCGCGCGGACCGCGGTGAACTCGTCCCGCAGGCGGGTCCGCCGGTCGTGGAACGTGCGGCGGCAAGCTTCCCGTCCCGCGGTGCCGATGTCCACCACCAGGGTCTGGCCGGTCTCGGCATCGCGGACGGCGGCCAGTCCGCACGCCGGCGGTTCGCGCTCGCTGGGATGATTCACCGCGATGCCCACCAGATCGTGCCGAAACGCCACGGGCCCCAGCTGCCGCCGGTCGAGGTCGAACAGGAAATCGGACAACAGCACGACCAGCACCCGCCGCCGAGCCATGTGCAGCAGGGCCTCCAACGCGGGCCCGGGATTGCTGCCGGGGCTGCGAGGCTCGAGCGCCAGCAAGTCGGTCAACAGCCGCAACGCATGCTGCCGGCCCTTCCGGGGCTGCAGGACCTGCTCGACCCGGTCGGAACAGACGATCATGCCTACCCGGTCATGGTTGCGGATCGCGGACAGCGTCAACAGCGCAGCCAGCTCGTGGATCGCATCCCATTTCGTGCGTCCGGGGGCGGTGATCCGGCACGAAGCCGACGCGTCTACGACCAGCCAGACCGCCAGTTCCCGCTCCTCGACATAGCGTTTCATGTACGGACGGCCGGTCCGCGCGGTGACGTTCCAATCGATCGCTCGGACCTCCTCCCCCGGATGGTACGGGCAGATCTCGTCGAAGTCCAAGCCCCGGCCTTTGAACACGCTGCGATACTCGCCGGCCAGCAGGTGTTCGACCGGATAGCGGGTTCGCAATTGCAGCTGGCGCAGACGCTGATCAATCGACGGCAGCGGCATCGGGCGCTCCCCTCTCGTTGACCGGCACCCGCTCGACGATGCGGTCCAGCAGCGTGTCGGAATTCAAGCCCTCGGCCTCGGCTCGGTAACTGATCGCAATCCGATGCCGCACCACGTCATGCAGCATGGCCTTGACGTCGTCCGGCACCACATAGTCCCGCCGCCGCAGCAGCGCGTGGCCGCGTGCCGCCAGCGCCAGGTAGATGCTGGCCCGGGGCGAAGCGCCAAAGCGGATGAAGGCGGCCAGGTCGTCCAGTCCGCAGGCGGCCGGGTTCCGCGTCGCAGCCACCAGCCGCAAGATATACCATTCGAGCTTTTCGTCCAGGTGCACGGCGTCCAGCGTCTGCCGCATCGCCAGGATATCGTCCAGCGTCGCCACCGGGTCCACCGTCGTGACGGGCTTGGTGCGGGCCACCCGCCGCAGGATCTCGTGCTCCTCGGCCGGCGTCGGATACTCGATCAACAGCTTGAACATGAAACGGTCCACCTGCGCCTCGGGCAAGGCGTAGGTGCCCTCCTGCTCGATCGGGTTCTGCGTGGCCAGCACCATGAACGGCTCGGGCAACTTGTGCGTCTGCCCGCCCAGCGTGACCTGGCGTTCCTGCATCGCCTCCAACAGGGCGCTCTGCACCTTGGCCGGCGAGCGGTTGATTTCGTCGGCCAGCACGACATTGGCGAAGATCGGGCCCCGATGGGTCTCGAACGCGCCCGTCTCATGCCGGTAGATCTGCGTGCCCACCAGGTCACCGGGCAGCAGGTCCGGCGTGAACTGGATCCGGTTGAACCGGGCGTTCAGCGCCTGGGCCAACGTGTTGACCATCAGCGTCTTGGCGATCCCCGGCACGCCCTCCAGCAGCACGTGGCCGTTGCACAACAAGGCGATTAACATCTTTTCCAACGGCTCACCCTGGCCGACGATCACGCGGCCGACGGCGTCCAGGACGAGCTTCAGTTTTTCGGGAACGGTATTGGGCATGATGATCCGCTCCCCCGTCACCGCGCCTCGATCGGCCCGAAGTCCGCCACGCTGTTATTCAGGCAGTACCCAACGTGCGTGATGCTCGTCATGGGCCGCGCCAGCTTGGCCGTCACCTTCGTTTCGCCGCACTGGAATGTCACGTCGCCCGCTGCCAAGTCGACGGTCACCACGAACTCGTACTGTTTCGTCAGTTCCGTCTCACACGGGGTCGTGACTCCCTGATTGTCACTCAACGGCCCTTGGATGATCGCCGCCGTCTTCATCTTCTGCCGCAGCCCGCACTTGACCAACTGCGCTTCGTCGGCGCTGTCCCCCAAGGACAGATAGCCGTTGTTGGCCCCGTCCTCGTTGGCGTACTGAAAACGGCACTTCAGCGTGACTTTGCCGGTCAGCGGCTCATCCAGTTTCCGGACCGCGGCCCCGGTCTGCGATTCGGAGGCAATCCGGTAGCCCAGTTCCACCTGGTAGGCATGGGCCTGGTCCAGCTTCGTGAACTCGGCGTCCTTGGACGGGAGATTGATGGGCGTCTTCCTTGCGGGCTTGGTCTTCTGCTTGTTCGCCTTCTGCTGCCCCGGTTCGACGGACGGCGGCGGCTTGTCGTGGTTCAACTGTTCAAGCTTCTCGGTCGACAGTGCTGCCAAGGCCGTACCATCCCCGCCCAAACA
>CAIYOB010000457.1 GCA_903927685.1 uncultured Planctomycetaceae bacterium
AAACTCGACCGTCCCGCTGCCGGCGTTGACAATTGCGCCGTCGGCCATGACGATCTCGCCGCCCTGGTCGCCCGAGGCAGCGCCGGCCACCAGCGTTACCGGCCCGGTCGTCGAATCGATTCGGCAGGCCGCGGTGAGCAGGACGTCGCCTTGCGCCGCGACGGTGGTCGGCCCGCCGCCGCTGACGACGGCATTGACGACCACGTCGCTCGCGCCGCCGCCGGCCGACAGCGTGACGCCGCCGGACCCGCTCAAGGCGGCGTTGACCGTCACGCCGCTGCCGCTGCTGGTCAGCGTCACATCCGTCCCGCCGCGGATTGCGCCCGCCACGGTCAGCGGGCCGCCCGACTGGACCGTCGCGTCGCCGCCATTCAGGATGCCGGAGGTGATGACCACCTCGTCCGCTTCGTTCACCCAGACGTCCTGCCCGGCTCCGGTCACGCGCAGGGCCAGCGTGTCGACGTCCGCGGTGAGCGGCAGATTGAAGCTGCCTGCCGTCACGGTCAACGACGACGCGGTGATCTGGCCCGCCGCGGTCAACGCGCCGCCGGCCGTCAAGGTCACCAGGCCGGAGCCGACGTCCAGGTCGGCCAGCAAGGTCAGGTTCGCGCCCGCCGTCAGGTTGATGACCTGCCCGGGGAACGTCGGCAGGGTCACGATCACCAGGGTCCCGGTCACGGTCAGGTTCAAGTCGCCCTGGTACTTGGGGGCCACCAGCACGTAGTCGCCCTCGATCGGGCTGGGAGGCAGCCCGTTGTCGCTCATCGTCGTGCCGCCATCCGTCGTGCCGGAGGAGCCGTCGGTGTAGATGACCTCCAATTCGTCCCCGCTGCCCCGGTCCGAATCGCTGGCGATCAGGACCGGCGCGGGCATGGGCTGGCCGTGCCGGAAGTGGATCCGCCAGGCGTACACGTCCACCATCGTCGCGCCCGCGCTCGGCACGTTGTCATACGGCGCGGCCTCGCGGATCGTCCCGTAGGCGTCCAGCATCACTTCGCTGGCAGACCGCTGGGCTCCGCTCAAGACCCCGGCATCCACATAGTCGACGTCCAGATTGCCGCTGGACTTGAGCGTGATGTCCTTGCCGTCCCCGTCGGTCAGGGCGACCACTTCGCGGGCCGTCAGGTCGTCGCCGGCCGTGACCAGGATCGCTCCGTTTCGCACCTGCATGTGTTCCAGCACGACGTCGTCGGCTTCATTCAGCGTGATGTTGCCCGCGGACGTCGACTCGGCCACGATCACGTTCGAGGCCGTGCTGAGCGTGATGCTGCCCGTGGCGGTCACTTCCAAGCGGTCGCAGAGCACGACCGAGGCCACGTTCGAGTTGACTTGCGACGCGGCGATTTGAGCCACGTCCGCCGAGACGATCCCGCCCTGCAAGGCCAGCACGCCCGGCGTCTTGACCGTCACCTGCTCGGCCGGGTCGAAGCCGGTCAGGCCGCCCACGAAGCCGACCAGCGGAAAACTGTTGGCCAACTCCAGGAAGACGTCTTGCCTGGCGCGGATGTCCCACCTGGCGCCGGCCAGTTGCGTGGCCTGGATGTTGACGTCGCCCGACGGCTCGTCCCCCCATTCCAGCTGCCCGGTCGCTTCGTTGTACGCCTGCGCCCGGACGGTCCGCGTGCCGCGTGCGGCCACCGCCAGCGTGCCCAGCG
>CAIYOB010000458.1 GCA_903927685.1 uncultured Planctomycetaceae bacterium
CGACCCAGCCGGAACGTCCGCACCGGCCGCAGCGGCGTGGCCAGACTGGGCGCCGTCCGCAAGGCGACCGCCAGCGCAAGCAGGATCAAAGCCGCCTGGGCTAGGATGCCGGGTGCGGCCGCGCGCCACGCGCCGGCCAGGCTGTCACCCAGCGCAAATCCGGTGTAGAGTTCTTCCGCGTAGGTCCGCACACGGAACAGGTCGGTGACGGTCATCTCGGCGCAGACCGACAGCAGAACCCAGCCGGCCGCCACCGCGATCCCCGCCGACATCCGAGGCAGCGTGACGTGCCGGAAGACCTGCCAGATCGATCCGGCCAACAGGGCGTCCTCCTCCAATTCGGGTTCCACGCCGGCCAGGGCGCCGCTGACCAAGACGACGACCCACGGGACCGCCGCCATGCCGTGAACCCAGACGGCGGCGGTCCAGCCCGACAACAGCGGCGGCGCAGCGGGACCGCGGACCAGCGAGCACCAGCCCAGCTGGCCAAATCCCGCGTCCCAGGCCGCCGCCTGCAGGTACAACGGCACCATCAGCATGCCGCCGGTCAGGGCCAGGGCCAGCCGCCTGCCGCCGACGTCCGTCCGGCGGAACAAGAGCGCACACGCCGTCCCGAACGGCAGGCTGATCGCGCACGCCCCGGCGGCCAGCCCCAGCGTGTTCTTCAGCAGCACGATCTGCCGCGGGTCCTGACGCAGCCCGACCAGTCCGGCGGTCAGGCACACGGCGGCGAGCACCAGCAGCAACCAGGAGCGACCTTGACGCATGAGACGAAGTCAGGACGTGGCCGTGGCGACGGGGCCCAATTCGGCGCCCGCCGGCCGCGGCGACGCCAACCGCTGGGCTTCGACGATCTCGTCCAGCTGGGAATCGATGGCCGACTGGCGGAAGCCCGGGTGGACCAGCACCCACGGCAAGGTGACGGTGAACGTGCTGCCTCGTCCCAATTCGCTGACAAAGCCGATTTCGCCGCCCAGCAGCTTGCACAGCTCCTTGACGATCGACAACCCCAGGCCGGTCCCGGAATACTCCCGCGTCAGGTTGCGATCGCCCACGGTCAGGGAACTCTGCCGGAACTTCTCGAAAATGATCTCGCGGTCTTCCTCGGGAATCCCCACGCCGGTGTCGGCGACCGAGATCTGCAGCCGGTCGTCCAGGCTGCGGCGGACCGACACGGTGATCCGGCCGCCCTCCGGAGTGAACTTGATGGCATTGGACAGCAAGTTGATCAGGACCTGCTGGATCTTGCTCTGGTCGTGGAACATGACCGGCAAGTCGGGCTCGACTTCGCAGATCAAGTCGATGTTCTTCTCTTCGCTCAGCGGGCGGACCATCTCGCATTGGGCGGTGACCACCGTCCCGATGCGGAACTCGGTCAGCCGCACATCCATCTTGCCGGCCTCGATCTTAGCCAGGTCCAGGATGTCGTTGATCAGGTCCAGCAGCAGGCGGCCGGACTTGCGGATGTT
Source organism: uncultured Planctomycetaceae bacterium (assembly GCA_903927685.1). Next base: position 1,470 of record CAIYOB010000458.1, read on the forward strand.
CTGAGCGTAGCGTTTCTGCTTGTCCGTCAGCGAATCGATGCCTGAGAGGATCTCGGAGAAGCCGATGATGCTGTTCAACGGCGTCCGCAATTCGTGGCTCATGTTCGCCAGGAAGTCGCTCTTCAGCCGGTTCATTTCGTACAACTGCATGTTCAGCTGGGCGAGTTGATCGACTTTGGCGTCCAAGTCCGCGTTCACGTGCCGCAACTCGTTCTGGGCGTCGGTCAGGTGCCGCAGCATGCGGTTAAAGGCGGAGGCCAGTTCTTCAAACTCGTCGCTGGTCGCGATCTCGGCCCGCAGTTCCGTGTTGCCGCGGCTGATTTCCTCGCTCACGTCGCGCAGATGCTTCAGCGGCTTGACCACCACGTAGCGAATGATGACGTACAAGAACACCATCGCCAGGAACACCGTCAGGATGCCGATGGCGGCCAGCAACGCGCGGCTCTGCTTGATCGCCGTCTGGGTTTCCTGGTCGGGAATGATGACCTTGACGACGCGAAACGGAAGCTTGCCCTGGTCCATCGGACGATCAGCGATGGTAAACGCATCGACGCCTTCGAATCCCAGGTGGCACCGGGCACAGCTTTCCTTCCAGTAAACCGGCTGGTAATAGTGAATCTCGCGATTCGCGGGGACCGGTCGGAAATGATAGACGGGCAGGATCTCGGGGGACGAAGTCGTCGCCGAAGGGCGGGGAGCCACCGCTTCCGCAGCCAATTCGGGGTTCGCTGCCGACGGATCCAACTCGGCCTGGTGGGCTCGCGCCTGCATCTGGGCCTGCAGCTGTTCCTTCAGCTGCAGCATGATCTGCTCTTCCTCCGGGTCGTCCGGGTTGGGCCGCCTGGTGCTCGGCGTGTCCTCCAAGGCCAGCACGCACCATTCGTATCTCTGCGTCTGCAAGTCTCGTGCTAGTTCGCGAGTAATCTCTCGCAGGGCCTTGGCATGTTGCTCATCGACGTTCGGATCCGAAGCCTCCCATTCCTCCCAGTGGTAGCGGACCAGGGCGGCATCCACCAGGTCCCGGCTCTTGCGAATGGCCGTCCCCTGGACCAGATCCTCGGCGATATGCTCGACCCACCAGAAGGTTACGGTCAGCAGCACGGTCAGGCCGGCCACGAACAGAAATCGGCACTTCCGTTCGAGGCTGGTTTCGCCGATAACACGTTTGATCGAGCGATAGGACATGGCCGCACATTCAGCGCCGCTCGTGGAAACTGTTCACCGGCCGCATTTTACGGCAAGAACGTACCAATCGCTAGGGCAAAAACGCTAAACCTGCGCAGACCTTACCGCTTAACAATTTGGGGCTGCAGAGCCAAATAAACCGAGTATAAATAAGTAACTCTTGAAACGATCGTCCTGAACGAGGTAGCCCCATGACTGAGCAAACACCGGCGGATCCCGATCGGATTCCACCTGCTTTCATCCCGGAAGTCGAGATTGTGAGCGATCAGACAGCCCAGGCCATTTTTGACAAATGCAGTGCCCTGGCCCACAACTTGTGGTGGACTTGGCACCCCGAGGTCCACAGCCTGTTTCGCGACCTGGACCCGATCCGCTGGCGGCAATTGGACCACAATCCCATCGCCTTGTTGCGCGAGTTCACGCCCGACCGGCTGTCCGCCCGGGCCTCGGAAATGGTCCTGCACAGCCGGATCAACTATCACTTCCGCCGCCTGAAAGAGTACCTCAGCGATCGCCGCCGCACGTGGGCCAAGACGAACGCCAACGTCCTGGGCGCTCTGCCCGTCGCCTACTTCTCGGCCGAATTCGGCATTCACGAGTCCGTTCCGATTTACTCGGGAGGGCTGGGGGTCTTGTCGGGCGATCACGTCAAGAGCGCCAGCGGCTTGGGCGTGCCCTTGGTTGGCGTGGGGTTGTTTTACAGCCAGGGGTATTTCAAGCAGCAGTTGGACGCCAACGGCTGGCAGTCGGAAGAGTACTTGGAGACTCGAGTCGAGAATCTGGCGATGCAGCCGGCGCTGGACGCGGCGGGCAAGCCCGTCACGGTGCGGATCGATACGCGAACCAGCAGCCTTCTGGCCAAAGTCTGGCTGCTGCACGTCGGCCGCGTGGATCTGTATCTGCTGGACTGCAACATCCCCGGGAACCGGCCGGAGGACCGGGAATTGACCAGCCGGCTGTACGGCGGCGACGAACGGATCCGGATTCGCCAGGAATTGGTCCTGGGGATTGGCGGCGTGCGGGCCTTGCGCGCCATGGGGATTACGCCCGGCGTCTACCACTTGAACGAAGGCCACAGCGCGTTTGCTCCGCTGGAGGTGATTCGCGAGCGGATGCAGGACGACGGCCAGCCCTTCAACGAAGCCTTGCGCAAGGTCGCCGGCCAGACCGTGTTCACAACCCACACGCCGGTGCCGGCCGGACACGATCGTTTTCCGCCCGAGATGGTCGAGGAGCACCTGGGCCCGCTCCGGGACAGCTTGGGAATTCCCGGCGATCAATTGATGGGCTTGGGGCGCGTCGATCCGCAGAATCCCCACGAGACGTTCTGCATGACGGTCCTGGCGCTCAAGTTGTCGCGCAAGGCGAATGCCGTCAGCCAGCTGCACGGCCGGATCACGCGCCGCATGTGGGCCCATCTGTGGCCCTGGCGGGAGGAGGAGGAAGTCCCCATCGGGCACATCACCAACGGCGTGCACATTCCCAGCTGGCTGGCCTGGCAGATGCGGCAACTGTACGATCGCCATTTTCCGGAGGGCTGGATCTACGGGATGGGCGAGCCGGGACCGTGGCAGAACATCCACCACGTGGATCCGGGCGAGCTGTGGGAGACCCACAACTCTCTGAAGAACCTGCTGCTGGCGTTCGTCCGCCGCCGCGTCAGCCGTCAGTGCCGCCGGCGGGGCGAGCCGGACGAGGTGATCGAGGCGGCCCGGAACCTGCTCAATCCGGCGGTGCTGACGATCGGCTTCGGCCGCCGCTTTGCCACCTACAAGCGGGCGACCCTGATCTTCCGCGATCGCGAGCGGTTGGGCAGGCTGTTGAACGATCCCGAGCGGCCGCTGCAGCTGGTTTTCGCCGGCAAGGCGCATCCCAAGGACGAACCGGGCAAGCGGCTTGTTCAGAGCATTGCCATGATGCGGCACGATCCGCTGTTCAAGGACCGGATCGCTTTTATCGAGGACTACGACATCAACGTCTGCCGGCACATGATCCAGGGCGTCGACGTCTGGCTGAATAACCCGCGGCGCCCGCTCGAGGCGTCCGGGACCAGCGGCCAGAAAGTCGTGCTCAACGGCGGGCTGAACCTGTCGATCCTGGACGGCTGGTGGGCGGAAGCCTACGACGGCTCCAACGGCTTTGCGATCGGCAACGGCCGCACGCACGCGGACGAGCGCGTCACCGACGAGCGGGACGCCGAAGCGTTGTACGAGGTGCTGGAAAAGCGCGTCATTCCCACGTACTACGACCGGGATGTGGACGATCTGCCCCGCCGCTGGATCGAAATGATGATGAACTCGATCAGCACCCTCGCCTGGCGGTTCAGCGCCCATCGCATGGTCATGGACTATACCAAGACGATGTACGTGCCGGCCGCGGGCGGCGTGAGCTGCGACATGGACCGGCGCTAGTTGGGAGCCCCGATGCGAAAACCCATCCACGCCGAGCGCCGCGAACGGTTGCGGCGTCTGCTGAAGAAGACGGGCGCGGACGGCTTGCTGGTCACGCACCCGGCGAACGTGACGTATCTGACCGGCTTCACCGGCGACTCGAGCTACCTGCTGCTGACGCCGCACGACGCCATCATGGTTAGCGACGGGCGCTATCGGCAGCAGTTGGCCGAAGAGTGCCCTGAGTTGGACACGGAGATCCGCCAGCCGGGCGTCGAGTTGTTGCCGACGGTCGTCAAGACCGTCGCCGCGGCGAAAGTCGCCAGGCTGGCCATCGAAGCGGACTCGATGACCGTCGCCTTTTGCGGCGAGCTGGCAAACCAACTGCCGCAGCTGGCCATCGCGCCCACCTCGTACCTGGTCGAACAATTGCGGGAGGTCAAGGATCGAGACGAGATCGACCAGATCCGCACGGCGATCGAACTGGCCGAACGGGCGTTGGCGGTGGTTCGCGCCGGCTTGCGCCCGGAGCATTCCGAGAAGGGGATCGCCGCCGACTTGGAGTACCAGATCCGCTTATTTGGCGGTCGCGGGTGCAGTTTCACGCCGATTGTGGGAGTCGGGCCGCGGGGCGCGTTGCCGCACGCGCGGCTGTCGGACCAGCGGGTGGGGGAAAGCGATTTTGTCCTCATCGACTGGGGGGCACGTGGCGAGCTGTATCTAAGCGACTTGACGCGCGTTCTGATCACCGGTAGAATTTCGCCCAAACTTGAACGCGTGTATGGAGTTGTGTTGAAAGCCCAGCAGGCGGCCATTGCGGCGATCCGGCCGGGGGCCATCCTGAAAGAGATTGATGCCACGGCTCGCGGCGTCATTGGCGATGCCGGATTCGGGAAGTTTTTTACGCACGGGTTGGGGCACGGCATTGGGCTGGAGATTCACGAAGGTCCGCGTTTTGCGCCGAATCAGGATCGGCCGTTGAAGGCGGGCATGGTGGTCACGGTTGAACCGGGCATCTACCTGCCGGAGTGGGGTGGGGTCCGGATCGAGGATGACGTCCTGGTCACGCGGACGGGTTGCGAAGTGCTGAGCCACGTGCCGAAAGAGTTCGGCGACTGCGTATTGCGATAAGTCTTGGGAGAAGTCTATGTCGGAGTCGGAAGCCCACGCGGACGACGTGTTTGAACTCGACCGGATCCGCCGCTTGATCGAATTGATGAAGGAACACGACCTCAGCGAGATCGATCTGAAGCAGGCCCAGCACCGCATCCGCCTGTGTCGCGGTGCCCTGGCCGAGCCCCCGGTCCGCAGCTTGCCGGCTGCGGCTCCTGCCTTGCCCGCCGCGCCGCCGCCTGCGGCCGCGGCGCCGGCCGCCAACGAGGAAGACGCCCATATCGTCTATATCAAGAGCCCCATGGTGGGGACGTTCTATTCCAAGCCCAATCCCAACGCCGAGCCCTATGCCCGCGTCGGCGCACACATCGACGAAGCGACGACGGTGTGCATCATCGAGGCCATGAAGGTGTTCAACGAGATCCCGGCGGAAGTCAGCGGCCGCATCATGGCGATCCTGGTGGACGACGAGGAGCCCGTGGATTTCGGGCGGCCGTTGTTCAAAGTGGACACCCGAAAGTAACGCCGAGTAACTCACGCGGACAGTCTTGCCCATGTACAAACGCATCCTGGTCGCCAATCGCGGCGAGATCGCTCTTCGTATCATCCGCGCTTGCCGCGAGTTGGGCATCGAGACGGTGGCCATTTACAGCGAAGCCGATCGCGGCAGCGCCTATCTGGATTTGGCCGATGAAACCTACTGCGTGGGACCGGCCAAGAGCGCGCACAGCTACCTGAAGATCGATCGGGTGATCAGTGCCGCCGAGGTAGGCAATGTCGAGGCGATCCATCCGGGATACGGATTCCTGGCGGAGAACTCGCACTTCAACGAAATCTGCCGCAGCTGCAACATCGACTTCATCGGCCCCACGCCCCAGGCGATGCAGCGACTGGGAGACAAGAACGCCGCCCGCAGCATGGCCCGCGCGGCCGGCGTGCCGGTCGTGCCCGGCAGCGAAGGCCTGGTCGAAGACGAAAACCAGGCGATGAAGTTCGCCCACGAAATCGGCTTTCCGGTCCTGATCAAGGCCACTGCCGGGGGCGGCGGCAAGGGCATGCGCGTCGCCGCCAACGACTTGGCGCTCAAAGCGGCCGTCTCTCAGGCTCAGGCCGAGGCCAAGGCTGCGTTCGGGAATGCCGGGGTGTACCTGGAAAAGCTGATCGAACGGCCCCGGCACGTGGAAGTCCAGATCATCGCCGACGCGCACGGCAACGTCGTCCATCTGTGGGAACGCGATTGCAGCACGCAGCGCCGGCACCAGAAGCTGATCGAAGAGAGCCCCGCTCCCAACCTGCCGGAGGAAAAGCGGCGGGCCATGTGCGAAGCCGCGGTGCGGCTGATCAAATCGGCCAACTATACCAACGCGGGAACCGTCGAGTTCATCCTGGACCAGAATCACAACTTCTACTTCATCGAAGTCAACGCTCGGATCCAAGTCGAACACCCCGTCACGGAACTGGTGACCGGCGTCGACTTGATCAAGGCCCAGATCGCCGTCGCCGCCGGCGAACCGCTGCCCTTCCGCCAGGAAGACATCCGCAGCCAAGGCGTGGCTATCGAGTGCCGCATTAACGCCGAGGATCCCGAGCGGAATTTCCGGCCCAACCCCGGCCGGATCGAGCGGATGTTCGTACCCGGCGGACCCGGCGTCCGGTTCGATTCGCACGCCCATCCCGGCTACAACGTCCCGTCGCATTACGATTCGATGATCGGCAAACTGATCGTGCATCACCCGACCCGGGCCGCCGCCATCGCCGGCATGATCCGGGCCCTGGATGAACTGCGGATCACCGGCATCGAAACCACGGCTTCGTTCCACCGTCGCGTCCTGTCCCATGTCGACTTTGTCGAAGGCCGCGTGGACACCGGCTTCGTGGAACGGACCTGGCTGTCCTGACCGGGAAGGCCCGCCGTCATGGGGCTCTCGAAACCTGCGCTCCGGTTCCTTGCGCGGACCGCCGGCCGCACTCCGCTCCGCGGTTCGTGGCTGACGCTGGGCCGCCAGTGCGTGTACGCCACGTTCCCCCAGTTCACTCGGATCTGCCGCGAAGAAGGCCTCACGCCGCGCGAGTTGCCAGCGGACAGTGGGCCGCAAACGAACATTCCGTCCTGGCAGAACACGCCGCTGGCAGGTAATGCCAGCGATCAGGCCGTCCTGCGGGCCTTGGGCGCCGCAGAAGTATTGGCCTTGGACTACGCCGACTTCGAGGGCGCGGAACTGACCCATGATCTGAACCAGCCCGTCCCGGAGGCGTGGCGGGACCGCTTCGACGGCATCCTGGACTCGGGGACCTTGGAGCACGTGTTCGCCCTGCCGGCGGCGCTGGCCAACCTGGCCCACCTGCTGCGGGTCGGCGGCCGCGTGATCCACATCAGCCCCTGCAATAACTTTGCGAATCACGGCTTTTACCAATTCAGTCCGACGCTGCTGGCGGACTTTTACGAAGCGAATGCCTTTGCCGGTGTTGAGGTGTACGTCGCGGAGGAAATGGGCGTCGACTACCAATCCAGCTCCTGGGACCTGTTCCAGATCGACCCGCGGCGCCAGCCCGTGCTGATGACTTCGCGGCGGCGTCTGCTGGTGGTCGTCAGCGCCGAAAAGACGGCCGCCTCGACCGCGGATCGCGTGCCGCTGCAATCGTACTATCGGCAGCTGTTTGCCGCAGCCGCAGCTGCTCCGGAGCCGCCCGCTCCGGCCAGTCCCGCGGCTCGCGTCCTGGCGCTCGCCAGGCGCTGCCTGCCGACGTCTGTCAAAACGTGGCTCCGTCGCGGCCTGCTCCGCCCCGCGCACCGCAGACCGTGGGGAGCCCGGTACCTGGGCCGGCTGAAGTGAGCGACCGCGCCGGGATTCTGGAACAAGTCCTGCGTTCGCCCCGGTGGCGCACAGCACCGTAGTCCTGATCTCTCCCACGCACGACAGGCACAGGATTTTCGTAAGCGTTGCCAAGCCGTACACGCCTGTCGGTGGACGCCGGATTCGTGGAACGGTACGATAGGTCAAGTTCCCACCACACCCGATCCCTCCCCTTACGAAAGGAGACTCGCGATGCAGTCACGGTATTCTCGTCGGCAGTTCCTGCGGGGCACGGCGGCGGCCGCCGGCCTGGGCTTGGCTTCCCAAGTGTTCGCTCCGCCCAAGATACTCGGGCAACGTTCCCCGAATTCGAAACTGAACACGGTCGTCATCGGTTGCGCCAATCAAGGGCTGGCCAGCCTGAGCGGGGCGGTCACAGAGAATCTGGTCGCCTTGGTTGACGTGGACGAAAACCACTTGGCCACAGCCAACAACTGGTTCAAAGAGTACGCGCCCGAGGTCGTGCCGTCCAAGCTCAAGGTGTTCTACGATTATCGCCAGATGTTCGACGAGTTCCACAAGAACATCGACGCCGTGTTCGTCGCCGCGCCGGATCATCACCATTACCTGGCGGCGATGATCGCCATGTCGCTGGGCAAGCACGTATACGTGGAAAAGCCGTTGGCGCACACGATCGACGAGGTCCGCCGGATGACGGCCGCGGCCAAGAAGTACAAGGTCGTCACGCAACTGGGCAACCAGGGCCACAGCGGCGAGGGCATCCGCCGGCTGGTCGAGTACATCTGGGCGGGCGCGATCGGCAACGTCATCGAGACGTACAGCTGGGCCCGCTCGGGCCGCGGCGGCGTGGGCGGACGCTTGCCCACCAAGCCGGTGCCGGCCGGCTTGCACTGGGACCAGTGGATCGGCCCCATGCCCTATCGCGACTATCACGACGAATTGCATCCGCTGCTGTGGCGCAGCTGGTGGGATTTCGGCGACGGCTCGGTGGGCGACTGGGGCTGCCACAACCTGGACGGCCCGTTCTGGGCGCTGAACCTGGCTCAATCGGCTCCGACCACCGTCGAGGCGGTCATGCAGGAAGGCGGCAGCGACGAACGGTTCCCGCTGCGGAACGCCATCTGCTGGAGCTATCCGGCGCGGGGCAAGCAGCCGCCGGTCAAGGTCTACTGGTACGACGGGTACTTCGACAAGACCGACCCGACGAAGACCGATGACGAAGGCAACCCGCTGCGGATCCAGCACCGCCCGCCGATCGTGCTCGAGCTGGAAAAGAAATACGGCCGCGATCTGAAGGCCGGCGGGACCGTGTTCGTCGGCGACAAGGGGATCATCGCCTGCGGCGAATACGGCGGCAGCCCGCGGATGATTCCCGAGGAAGCGCACCGCGCGTTCAAGTCGCCCCCCAAGACCCTGCCGCGGACCGTCGCCAAGACGCACCAGCTGGACTTCCTGGGCGCCTGCAAGGAAGGCTACCAGGCAGCCTCCGACTTCTCCTACGGCGGCCCGCTGTCCGAGATGGTGCTGCTGGGCTGCCTGGCCATCCGCGCCGGTCTCGGCAAGAAGATCGCCTGGGATCCCGTGGCCATGAAGTGCACGAACGTCCCCGAGGTCAACGCGCTGGTCAAACGCGAGTACCGCGAGGGCTGGACGATCTAGGGCGTCGTCCAGACTCAGCCTTGACGAAGCACCCAGGTCCTGGCTGAGGTCAGGAGCCGAAAGGAAGTCTTGCATGTCCGTTCGAAGTCGGTGTTGTTGGTCGGTCCCGGCCTGCCTGGCGTTGTGCTGCGTCACGCTCCAGGCGGCCCAGCAACCGTTCGCCTGGCAGCGGGACTACGCCCGCGTGACCGAAACCGGCGACATCCAGTGGACGCCGCAAGCGTTTCAGTTCGCCGCGGGCGACAACGTCCGCTACATCGATTTCGAAAACGGGTCCGACGCCGTTGACGGTGCTTCGCCGCAGCGGCCCTGGAAGCATCATCCCTGGGATTCGGCGGCGGCCGGTCAGGCCGCCGCGGCCACAGGGATCGATACCTATGTCTTCAAGGGCGGCGTGATCTATCGGGGGCAGCTCACGGTCCGGGAGCAGGGCCGGCCAGGGGCCCCGCTCCGCCTGACCCGCGATCCCAGCTGGGGCGAAGGGCCGGCCGTCCTCGCCGGGTCGCAGGTCGTCACCGGGTGGCGCCAAGGCGCCGCCCATCCGCAGATTCCCGAGTCCGCGGCGGTCTGGCAGGCCACGCTGGACTTTGCCCCGCGCACGGTGTGGATGGTCGATGCCCGCGGCGCCGCCACGCGGATTCCGCTGGCCCGGCATCCAAACTGGACCAGCCAGCCCGAGGATCACAAGTCGGAGTGGTTCACGTGGACCAACGACCCACATCCTTTCAAGCCCAAGGAGGGCTTCACCGCCAACGATGCCGCGCATCTCCGGGGACTCGACCCGGACTTTGTGCAAGGAGCCCTGATCTACTCCGAGTTCGGCTGGGTGATGGGGACGCCGTATCCGACACGGGTCATGGACTTTGACCCCGCGGATGGCGCGGTGCGATTTGCCAACTGGACCGGCGGTGGCAACGCGTCGGTCATCTTCCGCGGGATGCGTTATTACCTGGAGGACAAGCCCCAATACCTGGACGATCCGGCCGGCGAATTCTGGTTCGACAAACGGGGCGCGGGCGGGACTCTGTATCTGCGTCTGCCCGCCGGCGGCGACCCCAACCGCGTGCAGATCGAAGCTGGCCGGCATTCCGATCTGGTCCTGGGCGAGGATGTCCGGCAGCTGGAAATCAGCGGCCTCGATTTCCGCTGGACCACGCAACCCTGGGAACTGGACGTCTCGTCGTGGGACTTTCGGACCAAGCCGTTTGGTGTCCGGCCCGAGGCTCATCCGGCCTGCATTCGCATCTGGGGCCGGGCGGAAGGGGTCCGGATCAGCAACTGTCGCTTCCAGGATGTGGTCCTGGGCGTCGGCCTGCGCGCCATCGGCCAGGGCGCGCCGATCCGCGACATCACGATCGAGGACAACGTGTTCCAGAACAACGACGCCGGGGCTGTCAGCTTGACCGCCGGCGCCGGCTGGGGCTTCTCGCATCCGGTGGGCGTCCTGGACGACGTGCGGCTGTACCGCAATTACGCCGCCAACATCGGCTTTCGGGCTCCCCGCTATGAACGCGGCTGCACGTTCGACCTGACGCATCCCTGGCGGGCCCACATCGCGGGGAACGTGATCGAGCGGAGCGCGGCCCAGGCCATCAACGTCGTCGCCGGCAAGGGTGCCAGCCGCGGCGACGTGCCCCTGGTCCGCGTGCTGATCCACCAGAACAAGGCCTGGAAGACGATGCAGAACGGCAACGACTTTGGCGGCATCGAGAGCTGGCAGCACGGCCCCGTGTACATTTTCAACAACCTCAGCTTCGATGCCCGCGGCCAGCGCGAGGGAGAGCGGGTCCACAACCGGGGCAATCCGGGTTTCGGGCATGCCTATTACCTGGACGGCGGCTTCAAGCATTATGTCTTCAACAACATCGCCTGGGGCCTGTCCAACGATCCGACCAGTCCCCTGGTGAACTGTTCCGCGTTTCAGGAGATCTACAGCCATCAGAACATCTTCCTGAACAATACGGCCTACAACTTTACCGTCGGCTCGCGCCGCCAGGCCCCGCATGCGGGCCGCAACAAGTACTTGGGGAACGTTTGGCAGGACATCAGCGAACGCGTGTTGCGGCATGCCGATCCGGCCAAGACCCAGGCGGACGGCAACGCGGCGGACGCCGGTCCGCAGCAGGATCACTTTGCGTATGAGACCAACGCCTATGCCCGCAACGTCTTCTACGACATCGCCCAGGCGGGCGTTTTCGAGGCTTCCGGCCGCTGGCTGCCGACGCTTGACGACTTCCGCGCCGCGCTGCAGAAACAGGGCAGCCTGGTTGCCGAGTTGGGGGTCCTGGACCAGGCCGCCACGCTGCGCGATCCGGCCCGAGGCGACTTTCGGCTGAACCGGGCGTCCGCCGCCGTCGACCACGGCGCGGTGGCATTCGTGCCGTGGGCCCTGCACGGCGTGGTCGCCGAGTGGAATTTCTATCCGGCCGGGAATGACCCCACGCAGATCATCGACGAACACTGGTACGCCAAGGACTATCTGACCGACCGCACCGAGTATCACGCCCGCCCCACGTATCCGCTGACCGTCGTCCAGGCGACTCCCCGAGACTACGTCGCCGGACCCTTGGAAGATTTCGTGGCCGGGGCACTCGAGCTGGATCCGGCGCGGAAGATCTATGCCACGATCCCCCATGCCGATCTCAGCCAGCCGTTCACCGCCCGGCTGGCCACGCGCGCCGCGCATGGCCAGGATCCGGCCGTCCAGGAATTCACGTTCGCGGGCGACGGACTGAAGAACCCGGCGATTCATGCCGGGAATTTCCTGATCGAAGTCTACTTCCGCGCCGCCGGCGACGGGCTGGTCATCAGCAAGGAGCAGGGGGCCGGTTATGCGCTCGAACTTCGTGACGGACGGGCCGTGTTCCGCGTCGCGGCGAGGCGCGAAACCGGTGCGCAGGAAGCGGTGACGCGCCCCGGGGAGCCGGCGGGACGTTCGGAGGCCGTCGCCACCGCGGAACTGACGTCGCAGGTTCGGCTGGCCGACGGCCGGTGGCACCATTTGATCGCCGAATGCGACCGTGGCGCGCGGACGCTGGCGATCTACGTGGACGGCAAACCGGACAGTGCCGGCCCGGGAATCGGCCCCGTCTCGCTGGCCAACGAGGGCGATCTATTTGTCGGCGGCACTCCGGCGGGAGCTTACCTGCGCGGCGCCATCGATTTTCTGCGCATCGCCCGGGGAACGCTGGCGGAGGCCCACACCAGCATCGAGGAGCTGTATGCCTGGCAGTTCGACGGGCCGGCGCGGCGCGACATGCGGGGCGTCCAGCCGCTGGGCCAGGGCCGCGACGCGGGAGCCTTGGAGAGCTTCTGAAACCGGCTTCACGTGCGGGGGTCTGGGCTCAGGGTCTTCAAAGTTGCGCGTTCTCACCGTCCCCTCCGGCACGAGGGCGAATGGTACGAGGTGAGGGACGGATGATTGCCCGGGTGGCTGTGGTCGAGTGCAGCGAGCCC
>CAIYOB010000459.1 GCA_903927685.1 uncultured Planctomycetaceae bacterium
GGCCTATTTCCGCGAGGCTCGCGGATGCGAGATCTGGGACTTGGACGGCCGGCACTACTACGATTGCGGCCTGCACGGCATCGGAGCGGCCCTGCTGGGGTACCGCGATCGGGACGTGACTCGCGCCGTCCAACGGCGGGTCGCCCTGGGCAGTCTGTGCACGCTCAATCCGCCTGAGGAAGTGGAATTGGCCGACCGGCTGTGCGCGATTCATCCGTGGGCGGAACAGGTGCGGTTCGCGCGGACAGGCGGCGAAGCGATGGCCGTGGCGGTCCGGATCGCCCGGGCGACGACGGACCGTTCCACCGTTGCCGTCTGCGGCTACCACGGCTGGCACGACTGGTACCTGGCGGCCAATCTGGGCGAAACCGACGCGTTGTCCGGCCACCTGCTGCCGGGCCTGGAGCCGCGCGGAGTCCCGCGGGAATTGCGGGGCACGACCTTGGCCTTTGGCTACAACCACCGCGAGCAATTCGACCGGATCCTGGACGAACACGGTCCGCGATTAGCGGCCGTGGTCATGGAGCCGTGCCGCTATCGGGATCCGGAGCCGGGATTCCTGGCTCACGTGCGCGAGCGGACGCGGCGCGCCGGCGCGCTGCTGGTCTTTGACGAGATCACCATCGGCTGGCGCCTGTGCTACGGCGGGGCCCACCTGCGGTTGGGAATCGCACCGGACCTGGCGGTGTTCGGCAAGACACTGGCCAACGGGCATCCGATGGCGGCGGTGATCGGCACCCGCGACGCGATGCAGGGCGCTCACGTTTCGTTCATCAGCAGTTCTTACTGGACCGAAGGCGTCGGCCCGGCGGCGGCGTTGGCGACGTTGGACAAGCTGTCGCAGGTGGCGGTTCCGGAGCACTGCCAGCGGCTGGGCGAGGTTGTCCAGGCGGCGTGGCGAACGCACGCCCGGACGCATCAGCTGCCGGTGCAAGTCGACGACGGTTACGGTGCGCTGGCCCATTTCGCCTTTGCCCATCCGCAGGCGGCTGAACTGAAGACGTTGTACATCCAGGGCCTGCTGGACCGGGGCTTCCTGGCCAACACGGCGATTTACGTCACGCTGGCTCACACGCCACAGATCATCGCCAGCTACACGTCGGCCGTCGACGAGGTCTTCGCCCAGCTCGCCGATGCGCTCCGCCAGGGCGAGGTCCGGGCGCGGCTCCGCGGCCCGGTCGCTCACAGCGGGTTCCAGCGGCTGTTGTAGTCACCGGCAAACAAAAAAAGGGAAGGCCCGCGGTAGTCCGCTTGCCTTCCCTCTGGATTCCGACGGTTACCCGCAGGTCACTATTCCTTCGGGGCTTCCGGAGCCGGAGCCGCAGCGTCCGCCGCGGGAGCGGCAGCATCAGCCGCCGGAGCCGCCGGAGCCGCAGCGTCCGCTGCGGGAGCGGCAGCATCAGCCGCCGGGGCAGCCGCGTCCGCCGCAGGAGCAGCCGCGTCCGCCGCAGGAGCAGCAGCGTCGGCAGCCGGAGCGGCAGCGTCAGCCGCGGGGGCGTCCGCCGCAGGAGCCGTAACGCCCTGATCGACGGCCGGCGGCGCGCTCGGCTCACCGCCGCAGCCAACCGCGAACAAACCAACCGACAACACGACCAGCAACAAGCTCAAACCCTTCATCGAACCACCCTTTCACAAAGAAGACAGGAGTTTTTCGGGATGCGTGAGTGCCGCCACCACGCGAAACGCACTTCCCTCCGTGTCATAGATCCTGCGTCACCCGGGTTTATTCCTGCTCGATGAAGAAATGCCAAAAAATCTTTCCCTCTGGTAATTCTTGGCAGAATCGGGGAATAATAGGGCAACGCGATGGATCTGTTACAACGTAGGCACTCGATGGCTGCAGGCGGCTCGATGGGCGATCACGATGTCAACCCCGAGGCATTGCCGCCATCCCTCGACATTCGGGCGTTGGTACGGGACTATCATCCCGACGTCTACCGTTATGCGTTTCGGCTGTCCGGGAGCCGTGCCGATGCGGAAGACTTGACGCAGCAGACGTTTATGATCGCGCTCCAGCGGCTGCCCCAACTCCGTCAGCCGGACCGGGTGTTGAGTTGGTTGTTTGCGATCGTGCGGACCTGCTATTTGAAGGCCGAACGAAAGACCACGCCGCTGACGGCGACCAGCATTGAATTGGACGTTGACAGAATCCCCGAGCCGGCGGACGAGGGGCCTGTCGACCAGGAGCTGTTGCAGGCCGCCCTCGATGAGCTGCCAGATGAATTCAAGCTGGTTGTGGTCATGTTTTATTTTGAGGAGTGCTCGTATCGAGAGATTGCAGACCAGCTGCAAATCCCGATCGGGACCGTGATGAGCCGACTCACACGTGCGAAAGGCCGGCTGCGACAGCGCTTGAGCGAGCCTGGAAGCCGCCTGGGGGCAACGGCGAAGGAGGTGTCGGCGGCGCGAGACAACTAGGGCAATTCAGGGAGACAGTGCAGGCTAGGGAAGGCAGGCCAGAGCTTTGATCGGATTGTTCTGCAAGTACAGTCCCGTCAAGGCCCAAGGCCATCCATCGCCGGTGGTTCAACCTACGGACGGGGCGTCGAGGCGTGAAATGACAACTGACCAAGAAATCCAACAAGCGATCGATGCCTGTCGTCCTGGCAGCGAAGACCTGCAGCAGCCGGAAATGGCGCTCCTGGCGGAGGCTGTCTTGCGCGACCCGGGAGTGCGTCGTCGTTATGAACGCAGCCTGCGGTTCGACGCCGGCGTCAGGCAGGCTTTTCGCGATGTGCCCGTACCGGACGGATTGGGCGAACGGTTGCTGGCGGCAGTCGACTCGGCGCGGGGCGACTCGGCGCGTGTCGGGGCGATGGCCGAAGCGTCGACGTGTGCCACTTGTTCCCCGGCGAATCACGAGGTTGCTACGCAATCGAAGGCCGAGGGACGCTGGCCTGGAGCGCGGCGGCGGCGGGTTTGGTCCGTGGTCGCTGGCACCTGCACTGCGATTGCCGTCCTGGCCGCGGTTGCGCTGCTGGTGCCGTATTTTCGCGCCGCGGAGCCGCTTCCCGATGACCGGCTGCCCGGGGAGATCCTGGCGTGGTCGGAGGCAGTCGTCAGGCAGGGCTGGAATGAGGATCTGCTAGCAGCGCAAGCGTTGACTCGCCCCTTGGATCGAGCGGTCCGAGCCAATCCACGGCGCTGGTGTTCGATTGCCACCGCCTACGATTCGCAGACGGTGGTGTATGACGTCGCCTCGCGGGGCGGGGAGCTGGCGCTCGTGTTCTGCATGCGGTGCCCCGTTTCGCGCTCGCAGCTTCCACCGTTGCCCCCCGGGACCGCCTTTTCTGCAACCGGCGGCCTGACGCTGGGAGTCTGGCGTCGCGGTGACTTGGTCTATGTGTTCGCCGTCCGCGGTGGGCCGAACCGCTACCGCCAACTGATCGAGTCCTCGCCGTTGATCGGCCTCCAAATTGATGTTCCATTTTCACCAGCCGTGAAAGCTTGACAGCTGCGCCTGCAATCCAGGCAACGAGACTAATCCCGGGCGGGACTGGCGGCCGAATCCAAATCTATTCACCCGCCGTGATCCTACCAGCCCCTCGGGATTCCCCCATGTTCCGCTCCACCTGGAACGTCGTGTTCATCGCGGTCGCCGTGGGCGCCGGGATGTTTGCCCAGCAGGCCGCTCACAAGGTCTCCGCCGCCAGCGAAGATCGGCAAGTCAATTCCCTGGAAGGCTCGGAAGTGCTCTGCTCGGCGGAAGGCTACTACCTGGCAGGCCGCTTCGATGCGGCAGCGCTGGCCGCCGAGCCGACGTCCAGCGATCCGGCTTCGCGGCCGATCGACGAACAGCCGTTGTTGGCGGCGAACGCTTCACCGGCGGGCGACGTTCCGCCGCTGGTGGCACCTGAATTGGACAACACCCCGCCGGTGATGGAGCTGGCATCCAAGGGCGGCGCCCTGGCGGGCATGGCGGACAGCTTGCCCGCGGCGAACGACGGGACCGGGCAGCCCCCGCCTGAGACCGTGGCCGGTGCGGAATCACCCGAGCCGGCCGCCGGGATGGCGGAAGCTGCCGCGCCGGAATTGGCCGGTGCAGCCGTCAACACCGTCGCCCCAGCCGAAGTTCTGCCGCCTCCGGCGCCGGACGCGGCCCCCAGCGCAAACCACGGTGTGTTCGACGCCGTCGCCGAAGACCGGGCGACCGTCGTTCCGTCGCCTGCGGCGATCCGGGCACCGCTGCCGCCAGCCATCCCGGCTCCTGCGAGCTCGACCTACTACGACGCCACGGCGGACCGGGGCAGCCGCTACGCGACGCCTGCCGATCTGGTTCGCGAACGGGCCATCGCCCGCGGCGAACAGCGTCGCCAGCGAGTCGAGACCCGCAAATGGCTGGGCATTTCCCCACTCCGTCCGACCGTAGATTCGACCCCGTACTCGATGGTAGAACAACCGGCGCAACTGCTGCTGGTCGTTCCGGACAGTCCGGCGACCCTGGTGCGATAACCTGGGCGGCACACGGGCTTGCGATGCGCATTGTTGGACGAAGATACGACACAGGGGAGCCGATCGCGGTTGACATCGATGATGGTCGCGTGGCTGCCGTCACGGCGGCCGACCCGACCGAATCCGGCCCGACGCTGCCTTGGCTGGCCCCCGGATTCGTCGATCTGCAGGTCAACGGCTTTGGCGGCCGAGCCTTTAACGACCTGACAGTGACGGTGGACGACGTGCAACGGATCAGTTGCACGCTCGACCGGTTCGGCGTGACCAGTTACTGCCCGACGGTGACGACGGACAGCGGGCCGGCCTTGAGGCACGCGTTAGCGACGCTGGCCCGGGCCTGCGAGCAGTCGGCCGAGGTCGCCTGCCGAGTGCCCGGGTTTCATCTGGAAGGCCCCTACATCTCGCCCGACGACGGCCCGCGGGGCGCCCACGCGCGCCAGCATGTCCGGCCGCCGGACTGGGACGAATTTCAGCGGCTTCAGGACGCCGCGCGCGGCCGGATCTGCCTCCTGACGCTGTCGCCCGAGTACGAGACGGCGCCTGCTTTCATCGCCCGTGTGGCGGCAACCGGCGTCCTGGTCGCCATCGGCCACACCAAGGCGACGGCGGCTCAGATCCAAGCCGCGGTGGACGCCGGCGCTCGGCTCAGTACCCATCTGGGCAACGGCGCCCACGGCCAGATCTGCCGCCACCCCAACTACATCTGGGATCAGCTGGCCGAAGACCGGCTGTCTGCCAGCTTGATCGCAGACGGCCACCACTTGCCCGCCGCGGTGGTCAAGACCTTCGTCCGCGCGAAATCGCCCGCCAGATGTGTCCTGATCAGTGATGTGACGGCACTGGGTGGCATGCCGCCCGGTCGGTACGAGTCGCCCGGCTTGGACCCGATCGAATTACTGGCGGACGGCCGCCCGGTCGTCGCCGGCCAGCGGCAGATTCTGGCGGGCGCCGTTGTGCCGATCACCGTCGGGATTGCCAACATCCTGCGGTTCACCGAACAATCCCTGCGTGTTGCCGTGGCCATGGCCAGCACCCAACCCGCCGCGCTGCTGGGCCGCAACCACACTTGGCTGCAGCCGGGGGAATTCGCCGATTTGGCCGTCTTTCATCTGCCCGGCGCCGACCGGACCGCACCGCTGGGCGCCGTCGAGGTTGTGGCCACCGTCAACACCGGCCGACTGGTGTACGGCGAGCTTCGCGGATAGTCGCCGCTGCCCGTGGGCGCTGGTGAATCCTCCGGACCAATGCATCCGGAATGCCCGGCAGGCGGGAATCTCTTCAGGGCATGACCGGAAAACTTACAGCAGCCGGCAAATGCGGATGTCTGGACCTGCTTGTTGAATCTTGGCGGATGAGCCGTTGGCTTCAGCAACGCTCGCGACAGTAGCCCGACGTGTCAGCGAGCGTTCGCGCCATTTCCTCGCTCACGCGTCGGGTTGCGAAGGCGCGCCGTGGTGCGAAATCCCCGCTTCAGGAATCCTTCGGGGCCAGGAGGCCGCGGACTGTGGGCTCGCTGCACTCGACCACAGCCACCCGGGCAATCCTGTGTCCCGAGCCTGGGACCATTCGGTGCGGGTCGGCCGGAGTCCTTTTTTCCGGATTCTCGGAAAAGCATTGCGACATTGGAACGGAAAGTGCATCCAACTCCGGGCATCGGGTATTCACCGCACATCATTGCAGGAGTCATGCCCCAAGTGGCAAGTGCAGGCAGTGCGACATCTGTTTTGAAATGAGGTTGATACCTGATTCCAATTACGGTTGACCCCGCAGTGTCCGTGATGCCGCGAGGCCAGGAACAGTCTCGCGGGAATCCAATCCCTTGAATGAAGAGGCCCTGCCATGACAGTTCGGCAACGAACTGATCGTTCTGTATTGCGCCGTCACAAGTCCAAGTCGGTCCGCGAGCCCCTGCGTCGCCGGCTGTCCTTGGAGTCGCTCGAGGCCCGCCAGTTGCTCGCGGCCCAGCCGACGGTGACGCTGGACGTTCCCGGGGATCCGTTCATCGGCACCTCGCCGCTGGTCATCGAAGCGACGTTCGACAACACGTCGCCCACGGCGACCGACGTCGGTTACGGCCCGTTCATTGACATTGTGTTTCCCCGCAACGGCGCGGACGGGGCCGCCGGTTCGGACATCCCGGACGGGATTTGGCCCATTTCCGGAGCGACGTATCTGGGCCAGCCGGTGACGACCACCCAGCTGACGTTTCCGGACGATGGCTTCGGGATCGGCTGTGTTCCCCATCCCTATGCCGTGGACAGCGCGGGCGCGCCGCTGCAAGTCTGTGGCTCGGCCGGGGATGTGCTGGTGGTCGCCCAGTTGCCGTTTGGGTCGTTCACGCCCGACCAGCCGGCGGCGACGATCCGCTTGGAGGCGTCCCTTTCGAATCTCGCGGATTTGGGAGTCGCTTTGCCCTACACGGCGCGGGGCGGTTTTCAATACGGCTCGGACCCGCTGAACAACCCCTCGGTGGATCCGACGCTGTTCCTGGACCCGATCAACGCAGGTTCCGACAGCGCGGCTTGGACCTCGTCCGCGACCACCACGCCCACGGTGATCCGGATGACCAAGACCTACCTTGGCCCGGAGAACGAGACGGCGACCGGCCCGAATTTTCCGCGGCAGTATGTGCTGACGGTCAGCGTCGCCCCGGGCCAGACCGTGACCGATCTGGACATCGTCGACGGGTTCGACGACAACCTCGTCGTCACGGGCATCAACGTCACGACCTCGCATGTCCCCGCGCCGACCAACATCCCGACCACTCCGTTCGGGCCGGCGAGTTTCCTGTTCCCCAGCCAGGCGCTGGTGGCCACCATCCCGGCGGTCACCGGCACCGGCGGTGATGACGTCCGGGTGGTCGTCAATTTCTACGTGCCCGAGTTCGACGCCAACGGGGACCGGATCATTCCCCTTGACGGCGAAGACGATCTGGTCGCGTCGCGGACGCTGAACGATGCCCGCGCTCAGGGCGACTGGACGCCCCTGGACCCGCGGGACGCGGGCGGCGTGGACAACGCGGTGGCCGAGCCGAACCCCGTGGCTCCGGATCACATTCTGGACGACAAGTCGCTTGCGATCCAGAAATCGGTCGTCGTGGTGGGCGGTGGCGACGCGGTGCCGGGAGCCTACCTGCAGTACACGCTCAACTTCCAGGTTTCCGATTACTATACGTTTGGTGATTTCGTCATCACCGACACCCTCAGCGATGGGCAGGATTTCCTGAACTCCCTGGGACTTCCCGTCGCGACGCCGACGTTCACCGTCAGCGATCGGAACGGAAGCACACTGGGGACCTTCACGATTTCGTCCCCGGCCGGCGCCGGCGACAATCTCACCCACACGGTCAATGCGGACGGCACGGAGACGTTGGTCTTCGATCTCTCCCGGGCGATGCGAGCGTTTGGCGACGACGGAATCCTGGTCGGCGGTCTGGCGACGGCCGCCGACGATTTCAATATCCCGCCGGTGAATGCGGGCCTCCAGGCGGCCGCCGTTGGCCGGATCACGTTCCGGGTTGCCGTTCCCGATACCTATGACCTGTTGCAGCCCTCGGGCAGCGACCATCTGGCCCAGGGCGATTCGCTCAGCAACACGGCGACGATTGCGGGCACGGTGCGAGACAATGCCGCCCCGTTGACGACGATCGGGGTCGAGGACGACGGCACTGCGGCGGGGATCGGGATTCCGATCGGCGAGGTGCGCAAGTCGATTTACGCCGTCAACGGCGTGACGCCGCCGCCGGCAGGATTTGTCCTGGCCCCCGGAGATCGATTGACGTACAGCCTCGAATACACGCTGCCCATCACCAGCTTTGTCAATTTCTCGCTGCACGACTTCCTGCCGCTGCCCGTGTTCAGTGTGACGGACCCGCTGGCGAACGGTTCGCTGACGCCGTGGACGTTCAACGTCGAGCCGGCCGGCGCCGCTCGCGACTTGCCGCCCGCAGCCGGCGTGGTCGAATTGGGACCGGACGACACGTTGTACGACTACAGCTTGCCGTTCCTGCCGCTGGCCGGTTACAGCTCGCCGCCGACCATCAGCATCGACGCCGCAGCGAACAGCCTGAGCTTCGACTACGGGAGCTTCAACTCGCCGACGAACGCGATGCGCACGGTGCAGTTGCTGTTCACGATCACGGCCAGCGACCGGCCGTTTGCGGACGGCCTGTTCCTGACCAACATTGTGCGGGCGATGGAGTCTGACTCGGAGTTGACGGCGTCCGTGGACGACGCCATCGTTCAGTTTCGCATGGGCCAGCCCGCGCTGAACATCACCAAGGGCGTGGTGGCTACCGATCAGCCCCTGCCGCCGGCCGTGTTCGAGCCCGCTCCGGTCGGCCCGGCGGGCGTGACGTTCAACCCGCCGGGCTCGCCGTCGTCGTTCACGGGCACGGTGACGTCGGCCGGTTTGGCCGCCAACCCGATCGACAGCAACTTGCAGAACATCGACGCCGGCGACTTGGTGACGTTTGCCATCGTGCTGGAGAACACGGGCAGCAGCCGCACCGGGGCGTTCGATATCCGCTTGCGGGATACGCTGCCGGCGGGATTCCGGCTGCCGACCGCGGGCGAAAGCGCTCTGCAGTTGAACTTGCAGGTCCGCGACGGAACCGGCGCGCTCCTGGCGTGGGTTCCCGTGGATGCGACCGATCTGAACCCGCTGTTCGAGGACGGCATCGAGTTGCTGGACCCGGGGGCCACGGCCCCCTTGCCGGACGGCACCGACGGCGGCGCTCTGGACCAGGATAACCCCACCAGCGGGAGGAACATACTGGTCCTGACGTACGATCTGGTTGCCGAGTCGAGCGTCCAGCCCCGTGAGACGCTCACCAATACCGCAACCCTGCTGGCTTACGCCGGGGCGGAAGGCGGAGACAACCATGTCGCGGCGACGGACCAGCCCACGGACGAAGCGGTCGTGACGATCGCCGCGCCGCGGGTGGACAAGTCGGTGATCGCGACCAATCAAGCCCACACGACCGGTCTGAACGTGGCCATTGGCGAGATCGTCACCTACCAGGTCGTGCTGACCGTGCCGGAAGGCACGACGAGCAA